>JARBUG010000048.1 GCA_029239785.1 Symbiobacteriaceae bacterium | reverse complement strand
AGACGACGATTCCCGTCCACCAGCGGATTCTGCACGCGGAAGATTTCCGGGCGGGCCAGTTCTCGACGGAGTGGCTCGAGGGCTTCCTGGGGATGAAGTAGACGCTCCCCTGGGGCGGTTGCCTGTGCGCGGGCGACCGCCCCTTTTCGCCCTTTTTGGGAGGTGGATGTCGGTGGATGAACTGGGGCCGCTGTCGTCGCAGATTGGGCAACGGAGCGAGGCGGCGAACAGAGACGCCGCAGGGCGTTGCCTGGCGAACCCGGCGCTGCTGGAAGATGTGGCCTTCGGGCTGGGACACAAGGATGCGGCTGTTCTGGGTGATGCGGCTGAAGTGATGACCATGGTGGCACAGGTGGCGCCTGGATTGGTCGCGCCGTTTGCCGAGCGCCTGGTGCCGTTGCTCGGGCATCAGACGACCCGGGTCCGCTGGGAGGCGATGCATGCGTTGGCCCTGGTGGCGGTGCTGCGGCCGGAGGTGATCTTTCCGTTGCTGCCCAGGCTCGGGGAATTGCTGGCTTCGGACTCCAGCGTAATCGTGCGGGACTACGCGACCGAGGCGCTGGGCAACTATGCAGGCCGCGGGCCGGAGGCGGCGGAGCAGGCCCTGCCCTACTTGCGGCAGGCGTTGACCGCGGCCGGGGGCAAGCATGCCGGCCGGGCCCTGGACGGGCTGGCGAAGGCTCTGGCGGCTGCGCCGGGGCTGGCGGGGGAGTTGTTACCGCTGGCCGAGCAGTACCAGGGCCATGAGCGGGGCGTGGTGCGTAAGGCGGCCAGGGCGCTGATGAAGCGGTTATAGCGGCGACGGCCCTCCTGCTCGAGCGATGCTCAGGCAGGAGGGCCGCCTTCCTGTCAGTCCCAGGAGGGAAGGGATTCGAGGGTCTTGATGATCTCCTCAAGGGGCAGTGTGCTGCGGATGTAGGAGCGGGACCAGTACTTGGAGCGTTCGATATTCGGCGGGTACCACTCGATCGTCCAGAATTCGTCGTTGCGATAGGCGGTGGCTGTTATTCCCTTCACTTCGACCGCCTGAACGACCTCCAGGGCGCCGGGCGGGACCTGGACAGTCTGGTCGGGGGCAAAGGTGGGCAGTGTGTCATACTCACGGACGACCCGTACGATACTGAGCCAGACCTCGTGCTCCTTGCCGCGATAGGTGACCTTGTACGGCAGGTTGAGCATGATGGTCTCCGGTTCATCGTAGACGTCGTAGTGTTCATGGACCACGGCCAGTTGCTGGGGTGACGGCGGCATGTAGGTGGGAATCGGCCACGGGCGGTTAGCAAGTTGCTCTTGCAGCGTCTGGACCGTGAACCCTCGGCTGATGTCCGGTTTCCGGAACGTCTCCGGAGGGGCCGGGTGGGTGCGCACCTCGCCGGGCTGAATCGGCTTCCAGTCTGCCGGGAGTTCAGGGGCGTGGCTCATGATCTCCTCCCACTCGGCGGGTGCCATCTCCTGCACCCGGAAGGCCATGAAGACTTCGCCTAGCTTCTGGACGGCGGCCCGGCCCAGGGGGGTGAAGCCCGTGACGGCCAGGATGAGCGCTGCGGCAACGGCCACGGCGAGGGGCCAGCGGCGCCGGGCGCCGGGGGGGGAGGGCTGGCTGACGGCCGCCAGCCAGCGGGGGACCGGGTGGCCCTGAACTTCTCCCTCGGCCAGCAGCCGCTCCCGGGGGAAGAGATCGGACGGGACCTCAATGCGAACCGCAGCCTCATGCAGGACCCGGGCCAACTGCTGCTCAGACATGGTCAACCCTCCCCTGCAGGACCGGCGTGGCTTCGTCACGGGTCAGATGCGCCTCCAGCAGGCGCCGGGCGTGGTGGAGCCGGGACTTGACCGTGCCCGGGCTGATTCCCAGCACCTCGGCCATCTCCTGCTCGGAGAGCTCCTGATAGTACCGGAGCACCAGCACCGTCCGATGCGCCTCGCTCAGCCCGCTAAGAGCCTGCCAAATTCGGTCCCGGGTCTCCCTGGCGAGCAGCGTGGTCTCGGGGCCTGGGGCGCCGGCCGGCAGCTCGGGCCACTCGGCCAGCAGCAAGGGCTGGCGACGCCGGCGGCCCGCCAGGCGCAGCGATTCGTTCACGACGAGCCGGTGGAGCCAGGGCCAGACCGGCGCCCCGGGTTTCAGTCGGTCGCGGGAGCGGTAGGCACGCAGCAGCGCTTCCTGCACAGCATCCCTGGCCAGGTCCCGGTCGAGGAGAATCAGGGCTGCAGTCCGGTAGGCCGCCGGCAGATGGGGCTCTACCTGGGCCTGAAAGTGATCGATCATCTGCAATAGCTCCTTTGTTCGACTCACCTTTTATACCCGAACGAGCCCTGGCAGGTTCAACGCCAGCACGAAAAAACTCCCCCTTGGCAGGAAACCGCCGAGGGGGAGCGTTCGATCTCAATCCAGGAAATCCTTCAGCTTCTTGCTGCGGGTGGGATGGCGCAGTTTGCGCAGCGCCTTCGCCTCGATCTGCCGGATGCGCTCGCGGGTGACGCCGAAGGCGTGCCCGACCTCTTCCAGGGTGCGGGCTCGTCCATCTTCCAGGCCGAAGCGGAGCCGCAGCACCTTCTCCTCACGGGGCGACAGGCTCTCCAGCGCTTCGCCCAGCTGCTCACGCAGCATGCGGTAGTCGGCGGCATCGGCCGGGGCCGGGGCCTGGCTGTCTTCGATAAAGTCGCCCAGATGCGAATCGGCCTCTTCGCCGATCGGCGTTTCAAGCGAGACGGGCTCCTGGGCGATCTTCTGGATTTCCAGCAGCCGCTCCACTGAAACCTCCATCGCCTCGGCGACCTCTTCGGGCAGCGGGTCGCGCCCCAGGTCCGTAATTAGCTGGCGGGTGACGCGCACCAACTTGTTGATCGTCTCCACCATGTGCACAGGAATGCGGATGGTGCGGGCCTGGTCGGCGATCGACCGCGTAATGGCCTGCTTGATCCACCACGTGGCGTAGGTGGAGAACTTGAACCCGCGGCGGTAGTCGAACTTTTCGACCGCCTTGAGCAGACCGAGGTTCCCTTCCTGAATCAGGTCGAGAAAGAGCATGCCCCGCCCCACATAACGGCGGGCGATGCTGACCACCAGCCTGAGGTTTGCTTCCATGAGGTGCCGGCTTGCTTCGGCGTCGCCCTGTTCGATGCGCTTGGCCAGTTCGACTTCGTCGGCGGCGGAGAGGAGGGGCACGCGCCCGATCTCCATTAAATACTGCCTGACGGGGTCGTCTGTGCTGCCGGCGCCGTCGGGAACGGAGAGGTCGAGGTCCGGCTCTTCGGCGTCGATGAGCGGCTCGTCGGGTTCGGCAGCGTCGGGTTCGGCGGTGTCGGCGACAGGGTCGCCACCACGAAGCAGCGGGACTTCGGCCGGTTCCGTTTCTGACAGGTCGGTCTCTTCCACCCCGGCAACCCCTGCCTCTGCTTTATGGTCCGCCCACCCGGCCAGGGACTCCGTCACCTGATCAGATGCCTTTCGCTTTCCCACCGTCAGCCCCCCCAAGATCCAACAGGTTCCATAAATGGCCTGCCTAGTTTATCGTAAATGAGCGTATCGTCACAGACTTGAAATTTCAGGGAACTTGTGGTATGGTGATAAGCGAACGGGGCTCTGACCTGGATGGGTCTCAGCCCTGTTCATCTATTTGACGGTGCATGGGCGGGTCTCGGCACGGCTTCCTGCGCTTTACAACAGGAAGTAGAGCGACTATAGTAGAATTCCAGGCATGCGCCGCTGTTTGCGACAAGGAATCATTGCGATAGGAGGGCCAAAATGCGGGCACTGAACTTTTATTCCTCGGTATACCACGGTTTCTTGGTCAGCCGGGATAAGACCTGTACCATTCGCCTGGGCGACAAAACCTACAAGTACCAGGACGGCGATGTCGTGCTGGTCACCTATGGCGATAAGTTCAAGCCCCGCAAAAAGGTCTTCACCGCAGTCATCGATCAGGTGAAGGTGAAACAAATTCGAGATTTATCCCTCGAGGACCTGCAAGGTGAGAACCCAGAAATGCAGACTTCGCAAGATGCGGTTGAATTTCTCAGCCAGATCTACAAAAGCCCGATCACCCTGGACTCCACGGTGACGGTTGTGCATTTCTCGGAAATCGTTGAGTAAAGGAGTTGGACCGGGCCGCGGCCCGGTCCTTATCATCCCCATGGAGAAGCAGCAACTGCGAACAGAGATGTTGGCGCGGCGGCAGTCGCTGGCGCCGGATGAGCGGGAGCGGCGCTCGCTGGCCGCGCAAGAAGCACTGATTGGCTCGCCTGCCTTCGCTGCGGCGCACCAGATTCTGATTTACATCGCCTTCCGGGGCGAAGTGGGGACGGAGCGCATCGCCGAAGCGGCTGTTACGGCGGGCAAGGGGTTGGTGCTCCCCCGGGTCGTGAAGGAGCCCCGGGGCCTGGTGCTCCACGCTTACAGCGGCAATCAGGCGGCTCTGGCCCGGGGCGCCTACGGAATCATGGAGCCGCGGCCCGAGTGGCCCGTGGTGACGCCGGCGGAGGTCGATTTGGTAGTGGTGCCGGGGGTCGCATTTGACCGGACCGGGGGCCGGCTGGGCTACGGCGGAGGCTATTACGACCGGCTGCTGCCGATGATGGGGCACGCGCGGCTGGCCGGCCTGGCTTATGAATGTCAGGTCGTGGAGGGCCTGCCGAAGGATCCGCATGATATCCCGGTTGATGGCCTGGCCACCGAAATGGGATATACCGATATACGGGGGGACAGATAATATGCCCTGGCGCTATCAATCAGCACTGGATCTTGCATGCGCAGAGCTCCAGGCCACCGACGGGGTGGAGGGTATTCTCTTTTTTGGGTCGGCAGCGACCGGCACGGCGGGGCCGACTTCGGACCTGGATCTGTATGTGATCAGCGCCGAGGGACCTCGCATTTCGCTGCGGCGGTATGCCGGAGTGGAAGCGGAGGTCCATTTTGCCCCGCACTCGTTCTGGCAGGAGCGTGTCGAGAAGGGGAATGTGGTGATTTTACATGCTTTCGCTACCGGGCAGGCGTTGTGCGACCCGCATGGTGCCGTCGCCGAACTGTGTGCCCTGGCCCGCAGTCGGGTGGAGCAGGGTCCGCCGGCACTGTCGACGTTCGAGGTAGATCGGTGGCGGTACCGGCTGACCGATCTGGCGAACGATCTGGAGGATGTGGCCGGACAGCCCGCCGATGAGCGGCTGCTGGGCGCCCTGCTGGTGCAGCAGTGCCTGGAGGCCTATTGCGCCCTGAACCGGCTGTGGGGCGATAAGCCGAAGCGGCTGCTGACCTATGTGGAGCGGCACGACCCGGAGCTGGGCCGGATGGCCCGGTGCTACTTCGCTTCGCAGATGGACAGGCATGTGGTGCAGACCCTGGTCGACCGGGTGCTGGCCCCGCACGGGGGGCGGATGGGGACCTGGGATTCGGCGCCGGAGAAAGGCTTGGGGCATGCGTAGCGTACGTTGCGGCGCCAGGGAGTGATCCCCTGGCGCCGCTTTTTGCTGGGCTTTTTCTGAGGGCTTCATTTGATGTTGCTGCGGATTACGCTGATCACGCGGATTCCGGGGCAGATCGCGGATTTTTGGGGCTGGACCTGGACCTGGGCCTCGGCGCCGTCCTCTGCGCCCAATTGGTCTGAGCTGCTCTTGGGAAAAAGTCACCGCATCATGCTTCCCTCACTAACGGACAGGATTGCATACCCATACGGCCTGTGCACGCTCGGACCATTCTGTCAGCAACCTGAAGACCCAGTGCCAGGTGGCACGGGGCCTGACCTTATTTCGCGTACGAAACGCTCTTGGTATCGATCGCAACCCAGCCCATCTCGCCCTTCTCAGTTCCCACCTGGAGCCAGACCCGCTGGCCCCCATAGTTCACGAAGGGCTCACCATTCTCCTGAACGGGAACGGACAGTCTGGTCCCGGTCGGCAGGCACCGGACCACCTTCGCCCCCTCGGCGGCTTCAGCCCGAAGGTTGAGGCACTCGCCCTTGGCATCCTCCACCTGGAGCGGGAACTGCTCCGGGTAGGGCGGGCGCTGCACGTTCGGGCCGATATAGAAAGAGAAGTCTGCGTCATAGCCCTTGCCAAAGTTGGGCTGGACCGTAAAGTGGATCGACCTGGCAGTGGGCCCCCAACTTGCCTGCGTGATTCGTAGATTCTTGGCATCAGTGATGAGCGCTTGCTGCCTGGTCTGGCCCTGGCGATCGATCACAACGCCCGCGGCCAGGAAGAGGTTGGCGTCGTCCGGGGAAGGGATCAGCGAGTCGAAGGGGCGGAACGTGTCGCCCCAGGTCCCGGGGCCGATGACCATCTCGCCGGCCGCCGAGACCAGCCTGTAACCCCTGAAGGTACCCGTCAGCACCGCCCTGCTGTCGGCCAGCCACTGGGCGCCATGGCCCCCGGCCACCCGGAAGCGCGGGCGGTCGGCGCTCCAATCATGGATCGCCAGCGCCTGGCCCAGGCGGCCGCTCAGCGATTCGTGGATGGCAATCAGAGATCCGTCGGGCGAGATGCCGCCGAAGGTCCCGGAGAATTGCTTTTCCGCCCGAAGTTCGCCGTCCCACGAGTAGCGCCGAAGAATACTCGCCTGCTTGCCGTAGTCCTTGGCATCCGCCAGCGCGAGATGCACCAGCAGGTCGCCGGTGCCGGGAACGGCCGTCATCCGGGTCGACAACAGTTGCTGCCCGGCAGGCGCCGTGAACGGCCCCAGTTCCCTGATCGCCCCCGTCGCCGCCGAAACCAGCGAGACGGAAAGGCCGCCGTCTCCATGGGCCACGGCCAGCCGCTTGCCATCAGGGCTGAAGAGCACCTGCTGATTCTGCGTGCAGCCGCCGCCGACGGCAAAGGTAGATAGCACCTTGGTGTTGCCATCCAGCAGGGCGCAGTTGCGCCCCATGCCGCCGGACTCCCACTGGGCGGGCCGGGCCAGCATCACGCCCGGCCCCATCGTCAGCTGTACCTGCCGGGGGTCGTAGCGGAAGGCGGCGCCGTCGCTCCGCCGAATCAGGTGACCCTCGGTCTGGGTCTGGGTTGTGGCCAGAATCCAACGCTCGTCGTCCGAGGATGTCAGGATGATGGACGGCATGGTATACTCACCGGTCGGGGGCAGCCAGGCGTCAAGCTTCCCCGTTGCCAGATCCATGAAGTAGAGGCCGATGCTCTCCAGGGGTTGTCCGGCTGGGATTGACACCCGGCGAATCTCCGCCGGCAGCGGCGCCGGCACAGGGAGGAGGGACTCGATCGGGGCGGTGCCGCCGCCGGGCACGGCGCCCGCTGCGCCGCCAGGTGCGGCCCCGGACGCTCCACTGGGGGCGGGTGCCGGCCCACCGCTCGGTGCCGGCTCAGGCGCCCCGCCCGGCGCATCCCCCGACCCAACCGCCGGTGCGGCACCCTGCGGCGCACACCCTACCAGCATCAGCATCAAGCACAAAGCGACCAAAACGGTTCGCATATATATCAGCCTCCGCCTACTAGACGTCCAGGTCGTCGCATATGTTTCTGTACCAACATGGAACATTCCGCCACCCTGATGCGTCTCATTGCGAAGTACCCACCCGTCAGTTACGCAAAGGGGCGAATATGAATTGACCATCCAAACCGAAATGCACAACGTACGCGGCCTGCAGGTCCTCCTGCGCCCCGTCCAGGTCGAAGATGCCGAAGCCACCCTGCGCATCGTCGGCGACATCGCTGCTGAAGGCGGCATGTTCCTGATCATCCCCGCAGAACTCCGCACCGCAGAGCAGCAACGCAACGTGCTCGCGGGCATCTCTCCCAACGACGCGTTCATCGTCGCCGAGGTGGACGGCGAGCTCGTGGGCTTTGTCGACATCCACCGGGGCCACCTCGCCAAACTTCGCCACACCGCCACCCTGGGCATCGGCGTGGCTGCCGCCTATCGGAGCCGGGGCATCGGCTCGCTGCTCCTGTTGGCCGCCGAACGCTGGGCCCGCCAGGTCGGCGTCAAACGCCTCAACTTTGGCGTCTTCGCCACCAACGAGCGGGCCGTCAAGGCCTACCTCAGGTGCGGCTACCAGCAGGAAGGCTGCATGCGCCGTCAGATTCGTGAAGGCGACCAATACTTGGACGAGTACTGGATGGGCAAATGGCTGGGTGACGATACCGACCCGCAATCATAAGAGATCGGCGGTCACCGATGGAGTTGGGGTTGCCGCAACATAAGCCTTGCACTAGACATGCGTTTCATGTATAATGACTTGAAGAGCACGGCACAGCCGTAAAACACACGAAGCCTACGAAACGTCATCAGGGAGCTATCCGGCAACCCCGATTCCGTCAAACAGGGGTTGTCTTTTTTGTATGTTTTGCCAACGGCCGTCCTCCATACAAAGAGGAGGCGGAGTTCAGATGATCGTAAAGAAGAACCATACGAAGGCCACCATGTCACTGCCCACGGCAGGTAAGACAACGCCCAGACCGACCGAAGATGAGATCATTGAAGAGATCTTGCGGGCGGCAGGGCTTGAGGCCCTCGGCTAACTTCACAGAAAAGAGCCCCTCGAATCGCCTGCAGGCAGGCGGTCCGGGGGGCCTTTGCTATTCTGCGCATGGCGTGCCGTATGTCCCGGGCTCAGGGTGAATCGGGCAGGCGCCCTCTTCGCTATTGCCCTGCCCAGACGTCGCCGTACCCGTCAACCAGCAGGTCCAGCCGACCCTTTGCCGGGTCGAACATAAGCCCGTGAACAGGTACATCCTTGGGAATGAGCGGGCTGTGGCGGATCATCTCCACCACGCGGTGGACGTTGCCGCAGGGGTCCTTGAACGCCCCGAGCCATTCCGAGAGGCTGCCGTGGACCGATGTGACCACCTGCGGGTCGACGCCCCGGGCGATCATCCGCCGTTCCAGTTCATCGCCGTCGATCTGGGACATGCCGCAGTCCTGGTGGCCGATTACGTAGATCTCCTCGCACCCCAGGGCGTAAACCGCCACCACCAGGCTCCGGATCACGGCCCCGAACGGGTCGATGATGGTGTTGCCGGCGTTCTTGATCACCTTGGCGTCGCCCCGGCGGAGGCCCATGGCCGGCTCCAGGAACTCGACCAGTCGGGTGTCCATGCAGGTGAAGAGGGCGATTCGCTTCTCGGGCGCCTTGGTGACGGTGCGGGCTTGTTCCTCCACGAAGCGGGCGTTGTGCGCCAGAATCTCAGACAGCAGGGGCAAGGGTGACCACACTCCCACAAGTAGCCTTTCGGCCCGAATGCAGACCTATACGATCATGAACCGCCTCATCATGACACCAAATGCGACGCGACATGGAACATGGTGGGCGCCACGAGGTTTCCTGTGCGCCTGTAGAGATAGCCGAACGCCAGCCCCATCAGCGCCTGGCTCCAGATGGCCTGGGCGATGGCCGCCACGTAGTCGCCCCCGAAGCCGGCCAGATTCGACGGCACGTGCCAGAGCCCGAAGAGGAGCGATGCCAGCACCAGCGCCCACTGGGCGCCGAGCCGCCGCTCGAGGGCGGTCTGCAGGAGGCCGCGCCAGAGGAACTCTTCGCTGAAGCCGTTCTGCAGGAAGCTGTTGAGGGACCGGGTGAGCAGCCGGACCGGCCCGGGCTGCCCGGTCAGCACGAAGGAGATGATCGCGAGGAGCAGGTACGGAGCCGACCAGAGGAGCCCGGTCAGCCAGGGGCGGCGCCCGGCGCCCAGGCCCAGGTTGGCCGGCCGCAGGCCGAGGGCGAGGAGGATGGCCCCGGGGAGCAGGACCATGAGCGTGGGGTTGAGCCACATCAGGGTCAGGCCCGAGGGGTGCCAGTTGATGGGGATGATGCCATGGAAGCCGGCCACGTGGATGGTGACCGCCCCGACGGCGAGGAGGATGACCGTGGCGACCGCAGTGGCTCCGCCCCGTGCTTTGGCGGGCGCCAGGGCCGGCGCGGGCGGGGTGAGGCGATCAGTCACTGCGGCGAGGGCCAGACAGACCACCAGGAAAATGGGCGGAAAGATGAGGAGGCCAAGGTTGCCCTTGCTGGCCAAGATGGCGGCGGAGACCAGCCAGAGGGCAGCGAAGGACATGACCGCCGGGTGTTTGAGGGTGGAGGTGCGGGTCAGCGTAGCTTGCAGCGACATTTGGCAGGACCTCCTTGGAGCGAATTGTTGGGTTTTCGAGTTTGTGTGTGATTTTTCCTCTCTTTTGCCGCGATGAGATACGGGGGCCGGCAGGTTCCGTTGCTCTAGTAGAGAATAGTTTAATCATATCGAGAAGGGAACTATTTAGATGACGAAGGAGATCGGTGATGATCAAGTATCTTGTCAGTCTGTTGATTTTGTTGAGCATCGCCGTATCGGCGTGTTCTGCCCCAAAGGCGGAGGGTACTGCTGATTCGCCTGGGGCGGTCCCGTCTCCGGCACCCGCCCCGGCCCCGGATGCCCTGACTGCGAGCGCGGAGGCCCTCGGCCTGACTCCGGGCAGCGTGCTCAACTGGGCGCCCTACCAGGGCGGGCAGGTAGGCGAGGTCCAGTTCCGGCCCGGACGGGTCCTGCTATGGCAGCCCGAAGCGGGCCGGCTGGAAGTCAGCGCTGCCGTCGCCAGGGAGGATGGCACCTGGAAGGCGGGAAACAGCCACTCCATTACGATCCTCCCGGTGGAACCGCAGTTTGCCCCGTCCGTTGCCCTGGTCAACCCGGTGGATACGGCTGACCGTAAGGTTCCGCTCAACGCCATCTTTGGCCTGATCCATCACCCCGACACCAGCCGGGTCGAAGTTCGGCTGCCCGGGGACGGCTGGCACGATGCAAAACTGGCGGCGGGCACCTACCTCTTCGTGTGGCAGGGCGTCATCAGCGACTTTGAGGTGGTAGCCTTCGACCGCACAGGCAGGGAGCTTGAGAAGGCGCGGGTCCCGTCCACGGCCCGGCCGCGGGCGGGGAACTGAGCCCCCGCCGGGCCGGGCGCCATGCCCCGCCCCCGGCGCCGAAACGCAACGCCAACCGATACGCCAACCACATCCGGAGATGATCGCCTTGTCCCTCCATCACGCTCTGGCAAACAAGCTCCCAGACCTGCCTCGCTGGGTCGAGGCCCGGGCCCTCCTGCTCAGCGGCCGTGCTGACCTGTTTGGCCTGCAGGAAGCACCTGACCTCTCCGTCGTCTTGCGCGACCCCGAATCGGGGTTTGTCGCCGTGGTCGGCGCCCCGGCCACCACGGCCATTCAGGCCGCCGTCAAAGCGAACGGCGGCGGCGGTACGATCGTAGCCCCCGCCGAACTCGGGGGCGAGCTTGCCGCTGCATTCTCGGGCTGGACAGGCTCACGCCTGATTTTTCACCGTCTGACTGCCACGCAGGGGCTGCCTGACATCCCGCCAGGGGCGGTCCGGTTCCTGGACCCCGACTCGCTTGACCTGCTTTCCGTCCCCGAGGAACTCCGGAACGAGCTGAAGATGGGCGCGGCCCACTCCGCCATTGCCGCCACCTTTGCACAAGGGCAGCCCGTCTCCTTCTGTTATGCCTGTGCCATCACCGAATCCCTTTGGGACATCGCCATTGACACCCTGCCGGAGCATCGCCGGCGGGGATACGCAGCGATTTGCGCAACGCACATGATCCAGCACATGCAGACGCATGGGAAACAGCCCGTGTGGCAGTCCGTTGAACGGAACCCTGCCTCCTGGCAGCTGGCCCGAAAGCTAGGCTTCATGCCGGTCGATGAGATGATCATCTTCGAGCCACCGACTCAATAACCGCGGCAGGGGCGATTGGGCTAACTGGGCGGCCCTTGCCGCCAGAGCCTACGACAAGAGGAGGCCTTGGCCATGAGCACGCCACACCTTGTGGGAGCTTTCTATGAGCGCATCTGGAACACGGGCGACCTGACGGCGGTGCCGCAGCTGCTGGCCGAAGGGTTCACCTTTCGGGGATCGTTGGGCAGCGTGATGACCGGCCGTGAGGCGTTTATCGCATACGTGCTCGGGGTCCGCACCGCACTTGCCAACTACCGCTGTGATATCCTGACATGCGTCGCGGAGGGGGACCGCGCTTTCGCCCAGATGCGGTTCTCAGGCACGCACGTGGCCCCGTTCCGGGGCTGGCCCCCCACGGGCAAGCCTGTCCAGTGGCTGGGAGCCGCGCTCTTCCGCTTCGAAGGCGGGCAGATCGCCGACCTGTGGGTCCTGGGCGACCTCGCTGGGCTGGATGAGGCGCTGCGCGCGAACCAGGGCTGACCGGGCTCTCGGTCGGGGTGGTGCGGACAGGAGGGCGGAGGGGGTATCTTCGCCGGCAGCCTGCCTGTGCTCCGCCCAAAACTGGCGCCCGACGTAGCCCGGAAAGACAGCCTACTGCGGAGCAACTTCCTCCGGCGCTAAAATCGCAATGTCCTCTGAAGTTGCTCCTTGGGGGGCGGTGCGACGCTCAGTAAGACTACCCGATCGGTTCCCCCGCCGGCGGCCAGGAAAGAGTCGGGCGCCAGAGGCGGAGCACAGGCCCGCGCAGGCGAAGGTGCCCCCTCCGCCCGACCACGACGCGACCTCCCACCCACGCCCCATACTGTCAGACTTCACACAATGCCCACATTTACATTCTTGGTCAATGATTACCCACTACCCGAAAGGAACTTGTATTCCGCCTGACGAACTAGTTCGTCGCAAGAGGACCAGTATTCGTAAGCAAAACAGCCTGAGGGGGGTTACCACTTGCCCGAGGTCACGACGGTACCCGCAACACGTCCCCGGACCTCCGCCCCGGCCCGAAGAAAGCCGGACTGGGTCGAACCGATACTCTACCTGACTCCCAGCCTGCTTATCCTCACCGTCTTCGTCTTCTACCCGCTGCTCCGCACCCTCTACCTGAGCGTCTTCCTGACCAACCCGCTCGGCATCCCCAAGCTCTTCGTCGGCCTGGAACACTTCGTCAGTGCCCTGACCAGCGGTGCGTTCCTACATAGCATGTGGGTCTCAACCCAGTTCGTTCTCTACACCGTGCCGGTTGGCATCCTGCTGGCCCTGTGCCTGGCCCTGCTGGCGGTCAAGCCGCTCCGCGGCATCAAAATCTTCCAGCTCATCTTCTCCTCGCCGCTCTGCATCTCCGTCGCCACCGGCGCCTCCATCTTCCTGATGATGTACAACCCGCTTTCCGGCATTCTCAATTACTTCCTCAGCGTCGTCGGCCTCCCCAAGGTCAGCTGGCTGACCGACCCGAAAGTCGCCCTCTGGGCGGTCGGCTTCGTCTCCATCTGGATGCGCCTCGGCTTCAACTTCGTCCTCATGCTCGGCGGCCTGCAGAACGTGCCGCAGGAGCTCTACGAGGCGGCCGTCGTTGACGGCGCCAACAGCTGGCACAAGACCCGGCACATCACCCTGCCCATGCTCTCCCCGACCATCTTCTTCGCCGCAGTCGTCGGGGTGATTCACGCGTTCCAGATCTTCGGTGAAATCCACATCATGACCGGCGGCGGCCCCTCCGATGCCACCAACGTCGTCGTCTTCCAGGTCTACCAGATGGCCTTCCAGAACTGGGAATTCGGCGCCGCCAGTGCCCAGGCGCTGCTCCTCTTCCTGGTCATCCTGGTGCTGACCTACTTCCAGTTCAAGGTTGGCGAGAGGAGGGTCCATTATCAATAACAAATCTGCCTTCGGCCGGCACCTCGGTACCGGGCTCACCTACGCCGGCCTGCTGTTCACGGCCTTCCTCATGCTCTTCCCGCTCTTCTGGGCCGTCATCGTCAGCCTCATGCGCCCCGGCGAAGTCAACCAGTTCCCGCCGCCCCTCTGGCCCTCCGATCCCCAGTGGCAGAACTACGCCGAAGTGGCGCGCAGCGTGCCGGTCTTCCGGTACCTGGCCAACAGCCTGATTGTATCGAGCCTGGTGACGGGCGGCCAGATCGTGACCGCCTCGCTGGCGGGCTACGCTTTCTCCTTCTTCCAGTTCAAGTGGAAGGGCTTCCTCTTCGCCCTCTTCATGTCGACCATGATGGTGCCCTGGGAAGTGACCATGATTCCCAACTTCCTGACCATCCGGTCACTGAATCTCGTCAGCACCTACCCCGGGCTTGTCCTGCCCTTCCTGGCCACCGCCTTCGGCACCTTCCTGCTCCGGCAGTTCTTCCTGACCATCCCGCGCGATCTGGAAGATGCCGCCCGCATTGATGGCTGCGGCCGCTTCCGGTTCCTCTGGTCGATCGTGCTGCCCCTGGCCCGGCCCGGCCTGATTACGCTGGGCGCCTACACCTTCCTGTCGACCTGGAACCAGTACCTCTGGCCGCTCCTGGTGACCGACACGAAGGAGATGCGCACCGTTCAGATCGGCATCCGATTCCTGATGAACGAAGAAGGCCAACAGTTCCACCTGATTATGGCCGGTGTCGTTATGTTCATGATTCCGGCGGCGCTCCTGCTCCTTTGGGGCCAGAAGTACCTGGTAAAGGGACTGATGGCAGGCGCCGTTAAGGGATAGATCCGGTTTCTACATATCACATGGAGGGGATCCACGTGCAGCGCTTTCGTAAAGGTCCCGCAGCCATCGCGCTAGCGCTCCTGCTCATGCTCACGATGCTCGCCGGTTGCGGCGGCAGTGGCTCCAAGGCCAAGCCCGCCAAGAAGTTTGAGCTGAAGGCCGGCGAAAAGGTGAAGGTCACGTTCTGGCACGCCATGGGCGGCAAGAACGGCGAAGCGGTTCAGGCTCTGGTCGACGAGTTCAACAAGTCGCAGGATAAGGTGCAGGTTGAAGCCTCCTACCAGGGCAGCTATGACGAAGCCCTCCAGAAGCTGAAGGCCTCCGGCCAGAACGGCCCGACCCTGATCCAGGTCTACGAAATCGGCAGCCGCTTCATGATCGACTCCGAACTGATCACGCCGATGCAGGGCTTCATCGATGCTGATAACTTCAACACGAAGAACTTCGAGCAGAACATCCTGTCCTACTACACGTTCGACGGGCAGCTCTATTCGATGCCGTTCAACACCTCGACCCCGATCATGTATTACAACAAGACCGCCTTCAAGGAAGCCGGCCTTGATCCCGAGAAGCCCCCGAAGACCTTCGAAGAGTTCCATGAGTATGCCAAGAAGCTGACCAAGAAGACCGGCAGCGACACCCGCTATGGCGCCTCCATCGCCTGGTACGGCTGGTTCTTCGAGCAGTTCATGGCCGTGCAGGGCGTCCACTACGTCGACAACGACAACGGCCGCAAGGCCAAGGCGACCAAGGCGATCATCGACTCCGCCGAAGGCCAGAAGATCACCGACTGGCTGAAGTCCATGGTTGATGACGGCTCCGCCGCCAACTTGGGCCGCAAGACCTCCGAGACCCAGGCCGCCTTCCAGGCCGGCCGGGTCGCAATGACCTTCGACTCCACGGCCGTGGTCTCCACCATGCTGAACGGCGTCAACGGCAAGTTCGAAGTCGGCACCGCGTTCCTGCCCCGTCCGGCCGATGCCAAGGGCGGCGTCATCATCGGCGGCGCATCGCTCTGGATCACCAACCTGAAGCCCGAGAAGGAACAGTGGGCCGCCTGGGAGTTCGTGAAGTGGCTCGGCAGCCCCGAAATCCAGGGCAAGTGGCACACCATGACCGGTTACTTCCCGATCCGGGCGGAGGCCTATGATCAGCAGATCGTCAAGGACTACCATGCGACCCGGCCGCAGTACAAGACCGCCATTGAGCAGCTGCGTGCGTCGAAGATCAACCCGGCGACGCAGGGCGCCGTGATCGGTGTCTTCCCGCAGGCCCGTCAGGTGGTTGAGGCTGCCATGGAGAACGTGGTCCTGGGCAAGGCAACTTCGGCTGATGCGCTGAAGTCGGCTGCCGCCGAGATCACCAAGTCCATCGAGACGTATAACAAGACCACGAAGTAATTCCTGGTCACCCGGAGAGGGGGGGCACGTGCCCCCCTTCTTTGTTTTGTGTGCAACCGTACACAAGAGCGCCGCTTTGTTGTATGATGTACTTAATAAGTTAGCACTGGTATATTTAGGGATTCACACAAGACGACCCTTAATGTTCGGAGGAAGCGACATGCGGCTGCCACATCTGGTGTCCGAGCGGTTTGCGTTTTTGTTGGGTCTTGTGGAGATCGGCTTCGGCCTGACCCTGTTTAAAGACCCGACAGTCTTTGGAGATCTGCCGGTGCTGGTGGCGATCAGTCCGCCCCTTTCTGCTCTCTTCCTGCTGGGCGGCATCTGCTCCCTGATTCTGATTCGGCACCCCTTCGCCTTTCCGGTGCGACGGTTTCTCAACCTGCTGCCGGCCATCCCCTGGCTGGTGATGAGCTGGAAGCTGTTCGGGACCGGCATGGGTTGGATCAGTCTGATCTACGGTGTGCTGAGCTTCCTGCTCTTGCGGAGCCAGGCGCGCTGCCGGGGCACGTCACTCGCTGCGGACAAACTCGACCTGGTCGACGTGCTGACAGCGATCCAGCAGGTGATTGCCGCCTGTGTGGTGCTCTTCGTTCCGGCGAATCCGGACGACGTGGTCATGCGGGTGATGAAGCTGGTCCCGCAGCCGGACGTGCTCTTTTGCTTCCTGGGCGCCGCGGCGTTGCTGACGAAACGCTCGCGGATCTGGCGGTCGCCCCGCATGAGGACGCTGCGGGTCACCCTTACGATTTTGCCGGCCGTGATTTTTGGAATCTCCTCAGCCGTCAACGACTGCTGGCCGGGCGTTTACTTCTGCGCCATCGCACTTCTGACAGGGTTACTGCCGCCGGAGTTGCCCGTGCGCTGGCAACCAGACGAGTCGCTGCTCCGGGCCGAACCGGTCAGGCGAGTGGAGAGAACGGCTGAGACTGCCACCTGGTCGCTGCTGCCGTTGTCGGTGATTCTGGGGTTGCTCGACGACCCGGTCGGCGTCCGGCTCATGGTGCCGATCCTGGTGGTGGTCGTGGGGATCACGCTCTACAACATCACCGCCTTCTGGCTGCTGCCGCACCTTGGGACCCCCGCCCGGCGCCTGCAGATCCATCTATTCGCCTATACTGCCGTCGCAGCGGTCCTTTCCAACTCGGTTGGCGTTGGGCCGGTGGGCCAGGGCGCCATTCTCCTGCTGATGATTCCGCCCATGCTGGCGGCCAAGGCATTCGGTATGCGGGCCGCCTGGTTCTACCTGGGACTCAGCGTGGGCGTCGTATTCATCGCCGACCTGCGGCAGCCCTCCAGCGATGGTCTGGCCTTTGCGGCTGCCCGCCTTGCCATTCGCAGCGCCCTGCTCGTTGGCGCCAGCTACATGGTCAACCGCAGCACAGCGCAGCAGAGCACACTGATTCGCGATCTGGACTTGGCGCAGGAGCGTTTGCAGTCTGCCAATGCGGACCTGGCCGCCCAGGCCGAAGAGCTGGCCGCCCAGCAGGAGGAACTGGCGGCTCAGAATGAGGCACTCCTGGAGGCGGCGGATGCGCTGGCCCACGCGGCGAGCATCGATTCACTGACCGGACTGGCCAACCGCAGGACCTTTCAGGAGCGCCTGGAGGAGGAGGTGGCGCTGGCCCTCCGCAGCGGCGGCACGGGCGCTGTGGTCTTTATGGACCTGGACCAGTTCAAGTACGTCAACGACGGCATGGGCCACACGGCCGGTGACCAGGTGCTGCGGCGGGTGGCCAGCGCCCTCTCAGGCGAGGTCGGCATGGCCGGCAGCGTAGCCCGCATCGGCGGTGATGAGTTCGCGGTGATGATTCCCGGTGCCGACGCAGACCAGGCCGGCGCCGTGGTCCAGGGAATGCTGGAGGCCTTGCGTCAGGAACTGCTGGTGATCAACGCAGAGGCGATTCCGGTCCGGGCCAGTGCCGGTATCGCAATCTATCCCCGCGATGGCGACACGGCGGAGGTGCTGCTATCAGCAGCCGACATGGCCATGTATGGTGCCAAAGAAGCCGGGCGGGACGGCTACCGGCTCTTCGGCACGGGCGACGCCCGCCCGGAGCACTGCGACCCCCGCGCCTACTGGCAGCGTGAGGTGCAGGCGGCGCTGACCGAAGACCGGCTCGTCCTGTACTTCCAGCCCATAGTCGACCTTGGCACGGGCCAGACTGTCAGTTACGAGGCGCTGCTGCGATTGCGTTCGCAGGCAGGCGAGATGATCGCACCGGCCGTCTTCTTGCCGGCTGTTGAGCGGTTTGCGCCCCTGATGCACGCCGTCGACCGGTGGGTGGTGCGCCGTTCGTTTGCCCAGTTGGCTGAGTGCCGGGCCGCAGGCAGGCCGCTGGCCCTGCAGGTCAACCTTTCGGGTGTCTCTGTGGGCGACCCCGAGCTCCTCCCGCTGATTTGCACGCTGCTGCAGGAGACCGGTGTGGAGCCGGGCAGCCTTACCTTTGAGATCACGGAGACGGCGCCCATTCCGGACATTGAACAGTCACGGCTCTTTGTGCAGGGGCTGCGGGACCTTGGCTGTGGGTTTGCCATCGACGATTTCGGCGCCGGATTTGCCACCTTTACCTGGCTCAAGTACTTCCCGGCCACGCAGCTCAAGGTGAACGGGTCCCTGGTGCGGAACCTGAGCAGCCAGCCGCAGGATGTGCCCCTGGTCAGGGCCCTGGTGGAGATGGCCCGGGTGATGGGGATCCAGACCGTTGCGGAATGGGTGGATGATGCCGCGACCTACAGACTGCTCGCGGAAATGGGCGTCGACTTTGCGCAGGGTTTCATGCTGGGGCGCCCGGGGCCGATTGACGTGGAGCAGTAGCAAAGTGGCGCATCCCCCGGGGGATGCGCCACGCTCTTATTTAATCTCGAACTCGGCGGACTGCTCCAGTTCGCCGTCCAGGTAGATCTCGACGCGGACCTTGCCCGGTGCCCAGGTCGTGCCGCCGTTGGTGATGTTGAACGCAGCCCAGCCCTCGGTATCTTCGGTGATCGCCAGGTCGGTGTTCAACTCGGGAACGAGTTCGCCGTTGTAGTACCACTTTGCGCTCAGCACCTGGCCCTTGGTCACCGACACCTCCATGGCCGCGTAAATCGGGTCGGTGGTCGTGGTAATCGTCTTTAGTTCCCGCAGGGGCTCCCACGTCTCCGTGTCGACCGTGTCGGTGATAATCGGCGTTCCCACAGGCCCCGACCCTAGGGAAAGGACGACGAAGAGCGCCAAGATGATGGCCAGCAGGCCGCCGGCCACGATGCCGATGATCTTCAGGGGGCTGCCGCTTTTCTGGGGCGGCATCTGTTGGTAGGGATAGGGGTTGGGCGCAGGGTACCCGGGCTGGGGGGGTGTGCCGTACTGCGGGGGCTGCCCCGGCTGGGGGTAGGCGGGCATCCGAGTTGGCGTGGGCGGCTGGGGCGGCACACTGGCGGCAGCCACAGGCGGCGTTTGCGCAACCTGAGCACCGCAATTGGGGCAGAACTTATCAGCCTGCGTACCACAGTTCGGGCACTGCGCCATTTCAAAACCCCTTCTTTCCGATGGGCCTATTTCTCACCATAGATTGGCTATTTATGTCTAGAACCCTGCATGCATTAGTTATTTTGGTGTAAAACTGATGGGGTATCAGGACCCCCCCGATTGGCGGCGATGCTCGTCCGCGAAAATATTTCCTTTCTGTCGTTTCGATTAATATCGGCGCATATAGACCGCCGAGCGTATTCGAGCGACAGAGAGGGGAATTCCGTCCATGTTAGCACCGACCCTGACCGAAGAGCTGCTCCAAATCCAGGCCACCGCCCGGCGGCTGGCCGCCAGCTTTGCCGAGCGGGCCGCCGCACACGACCAGGACCGTTCAGCGCCCTTGGAGAACTATGCCATGCTCCGGGAAGCAGGTTTTTTCGGCATGGCTGTCCCCAAGGAGTATGGCGGCATGGGCGCGGGCCTGATGGGCTGGGCCGTGGCCGCCGAAGAGCTGGCCCAGGGCTGCCCGTCCACCGCACTCTCCTTCAATATGCATGTCATGAACACGGGCATCGTGTTTGAAGACCCCGCCATTGCGGAGTCGGCCAAGCGGCTCTTTGCCCGTAAGGTGATGGAAGAGGGCAACCTGACCTGCGGCATCGCCTCGGAGCCCGGCTCATCAAGCCTGCTGGGCGGCAGCTTCACCATTTTCACGAAGGCCCGGCGGGTCGACGGGGGCTACCGCTTGTACGGACAGAAGCGTTTCGCCACCATGTGGGAAGCGAGCGACCTGGCCTTCATGTGGGTGAAGGAGGAGGGCGACGAGCGCCCCGACGGCGCCATGGCGGTGCTGGTGCCCACCAAGGGCGAGGGCGTCACCGTCCATGATGTATGGGACACCCTCGGCATGCGGGCCACCCGCAGCAACACCGTCACTCTCGACGGCGCCTTTGTGCCGGACGGCAACGTGCTTTGCTCGGTGGACAGCTGGGTGGGTGCGGCACTCATGAAGAACGGCGCCTGGATGTACGGCGCCTATACCAACGTCTACCTCGGCGTCGGTGTGGCGATCCTGAACATGGTGAAAGAACTGAGTGCCAAGCGGACGGCCAAGGGCTACGCCCAGCCCATGAGTTACCATCCGGACGTCCGGGGGCGGGTGGCAGAGGTGGCGGCTGAGCTTGATGCGGCCCGCCTGGTGCTGCGCCACGCCGTGGCGATGCATATGGAGACGGGGCCCTCGCTGGCGACCCTGGAGGCCTTCGTGAAGGCGAAGTACCTGACCGGCCGGGCGGTGGCCAAGGCGGCGCAGTATGCGATCGTTGCCTGCGGCATCAGCTCGCTGGGCCGGGCGACGGGGCTGGAGCGCCTGATCCGTGACGCTGCTTCGGCGGCCATTCAGCCGCCCAACGAGGATTTCTGTCTGGATATCATCGGGCAGATGGAGTTGGGGCTCGATCCCGCCGAGATCGCTCCGCCGATCAAGCTGGCATAAAGTAAAACCGCCCCCGGACGGGGGCGGTTTCCTGTTGGATTGGGTGGTTACTTGAGGTCTTCTAGCCGCTGCGTCAGGACGCCTTGCGGGTCGAAGGCCACCGTCGCGAGCTTCCATTCGGTGCCGACCCGGCGCAGGGTGATCTGGGCCAGTTCGGTCGACTTTACCCGAGAGTCCGCCGTGCCCGATGCGGGCAGGTCGAAGCCTGCCTTCAGGCCCCGGATGCATACTGCGATCTGGTTCGCGCCGCCTAGGTCGTAGTGGACGATCTCCGGCTTCGCCTCATGGACCAGACCCTGGAGGGCCTTCAGCGCTTTCTCCTGGCTCAGCCCCTTCTCCGGCAGACCGACGGCGTAGGGCACCACGTGAACGCCCTCCGGCTGCGCCATGGCCAGGAGCGCATCGGCATCCTGAAGGCCGATGTAGGCGACGGCGCCTTCGACGGCCTTCACTTTTTCCTGGAAGGCTGCAGAATCCATGCGCTTGTTGATGGACTGCGCCAGCGCTGCGAGGCCGCCATACACGTCACCCTTTTGCGACCGGGCGAAGTACTCGGTGCGCACCAGCTTCAGCATCTCGTCGACCGTCACGCCGCTCTCCTGGAAGTTGGCGCCCAGGGCGAAGCGCAGGTCGTAGTTTGCCTTCGGGAAGATGACGATCAGCATTTCGTGGGCCGCCGGCCATTCCCAGTCGGCCAGCACCTCATCGAGGTAGGCGGTCCGGTCGGCGGGGTTCTCATCAACCACCAGGAGCTTGTAGCCAACGGGGGAGGGACCTTTCAGGGCGTCAGTCAGGTCGGCCGGCTTGCCGGGCAAGGTGGCGGCGGTCTCCATCTGCACGGGTGTCAAGCTCTTTTCGGGAACGGCAGCAGCAACCGCAAGCGATGACAGGCCAACCGTCGCAGTGAGGATCAGGGTCAGCATCATCGGTACTTTTCGCATAGGTAGCGCCTCCAAAGCGGATTTCGCCTGGAGTAACGATCTGCTGTGCGAAAGGTTACGGTATTTCCGAATTAGCCTCCGAAAAGTTGTCCGCCGTTCACATGAAGCACCTGTCCGGTCACATAGGCGCTGTCGTCGGAGGCCAGGTAGACATAGGCCGGCGCCAGTTCAAAGGGCTGGGCGGCCCGCTTATACAGGCTGTTGGCGCCGAAGGCGCTGACCTGCTGCGCATCAAAGGTCGATACGATCAGGGGTGTCCAGACCGGGCCCGGGGCGACGGCGTTCACCCGGATGCCCCGGTCGACCAGATGGCGGGCCAGGGCGCGGGTAAAGCTGATGATGGCGCCCTTTGTCGCAGAGTAGTCGATGAGCTGCTCGTTGCCTTCGAAGGCGGTGACGGAGGAGGTGTTGATAATCCGGCTGCCAAACGACAGGTGTGGAAGCGCCGCGTGGGTCATGTGGAAGTAGGAGAAGATGTTCGTCCGGAAGGTGTTCTCCAATTGCTCCGGGGTGATCTCCTCGAAGCGCTGCTGCGGATACTGCACGGCGCAGTTGTTGACCAGGATGTTCACTTTGCCGAATCTCGTCAGTGTTTCGGCCACCACCCGCTCGCTCTGGGCGGGGTCCCGCAGATCGCCGGGGATGGTGAGGCACTTGCGTCCGTAGCGTTCCACTGCCTGGGCGGTCTCGGCGGCGTCCTCGTCTTCATGGAGATAGGCGATGGCCACGTTGGCGCCTTCTTTGGCGAAGGCCACGGCGGTGGCCCGCCCGATGCCGCTGTCGCCGCCGGTGATGATGGCGACCTGGTCCTGCAGCTTGCCGCTGCCCCGGTAGCCGGGGTAGTCATAGATGGGCCGTGGCTGCATGGGTCCCTCCAGCCCGGGCTGCTGCTCCTGGTGCTGGGCCGGGAAGTTGATGGGCTCTTCCTGGCATTTGGTCTTCTGGCCGATCGGTGGGTAGACGGGATATTCGGTCTCCACGGGGAGCCTCCCTTTCGCGTGCAATGGTCTTAGCTTGCCCAAGGCACCGCCCCAGGCCCTAGGGCCTGCCGGACGCCGGCGCGCTTGGCTCCGCCCGCCGGAATAACCTACGAAACTCTGTGATCCAAGCGGGCTCGGGGTTGAAGCCTCCGCTGATCACCCGCCCCGGGTAGACCACCAGGTTCTCACCCTCCAGCCGGGCCTCAACCCGGAACAGCCCCATCCCAGGTCCCACACTGCACGGCCCCTCCACGCACCTCCCGTCGGCCTGGTACGCGGCCGCCTGCATGAACAACCCCTTCTCCGCCACCCAGTTCAGCCGCTGCCCCCGGTGCGGGTCCCGGTCCAGAAAGACCATGAACTCCCCGCCCAGTTGGCGCGAAACCCAGACCCCTTGGTCCAGACGCACCGTGCCGGGCGCATACGCCCCCACCGGAATCACGAGCGCCACATCATCCGCCGTCGGGCGCCCCTTCGCCGACAGGTACCAGCCCACCAACGCGGCCACCAGCAGCACGGTCACAACGGTGGACGGGCCCCACCCGGGCCGAACCCGCCGCCTCATCACCTGACCCCCACCGGCACCGGCGCCACCGACATGTCGGCTACCAGCATCTGCCCATCCGCCAGTTTCACCGTTGTCACCGATTCGGGCACGGCAATATCACGCAGTGGGAAGCGGAACTCGCCCGGAGCCGGCTGACGAAACGCCCCGCACCCAAGTACCAGCAGCAAGAGAAGCCCCATCGTGAGCAACCGACGCCACACCAACACTCACCCCCGATACAGCTTCGTGCCCTCATCCTACCCGAAATTAACGCACAATTCCACCGGGTGCCGACCTATCGGTCCCAAGACCGACCCGCGCCTTCGCCATTCGTCGGAGAAATCTCGCCGCCCTTAGTAGTTCGCCCGACTGATGCTATAATGAATCCGTTGCCGTAATCTAGCATTGGAAGGGGGGGTGGCGTGCGCATCCTCGCAGTCTCCGATGAAGTCCACCCCGCGCTCTACGACCACCTCGACCTGAGCCGGTTCCCAAACATCGACATGCTCATCTCCTGCGGCGACCTGCCCGACGACTACCTCGACTTCCTCGCCTCCAGCTTCAACGTGCCGGCCTTCTACGTGCGGGGCAACCACGACCCCGGCGCCATGCCCGGCGGCTGGACCAACCTCGACGGCAAGGTGATCACCCATAACGGCCTCCGCATCGCCGGCTTCGAGGGCTGCCGCCTTTACACCAACCGCCCGGTCGTCCAATACACCGAGCGGGAAATGTGGTGGAAGGTCCGCAAAACCCTGCCCGCGATCTGGTGGAAGGGCGGCATTGATCTGCTCGTCACCCATGCCCCACCCCAGGGCTTCCACGAAGGGGGCGACTTGGCCCACCAGGGGCTCAAGTCCTTCCGCTGGCTGATGGACAAGTACCAGCCCCGCATTTTCGTACACGGTCACCAGCACCTGAACTACGCGGCCTTCTCCGAACGAGAGACGCAGGTCGGGCCGACGAAATTGATCAACGCATTCCGTTACCACATCATGGAGGTGTGACGATGCCCTGGTTCTTTCCTGTCCGCACCGTCTCATCTTTTGATGAGGAGTGCGCCCGGCTCAACCTTTGCGAAGCCCGCGACCTCGGCGTCATGCCGATCGAAGTCGACAAAATCATCGGCAGCGTCGGGCGCTGGCGCGACTTTGACGCCAGCTTCAGGCTCATCAACAAGGCCACCAAGCAGCGCTACGCCAATATCCTGGCGAAAATGAAGGAAGGCTACACCTTCCCGCCCATCAATGCCTATAAGGTCGGACAGCACTACTACGTCGCCGACGGCAACCACCGGGTGGCCGCTGCCAAGGCGCTGGGCGTCGCTTATATCGACGCCGTTGTGCAGGAGTACTTTCCCTCCAGCGACGACCTGGAGCACGCCGTATACTGGCGGGAGCGCTCTGCGTTTGAGCAGACGACCAAATACAACGACATGAAATTCACCAACCCGGATTCATACCGGCGGCTGCTCAGCCATCTGGAGACGTTCGCCAAGGCCGAGTCCCGGCGGCTCGGTTACGACCTGGACCTGCCCAAGGCGATGCAGATCTGGCTGAAAGAGATCGATGCCCCGGTGCGGCGCCTGGTGCGCGACGACAAAATGGCCGATCGCTTTGAGGGCCGGACCGAAGATGACCTCGTTTTTTACTTCCTGCACCACTATGTGGGGTGGCTGCGGGCGTCCAAGGGACCCGAGAACGTTACCCATCGCGACGCGGTGGGCCGCATCCTGGCTCAGCCCGGCCTCAGCATGGCGGGCCGCTTCCGGAAGTTCCTCGGCGATGTCGCCGGCAGTGTCCGCGACGTCATCGATGGAATCACAGAAATTGACCTCAAATTGTGAGTAGATAAACGGCGGCGCAAAGCCTTCGGACACAACGGTCCGGAGGCTTTTCTACTTGCACAATAGGACTAGGGTCCTGCATCTACCCCGTTGCACGCCGGTGGCGGAGATGATATTGTAGGTGGTGAGATGTGGCGGAAAGTGGCGCGCTGGCCCATTGACCGCCCGAAACGGGGAAAACGCTATGTTTATGGGGGAGTTCCAACACACTGTCGATGCAAAAGGGCGCCTCATCATCCCGGCCAAGTTCCGTGACGGCCTGGGTGAGCGCTTTATTGCCACGAAAGGGCTGGAAAACTGCCTCTTCGTCTTTCCCGAAAAGGAGTGGGAGACGTTCGGCGACAAGCTGAAAGCGCTCCCCATGGCCAGCGGTGCCGCCCGGGCCTTCACCCGCCTCCTGTTTTCCGGCGCAACCGACTGCGAACTCGACCCGCAGGGCCGCATCAACCTGCCCGCCAACCTCCGCGAGTACGCATCCATCGAGAAAGATGTCGTCGTTGTGGGCGTTTCCAGTCGGGTTGAGATTTGGTCCAAGGCCGGGTGGGAAGAGTACTGCAAGAAGGCGGAGGAGTCGTACGCCGAAACCGCCGAGAAGTTGCTCGATTTTTAAGCGAGGCGAAGCCCTTTGGACTTTCACCACGTACCGGTTCTGCTGCAGGAATGCCTGGGTGGCCTGGCCATCGACCCGGCAGGCACCTACGTCGACTGCACATTGGGCGGCGGCGGACACTCCTTTGAGATTGCGCAGCGGCTCGGCCCGCAGGGTCGGCTGATCTGTTTTGATCAAGATGAAAACGCCCTGAAGGCCGGCGGCCAGCGGCTGGCGCCCTTCGGCGAGCGAGTCACGCTGGTTCGCACCAACTTTGCTAACATCCTCGAAGTAATCGACCACCTGGGCATGGGTCCGGTAAACGGCGTGCTTATGGATATCGGGGTCTCCTCGCATCAGCTCGATGAAGGGGACCGGGGGTTCAGCTTCCATCAGGATGCGCCCCTGGACATGCGGATGGACCAGGAGAACCCGGTTTCTGCCGAAACCGTGCTGAACGAGTGGTCTGAGGCGGAAATCGCCCGGATTCTCTGGGAGTACGGCGAGGAGAAGTGGTCCAAGCGTATCGCACAGTTCATCGTGAACCGGCGGCCGCTCAAGACTACGGGCGACCTGGTCGATGCGATCAAGGCAGCTATTCCAGCGGGCGCCCGGCGCGAAGGCGGTCACCCCGCCCGGCGGACGTTCCAGGCGGTTCGCATCGCAGTCAACGACGAACTGGGCGTGCTAGAGCGGGGTCTCGAAGGGGCGATTCAGTCGCTGGCGCCCGGGGGGCGGCTGGCGGTCATCACCTTCCACTCGCTGGAGGACCGCATCGTCAAGCAAACCTTTCACAGGTGGGTGAATCCCTGCACCTGCCCGCCCGGATTTCCAGTCTGCGTCTGCGGCAAACCGCAGTTGGCCGACCACGTGACCCGCAAACCGGTCACAGCAACTGAGGGAGAATTGGAAAACAACCCAAGATCTCGCAGTGCGAAGCTCCGGGTTGTTGAAAAACGTTAGATTATTGTTTATTATGTAAGTGGGAGGGAACCGTTATGTCTCTTGCGCGGCAGTTTTCGACAGTGGAACGGGCCCTGCCGGAGGTTGAGCGCCAGCCGCGCACGACCACACGGCCCAGGGCAGCGAAGGCGAAGAAGAGTGTAGCGGGCGCCGTAATCGCCGGCCTTGGATGGCTGGTGGTGCTGGGGCTCTGCCTCTTCGTCGTCCATCGCAACACCATGGTCGTGGCGGAGACCAACGCCCTCACGCTGAAGCAGGAGGCCGTGAACAAGCTCGACCGTGAACTTGAAGAGAAGTCTGCCCGGGTCAACGTGCCCATCGAAGAGGTGGAGCGCTGGGCCAAGGCACATAATATGAAGCTGGCTAGCACCTTCAAGTCGGTGGCGATCGATCAGAACGCCGCGGCGCCGCTGCCGGTGCAGCCGGCGGTTACGGTTGCTTCGGTTGAGCCGGCGGCGCCGAAAGATGCGGGGCTCTATGCTGCGGTGAAGGGCTTCTTTGCCCGTTTTACATCCGCCAAGGGTGCGAACCCGGGCGGGAACTAGGGAACGCATATCCAAAAGGCCGGGGTCGTCCCCCGGCCTTTTTGCTGTGCGACGAAAGCCCGCAGGGG
>JARBUG010000218.1 GCA_029239785.1 Symbiobacteriaceae bacterium | reverse complement strand
TTGACGATCAAAACCAAACACACCCGTTCAGCGTTCGACACGCAGAACGGGTGTTCTATTGGTAATATAAGGGTGCGAGGGGAGACCCAGCCTCACATGGAGGTGAAGGGCACCATGCTGCCTCGGAGGATCAAAGTGGTTATCCTAACAGCGATCCTTTCCGAGTTGGTCCGGTTCCTCATCCACGCCCTCATCGACTAACCAAAAGGAACCGTCCCGAGCGTCCCGTCTCTAGGAAGCGGGCTTCCGCAGCGGCTCCCCTCGCTACTTTCTATCATCTCCCCCCAGTCAGGGGGCTATCCCTTCAAGGGAATGCGCACCAGAATCGAAGTCCCCCGCCCCGGGCGGGAGCGCACCCGCAGGCCGTACTCCTCCCCGTACAGCGACTTCAGCCGCTCATGCACGTTCGACAGCCCCAGCCCCATGTTGTCGCCGTACCCTTCCTCAAACACCCGGCGCTGGCGCTCCTTATCCATGCCCACCCCGTTATCGCTCAGGAAAACGTGCAGTTCGCCCCGCACCCGGTGCACCCGAATGCCAATGCACCCACCGTCTTCCTTGGGCGCCAGCCCATGCACCACGGCATTCTCCACCAGCGGCTGCAGGGTGAGCACCGGTACATGGGCCCCCATCACGTCGGGGTCTATGCGGGTTCGCACCTGCAGCTTCGGCCCAAACCGGGCCTGTTCCAGCGACAAGTACGTGTTAACATACTCCACCTCGTCGGCCAGGGTAATCACGTTACCCCGGTTGGCCAGCGACCGGCGGAAGAACTGCGACAGCGTAATCAGCAGTTCACGGGCCTTCGCCACATCCGTCCGTGTCAGGTGGATGATCGTGTTCAGCACATTAAATAGAAAGTGCGGCCGAATCTGGGCCTGCAGCGCCTCCAGGCGGGCCTTGGTCGCCAGTTCCCGCTGCCGGTCCACCTCGCCAAGCTCCATTTGAATGCCCAGCAGGGCTGCAATACCCACCGCCAGGCGCGATATGTATGTGGGCAAAGGCTGCTCCGACGCCCGGTACAGCTTGAACGTACCTACCACCCGCCCGCGGTATTTGAGCGGCGTAACCACCGCGCTCTTTAGGGGGTGCGGGCAATCCGCCTCATCGCATGAGAGAATTTGCGGGTCGTTTACAACCAGCGTTTCGCCGGTATCCAGCACATGCCGGGTGGCGCCAGTCAAAATGGGCCCACCCTGCTGGTGGCGCCGGCACCCCACCCCATGGAACCCCAAAATCAACCGGTCGTCCGTAATGGCGACGGCGTCGACTTCCGTGATTTTGTGGATGATCTCGCAAATCTTCTGCGCCGACTCCGCGTTCAGCCCCTGCTTGAGGTACTCCAGCGTCTCGTCGCCGATGCGCAGTGTCGTATCAAAGCTGGAAATCGACTCGATCACGTCCTTGGACGGGGGCGCCTCCTCCTCGGGGCGCTCCGTCCTCAGCAACACGTAACAGAGCACAAGAATCTGGGCGGTCAGCAATCCCTGGGCGATCCCACGCCAGTGCACCGGTGTGAAAATGATCAGCATCTCGCACAAAACAGCAAGGAAGGAGACCGCCAGGAGCAGCCGTCTCTTCCAGACCAGCTTCATCTCCTCCGACCCCCTTCCCTGACGTTACCGTTTGACCTCTGCGTAGCCCGACTTGGCGCCCTTCGTCACCGCGACGACACCCCAAATCCCCTTCTCCCGGGTGTCTGCATACCCGGGCACCGTGACGGTGGCTGCCTGCGTCCACTCGTCTGTGGGGTTGGCCTTATAGTACACTTCATAGCCCACCAGATCCAGTTCCACGTTCCGGGACCAGTCGATAAACGTGCCGTTGTTGCGGGGACGGGCGGTCACATCCCAGGGCTGGTTGGGTTTGGCGCTGGCGCTCCAGTCTGCCGTAAACAGGTCGCGGTAGTAGCTGGTCAACTCCGGCATCTCATCGATCTTGATGGCCAGTTCGCGGGCATAACGGAAGGAGTTTTCCGACCCGTTAATGCTGGAGATGACTACGGCGCCGTCTACAATCAGCGACTTGTTATGCAGCCCCCGCCCGATGCCGGAGCCGTCCTGGTTAATCAGGCGGGCTTCCAGCTTCAGGTGTTCTTTGCCGGCCAGCTCATTGAGGTACTGCACCACGTAATGGTTGTCCCGCTTGGAGTCAAGCTGCACGTTCTTCCGGTCGAGCAGCACCTTCACTTCGACGCCCCGGCGGGCCGCCTCAATGATCTCCGTCAGATAGGGCTGCGGATACTGCGTCAAGTTTTCCTCGCGGCTCGCAGGACCCCACCACTTGTTGATGTAGTTAGCGCTGATCAGCAGTTCCTGCTTGGCATTCTGCAGGAGGCCAAGGAACCCGTTCTCCTGATCCAGCGTGTTGTCGGGCGACACGATGCGCGTGACGGTCGCCTTGCCGCTGACCGTAAACGGCTGCGGCTTGACTGGGGTGTAAGCAAAGCAGGGGCCGGCATCGTACGTGTCAGGCTGAAGGGGTAGGTCAAGCTTGTCATTGTACGGGCGCACGCCGGCGTACCCCGAGGCAAAGTCCGCATCCCACAGTTCCCGAACCAGCTTGACGACATCCGGGTTCCCCTCGAAGACCGCCATCCACTCCCGGTTGCCGCAGGAGTTGTCCATGGTGTAGTTGGAGTTGACGTAGTTACCGGAGGAGATGAACGCGGTTTCGTCATCAAAGATGCCGTACTTGCTGTGGATTGGGTTGAGCGCCGTGGAGAGATCGCCGTCCCACTTGTGGTAGTACAGAATCTCGACGCCGCCCTTATGCAGGATCTCCTGCGCTTCCTTGTCGGAGTCGAACATGTCCGCTCCGCCCGGGTTCCGCTCCAGTCCCACCTGCACCTTGACGCCCCGCTTGGCGGCTGCGACCAGGTGTTCGGCCAGTACCTTGTGGTTAAACTGGTAGCCAACCAGTCTGATCGACTTCTTCGCCTTCTCAATCAGCGAAACCAGCACCGGCCCGGCATTATCAGGCGCCGACGCGGCGGTAATGGTCATGGGACCGCTCACCGTTTTGACCGGAAAGTCGGTCTGACCGGCAAAGTAGACCCGCTGCGGAGCCGTGGCCGTCCCGCCGGACCAAGACTCGGCCCGTGATTCAAGCTTGTACGCGTTGTCGTTCTTCAGGCGGGTAATGACCTGATTGCCCGGGGTGAGCGGGAAGGAGTTGACAAGCTGCACAGGCGGACCCGACCAGGGGGCAGGCGCCCCGCCAACGTTCCCGTAGGCGAGAATATCGATCAGCTTCAGCTTGTCGTCCAAAAGGCGGACCAGGTCACCCTGGTCATTGAGCAGCGGCGCCTTGTTCTCCGCCAGTTTCAGGTCGGGGACTGCCTTGTCGGTATCCGCCCCGTATTCAAAGGTTGGGGCGAAGTTCCAGTTCTTCTTGAAGTACTCGGCGTCGTTAGCAAGGTAGATGGGTTGTCCGGGCTCAAGGGTCAGCTTGGGCAGCACTACCTGGCCGGCGTTTGACGCCAAGGCCCACCCAGAAATGGTGTGCGCTTTCGCGCCCGTGTTGACGAGGGCGATGGCTTCACCCTCCCCCTCGCTGTTCACCATTGGGCTTCGGCGGGCGACAGGCAGTACCTGATAGATGCGAATATCGTTGGCCGCCTGCGGGTCGCCATCCTTGGCGCAGGCCGCCAGATAAGGGACCAGCAGGAAAAACACGACGAGTGCGGCCAGGGAACGGCGTTGCACAGGCACTCTCTCCCATTCGTTTGGCTTACGAATTGGTTCTATTCGCTGCCCATCCCCTTCTTGCCTGCTAGGACAAGACCTGAATCAGTTGGGAGGTCTGCGTTCTCTTGGTACTCGATCAGCCGCCTTACCTGGCTCCGACCGAAGTCTGCCCCGGTATCTTCCAGGTAGCCATTCCGATCCCCATTCCGCTCAAGTACGTCAACTGCTACCTCTGCCAGGGGCCATCGGGCTGGACGTTGGTTGACACCGGTTTCCACGATGCCCTGGCGATGGACGCCTGGCCCCGGGCGTGGGCCGAACTTGGTATCCGGGCGCAGGATATCGACCGGATTCTGGTCACCCACTATCATCCGGACCATCTGGGGGCGGCGGGGTGGCTGCAGCAGCTCACCGGGGCGCCGGTCTATTTGCATGAGCCGGAGGCACGCCAGGTGGAGCTGTTCTGGGGCGGCGGCATGGCGGCCCAGGCGGCGCGACTCCAAACGTTCTTTGCGGCAGAGGGCATGCCGGAGGAGACCGCAGCGGCCATGTCCCGGCATCATCATGAGCAGTATGGAAATGTCAGGCCGCTGCCGCAGCTGACCCCGTTGCCCACGGGCGCCAAGCTGAGGGTCGGGTCCGGGCAGTACGAAGCGCTTTGGATGCCCGGCCATTCCGACGGTCTGGCCGTCTTCTGGGACGAGTCCACCGGTATATTGCTTGCCAATGACATGATTCTCGATAAGATCACACCAAATGTAAGCCTCTGGCCGGATTGCCGGCCCAACCCCCTGGCGGATTACCTGGCCTCGCTGGATCGGGTGGCGAAGTTGGGCGCCCGCCTGGCGCTGCCGGGGCATCGGAACGTCATTATGGATGTGGCGGGCCGGGCGGCGGCCATTCGAGCGCACCATGCGGAGCGCCTGGACCGCATGGAGGCGGTATGCGGCGCCGGGGCCACGGCCTGGGAGGTCTGCGAGCAAGTCTTTTCGCCGGCGACGCTGACGGTTCATCAGATCCGCTTTGCCATGTCGGAAACGCTCGCACATTTGGTCTATCTTGAGGGGTTGGGGCGGGTGGTTCGTTTGGCCTCGGGGCGTTGGATTCGGGTTCGTGGTTAAGGGCGCCTGTGGTACACGCTTCAGCCCCCCAGCTACTTGTTACGTGGCGGCGGACGCACCCCATCGAGGGGTGCGTCCGCCGTTGGTCTTGCGGGGGTGTTCGAACTGAGAAATATCCACGAAACATATCGGAAATGGTTGACGCTAGCATGTGTAGCGGTATAATTGAGTCACATTACATATTTCCAACACGGAAGGATCTGACTCGTGCAATCACCTTCGGAATCGGCGGATCGGATGCTTGGCCTGTTCCTTGACCTGTTCTACCTGCAGCCTGTGCTAACCATGGCGCCCCGGGATGTGGTCCGGCTCCGTGAAATGCTTGAGAGTATCTATCCCGAGGGCACCCGGCGTCGGACGGACTCCTACAACCTGCTCTTCCGCATCGGCTACGTGCTCTCCCGCCAGGATGGGAGCCTGCCTATGGGCCAGCTCGCCACACTGCTCGACCTGCCGCTCTCTTCGGTCACGCGGCTGGTCGACTGGCTCGAAGAGGGTGGATTCGCCCAGCGTCAGTCAGACCCCACCGACGGGCGCGTGATCCGCGTCGCCCTGACCGCCTGTGGCGCCGAACTCTCCCGTGCCATCACGGGCTTCCTGGCGGAGCGGACCGTGCAGATCCTCCAGGAGTTCTCCGCCGAGGAGACGCAGATTCTCACCCTGTTGCTCGAGAAATACCTGAGGGTGGCCGGCAGGGTGCTCAGCTAGGCGCAGTCGCAGATCCTTCCGAGTAGAAAGGACTTGCGCGGCATATGTTCAGTCGTGGGGGTAGAACCGCATGAAGCTGCAGGAGAAGGTTGCGGTGATTACGGGGGCAGGTTCGGGAATGGGCCGTGAGATGGCGAAGCTTTTCGCCGCCGAGGGCGCCAAGGTAGTGGCGGCCGATATCGTACCGGCGGGGGTTGAAGAGGTCGTCAGCGAGATTCGGGCGGCCGGCGGCACGGCGACCGCCGTGGTGGCGAACGTAGCGAAGGCGGAGGATGTAGAGGCGATGATCGACACGGCCATGGGCACCTATGGACGGCTGGACATTCTGGTCAACAACGCCGGCATTATGGACCGGGTCATGCCCGTGGCCGACTGCTCGGACGAGCTCTGGAACCGGGTGATGGCCGTCAACCTGAACGGACCGTTCTACGCCTGCCGCAAGGCCATTCCCATCATGCAGAAGCAAGGTGGCGGGTCGATCATCAATACGGCTTCGGTCGCCGGCCTGCGCGGCGGCGCCGCCGGTGTGGCCTACACCTCCTCCAAGCATGCCGTCCTCGGCCTGACCAAGAACATCGCCGGCTTCTATGCGAAAGATGGCATCCGCTGCAACGCCATCTGCCCCGGCGGCGTGGCAACGGCGATCGGCATCGGCGGACAGCCGCACGGCGAAGGCATCGAACGGCTGATGAAGGTCTCCCAACTCTCGCCCCGGGTTGCGGAGGCAAGGGAGATTGCGACCGTGGCTCTCTTCCTTGCCAGCAGCGACGCCAGTTTCGTAAACGGCGTGGCGCTGGTGGCCGACGGCGGCTGGGTCGCCATTTAGGCCTTCTTGGCCGTCCACTCCAGCTCGTAGGTGCTGCAGCCGGCACTCCGCTGCATCACCGTTCCCGTGGCCGACCCTCGGGCCCGAACCGGGCTGTGAAGCGATACGTAAGCTCTTCGAACTCCCGAACGGGTCATCTCCTTTGCCAGATGGCTGTCAGTCGCCAAATCGCAGAAACGCACCGCGGCCCCCAATGGGCAGCGGTGCGTTTGGTTTTGATGCACTTAGGGCGCAAAGCTAACCGACAACCTTGATCGGCACGTAGATGTCCAACTGCCGGTAGCCCATGGCCCGGAACGCCGCGTCCGATGTGATGACGTGGAAC
>JARBUG010000047.1 GCA_029239785.1 Symbiobacteriaceae bacterium | reverse complement strand
CAGGGGGGGTTGGGGCCGGGACCGGGGCGGGCTTCCGGGGAACCGAGCCGCCGCTCCAGCTCCCGGGCTGCGCCGCCGCCCTGCACGGCGACGGCCCGCCCGCCCTGGAAGGTGAGCGTCACCGGCCCGTCCAGGGGAATGTCGCCCAGGCTCAGGTCGATGACGACCCGGCCCTCGGCGCTCGTTTCCAGGGGCGCCACGAACGCTTCCCCGGCGGGCAGGTTGCCGTAGGCGCCGGGGGTGCGGAGGGCGCCCGGGTCCTGGTGAACGGGGCGCCCGGCGATGCTAAAGGTCAGGTCGGTGCCGGCCTCGGTGACCAGGCGGACCTGGGTGGCCTGCGCCAGCCGGGCGGCGGTGGCCGCGGTCTGCGCTGCAATGGCTTGGCAGTCGACTGCCAGGTCTTCCTCCAGCACCGCCTGGTCGATGCAGGCCCCGGCAGCCCACCGGCCCCGGGCCGCTGCCCGGAACGCGGCCAGCCCCGCCCGGAGCAGGGGCGACTCCCGCTGCAGGTCGAACCCCGACATGAGGGAGATGATGGCGTCGGCCTGGGTCACCTGGCGCAGGAAGGCGGCGGGCACGACCGCCAGGGCGGGGCGCCCGGCGCCCGGCGCCCCGGGCACCACCCGCAGTTCCGCCAGCCCCGCCCCCAGGGCCCGGGCCGTCGCGCAAAGAGCCTCGCCGGCCGCCCGGAGAGGCTCATCTACCAACACCAGCACACGTTCCCCCGGGCGCAGGCCCAGGCCACGCTCCAGCTGATTGACCGCCCACCCGTGGTTCACAGGCAACGGCCCCCTTATGCTTCGGGCTTGAACTTCACATCGGTCAGGCCCACCGTGTTGCCCAGCACAATCTGCTGGACCGTCTCGGCAGACACGCTGCCGCTCAGCACTTCCTGCACCGGCTCCGTCGTGACGTAGACTGTCGTCGTGCCCAGCATGTAGTTCAGCACCGCATCGCCCGCCCCTTCCGGAATGGCGACGCCGGCACTGAACTCCCCGGGCCACGAAAAGAGCAGCACATGCACCCGTTGCCCGGCATGGTACCCCCAACTATACGTGTACTGGGTCGGCCGTGACGCAATCACGCCCTTGATCAGCAGATCCAGCTGCGGCACCCGGAAAAAGACCAGCTTCCGGCCTTCGGGCGACGTCGCGGTCGCAGCCTCGGTCGGCATGTAAATCATAGGTTCCACAGGAGCACTCCTCCCATCAGCCTATAGCGAGCGGCGCCGCCGGCGAATCATCAACCATAAACCAGCCATCCCCACACCGGCGACCAACAGCCATATCCCGAAACGAACGCCGGTCCCGCCGCCGGCATCAAGCGCCGCGGCCATCGAAACCGACACCGGCGCCGCCGCCACCGCCGCGGCGACCGTCACCGGCACACTGCCGATCTCCTTGCCCCCCGCATCACGCAGGGCGAGGCGGCCCACCACGGCATCGGCCGCCACCGGTGCCACTGCGTCATCTGCCGGCAGAAGCACCCGCTCGGCCGGGGACGGCGCCCCCAGCGGCACAGCTGCCCACAAATCCGCCGCAGCGCGCACCGCAACCTCACCAGCCGCCCCGGGCACCAGCAACCTCCCAACCTCATCGCCCTTTTGGACGATGCGCCGGGACACGAAGTGACTGAAGCCATAATCCAGCAGCTTGATGCTCGACGTCCAGAGCATGCTCTGGGCGCCCAGAATCACGGCGATCAGTTCCGTATCGCCCCGCTTGGCCGACGCGACGTTGGTCAGCAGCGCCTCTTCCGTAAAGCCGTTCTTCACGCCGGTAACGCCCTCGTAATACCCGAGCAGCTGGTTCCGGCTGAACATCTTCCGGGGCGGGTTATCCTTGAACCCGGGAACCTCCTTCTCCTCCACCAGCACCAGGCTGCGGAAGGCCGGGTTTTGCATCGCATAACGGGCGATCAGGGCCAGATCCTTCGCCGTTGTGTAGTGGTTCGGATCATGCAAGCCGTGACTGTTGACGAAGTGGGTCTGCGTCGCCCCGATTTCGCGGGCCTTGGCGTTCATCCACGCTGCAAACTGCTCCTCGGTGCCCGCCAGGTGCTCGGCAATCGCCACGGCCGCGTCATTCGCGCTCTCCAACATCAACGCATACAGCAGGTTTTCCAGCGGCTGCTGCTCGCCCAGGTCGAGGTAAATCGTGGAGCCGCCGGTGTCGTAGGGCCTCTGGCCGGCGGTCACAATGTCGGTCAGCTTCCCCCGCTCCAGGGCCAGAATCGCCGTCATGATCTTCGTGGTGCTCGCCATGGGCAGCTGCGTCTCGCCCTCATGGGCGTAGAGCACCTGGCCGCTGGCCATATCCATCAGCAAATAGGCGCGGGCCGCAATAACGGGCGGTTCATCGGCGTTGGCGGCGGAAACTCCTGCCGCCGGCATCATCATAAGCAGAAGCAAGACCCATGCGATGATCCGTCGCAAAGGCGCCCAACCCCCGTCTGGTCAATAGATACGTACATAATATCGCTTCAAACGGATGACTGTCGATCCACCGGGCACCATAATCCGTGAACATAAGCGGAGTCGCAACAATCAAGCGACCGCTGGGAGCAAAGGATGGTGTCCGTAATGGAGTACGAAGCCACGCTGGCAGGCGGCCAGGTGCGGATTCACCTGCCGTTTGCGGTAGACCCGCAGCGGCTGTCGCGCCAACTGCTCCGCGAAGGATTCCCCCTGGCCCATGAGCTCCATACGACCGATACCCAGGGCTGGGGCAACGACTTTCAGGCCAACGGTTACTACCCGTACTGGGTCTACCCGGACCCGGAAAACCCGGGCCGGTCGGTGTTTGCGTTCAACCCCCAGCCCGAGGATGTGGTTGACAACGGCGGGGCCGACGAGCATGTCGAGCTTGGCGAGCGTTCTGTCAAGGTTGTCCGGCGCTGGGTCCCGGTGCTCGAACGGCTCCAACAGGCAGGCGAGCCGTCATGAGCGCCAGGCGCCGCTGGGCCTATATCATCGGGTCGCTGCTGGCGACAGCGCTGACGCTCTTCTTGTTGATTCCCCAGTCCCGGCAGTGGCTGCCCCTGGGCCAGCCCGAGGCGCAGAACCAGGGCAACCAGCCCGCCACCACCGAGCCCCCGCTGCCGCCCAAGGCGACCGTCGATTTCGGCAGCCAGCCTCTGCAGCCGGTGGTCGAAAATGGCGTGCCTACGTACGACCTGGTGCTGAAAAAAGTCGCGTGGGATGTGGGCGGCGGCACCTGGAAGGCCGCCTACTCGGTCAACGGCATGGTGCCGGGCCCCGAACTGCGGGTGAAGGAAGGCGAACTGACCCGGTTCCGGGTGAAAAACGAATTGGACGAGCCTTCCAGCATTCACTGGCACGGCATGATTCTGCCGGCCGCGCAGGATGGCGTCGCCCACTTGTCACAGGATCCGATTGAGCCGGGCGACACGTACGTGTACGAGTACAAGCCCGGTCCGCCCGGAACCCACATGTATCATTCGCATTTCAACGGGGCCAAACAGGTGACCAACGGCCTGATGGGCGCCCTGATTGTCGAGCCGAAGGACCCCAACCACCCGACCCACCCGAGCAAGTACGACAAGGACTTCGTCCTGATCATCGGCGACACGGGGCTCGGGCTGACCATGAGCGGCAAGAGCTTCCCCTACAACCTGCCGTTCAAAGTGAAAACGGGCCAGCGGGTGCTTTTGCGCATGATTAACTTGGGCGTCGGGAACCACCCGATGCACCTGCACGGGCATGATTACCGAGTGGTTGCGAAGGACGGCAACGCCATCGCCCAGCCCATGGTCTGGAACACGGTCGACATTGCCCCCGGTGAAACGTACGATGTGGCCTTTGCGGCTGACAACCCGGGCTCATGGCTCTTCCACTGCCACATTCTGCCGCATGCAGAAGGGCCGGACGGCATGTTTGGCCTGACCGCCCTGCTGGAGTACGAAGGCTACGAGCCCGACCCGACCAGCACGCACCGGCACCTGGCGCCTTCAGAGAAGCGCCTGCCCGGCGTGCCGGGGAAGCACGGGCACTAGCCCAGCGAGAACGGCTGGACATCGCCGTTGTAGCCAAACACGAAACCCAGCCCCCAAATGACCGCCAGTAGCAAAATCATCCAAAATGCGACCTTGATTGCCGGATTCTGCTTCATGAAACTGCCCCCCATCTGCACCACCCGGACGGCCAGCGGCCGTCCCTTTTTTAGCTTCCGCGGCTTACCAATGTCTGTCCGTTTCGATTGTACGCCTGGCGGCAATTCCTAAGCAACGGTGGCATACCCGGAAAGCGATGGTGGCATGGTATAGGGCGAAGCAGGATTCGCAGTCAGAGGAGGACCAGTCCGATGGGCAAACGCGTTCTCGCATGGCTTATGGTGTTCACGTTGCTGATGGCCGTCCTGCCCTGGACGGCTTCAGCCCAGCAACCCACCTTGCGCTGGGGCTCCCGGGGAGCGTCGGTCTCACTGGCGCAGCGCAAGCTGAGCGCCTGGGGCTACTACAAGGGAAGCATCGACGGTGTATACGGCAGGCTTATGTACGGTGCAGTCATTTCGTTCCAGCGGAAGAATGGCCTGAGACCCGATGGTGTGGTGGGCCCGCGCACCTGGGCGGCGCTCGGGGAGCAAGGGGCCACCGCGGGTGGCGGTGGTGGCGGCGGGTCGAGAGCGGCCTCCCGGGCCGACGACCGGGATCTGCTGGCCCGGGTAATCTCGGCGGAGGCAAAAGGGGAGCCCTACGAAGGGCAGGTGGCGGTCGGTGCGGTCATTCTAAACCGTGTGAGCGACTCCCGCTTCCCCAACACGCTGGCCGGCGTGGTCTACCAAAGGCATGCCTTTGAATCGGTCTCCAACGGTGCCATTTACCAGCCGGCGACCGCCAGCACCATTCGGGCGGCGCGCGATGCCCTGAACGGCTGGGACCCCAGCGGCGGGGCGGTCTTCTTCTGGAACCCCTCCAAGCCGGTCTCCGGCTGGATCTGGTCCCGGCCGATCATCAAGCGGATCGGCGCCCACGTTTTTGCAAAGTAAGGGGGGAAAGCAATGCGCAACAGAGGAATCTGGTGGGCGATCCCCGGCACCCTGGCGGTTCTGGCCCTGGCAGGCTGGGGGATTTGGACATGGCGCCTCGCCGCCGTCAACCGCGAACTGGCCCTGACCGTTGAGGCTGACCGGCAGCGGAACTTCTCGGACATGGCCTACCATGTGGAGCAGATTCAGTCGCTGCTGGGCAAGGGGCTGGTGGCTGGCACCACCCGGCAGAACATGCGCTTCATGGGCGATGCGTACCACCACGCCCAGGCGGCATCGACCGCGTTTACGTCGCTGCCGCTTCCGGCGGAGATCAGCGCATCGGTGGGCAAGTTCCTGCAGCAGACCGGCGACTTCGCCGCATCGGTCGCCCGCAACGAAGCGGCGGGTCGTGACCTGGACGCCTCGGGCCGGGCCGAACTGGCCCGCCTCCGGACGGAGTCGGCCGCCCTGAGCAGCCAGCTTCAGGAGATTTCCGCCGGGTACAACAAGGGTGGCTTCCGCTGGGCCCCGCCCATGCGCCTCAGCTGGGGCAGCCTGGTGCAAGGCATGGGCGGCGGGGGCGGAGGCGGCGGCGAGGGCGGCAAGCCGCCGACACAGGACCAGGCGCCGGCCAGCATGATCGAAGGCACCTGGGATCTGGTCAGCACCTCCCTGGAGCAGCTCCCCGTCATGATTTACGACGGCCCCTTCTCCGACCACCTGGCCGACCGGGCGCCGGCCATGCAGGCCGCCCCCATCAGCCGTGAAGATGCCGAACGCCTGATGCGGCGCCAGGTGCCCGGCGCCGACAACGCCCGGGTGGTGGGTGTTGAGGAGGTCTCGGGGAACTTGCCGACGTTCTCGTTCCGGCTGGCCCCGGCTGCGACCGATGGCAACGCGTACACTGCCGTGGCCGACGTGGCACGCAACGGCGGTTTCCTGGTGCAGTGGCTGAATAGCCGTGAACTGGGTGAACCGACCATGGACCTGGAGCGGGCCCGCACGCTGGGCGTTCAGTATCTGGCCTCCATCGGCCTGACGGATATGATTCCCACCTACGGCCAGATAATGGACGGCACGGCGACGATCGCTTACGCCTACAAGCAGGGCGACGTGGTCGTCTACCCCGACCAGGTCAAGCTGAAGATCGCCCTGGACAACGGCGAAGTGCTGGGCGTGGATGCCCGGCAATATCTGATGGCCCACCATCCCCGGAACCTGAAGGCGCCGACCGTGAACGTCGCCCAGGCGCAAAAGCTGGTCCGCCCCGAGCTGAAGGTGGAGCGGACGCAGCTGGCCCTGATTCCCGACCAGGCCGGCACCGGGGAGATTCTCACCCACGAGTTCCTTGCACGCATGGGCGAAGAGGTTTTCCTGATTTACATCAACGCCAGCACAGGCCAGGAAGAGCAGATTCTGCAGCAGATCCAGAACGACGGAGGGACGTTCGCCCTGTAGGGCGGCGCGCAACGGCCGCCTGGTTTGTCCCAGGCGGCCGGCCAGATGCGCTCTTGTGTGGGGGTGCGGTGGCGAACGGGCAAAGCGAAGAGTGGCGCCCGTCACGAGAACTGCGGCATCCGCTTCGAGTTGCGACTGTCCCACCGTCCACGCTGCATCATATGGGGGAAGGACCGTCGCGTGTTACCTGCTGCCGCCGCGCTGCGTGCCGCTGTGGGTCTGATCTTCGTACCGGCGGATTTCCGCCTCGCTCAGGCCGTAGGCGCCCAGGTTGTTCGGGTCGATCCCGATTTCACCCGCCACTTCCTGTCCGAAGCGGTTCAGGTCAAAGCGCTGAAGGGTTGCCCCAGCCTGCTGCGAAGCCGTTGTGCTGGCGCCGGGGGTCATCTGATTCTGAGCCATCGAATCGTTCACCTCCCGCCTGCATGATGTAGTCTGCCCGCAGACGGGGGTGTTATGTAAAAAGGTCCGCCGAGCCGGAGTGCCATCTCCTGCTTAGCGGGCCTTTTTCTTGCGCATATTGTCGAGCGTGATGCGGGCCGTTTGACCGAGCAGAACGCCGGGAATGGCACGGAGCAAGCCTTCGGCCAGCAGCCGGATGGCGCCCGGTCCGATGAAGTAGACGATCAGCGCGTTCACCGCACCGATGACGGCCGACCACGCACCGCTGCCACGCCAGAAGACCAACGTCAGAATCGGCACGGCGATGAGCCCGCAAACCAGTCCGATATATGCCCATCGACTCTTGAACCATCGCCGTTCATCAGCGGAGGCGCATGTGTCATCTGCTGATTCGGCGCTTGCCGCCGTTTGGGACGGCGCCTCCAGCCGTTCCTGCAGCAGTGCCATGTCACGGCGCAGCTGCTGGTTTTCGTCCCGGAGGTCTTGCACTGCCTGTTCCAAGCGGGCGAGCCGTTCGTCCACTTTACCACCTCCAGTTCCGCAAAAGGGACTGTTGATATTTCAACCTCTCATGAAGTTTTCCTGCTGTATGCGTCGCGCGTCATTCATCATACGATATTCGTTTACTACTATCGAACTATCTGCGGGCGAAATCCGTTCTAGTAGATGAGAGATGTTCGCAGAGAATGAAAAAACCTGCGACCGGAAGGCGGCCGCAGGGAGCGATCTGATCAGGTCATCCGGGTCCACTGCGTCTCTTTTCCCATGACAGGGCACGTGCCGAAGCATTCGCCCTCGTCGTAGTATTGCTTGCCCCCGTATTCGGAAACATAGGTACCGTTGGCTTTGCAGGTTTCGCCCGTGCAGCCGCGTGGTTGTTCGTTCATCGGCTCACCTCCCGGTGTTAGTCTGCACCGGAACATGGAGAGCCACACCAACGATACATCCATGTGAAAAAAGTCTTGTTTTCTTGTGGCAAACCTTATTGACTCGGGGAAAACATCGTGGTAAGTTTAACACAGACAAACGAAGTTACCTGGTACATAACCTTCCCTGGGGAGGGAGGAGATCTTTATGAAGGCTTCCAGCGTTGCGCTTTCTGAAGCTCCTGTTACGCACATTCCCATGTCCAGGCCCCATCCGGTCGCTGTTCCGACCGATGAAGAGTTGGTCGCCGCCTACCTGCGGGGAACAAAGGCGGCATTTGAAGAGATCGTCCGGCGTTACGAAGACCGGCTCTACCGGCTCTCGTTCCGCATGCTGGGCAACCACCATGACGCGCTGGACGCCGTTCAGGAGATCCTCCTGAAGCTCATGGCCGCCCTGCCCAAGTTCCAGGGCCGGTCGCGGTTCGGCACCTGGCTGTACCGGCTGGCCGCCAACACCTGCCTCGACATCCGCCGCAAGCGGGGCCGCACCTCGGCCGAGTCGCTGGAGGCAGCCCTTGAGCATTCGCCCGGCGTGGCCATGTCCGTACTGGACGACCACCCGAACGATAACCCCGACATTTATGTAGAACAGCAATACCGGGAAGAGATGGTCCGGGCCGCCCTGGAGCAACTTCCCGAAAGTCAGCGGCGTTTGCTTGTCCTGCGCGACCTTGAAGACCTGTCCAACAGTCAGGTCGCCGAGATTATGGGCATCGAAGTCGGCGCCCTGAAGGCCCGCCTCCACCGTGCCCGTCAGGCCCTGAAGCGCACGCTCGACGGCGGCGTAATGGTTCCCGGCTACGCGACTGCCACCTCGGCAGATGTCCTGTAGTCCAGGAGGGAAATAAGCAAAATGTCACTGGGCGCCCGCATCCGCCTGACGCGGACTCAGAAGGGGATCACCCTGCAGGAGCTCTCTGACCGGAGCAGCCTGTCCAAAGGGTTCATCTGCCAACTTGAAAATGACAAGGCTTCACCTTCGCTTCAGGCGCTGGAAAAACTCGCGGGCGGGTTAGGCGTTCCCATCGCCTACCTGTTCCTGACGGCCACCGACCGGGTTCACGTCATTCGGGAAGCCGAACGGCCCGAGTATCAGGTGCCGGAAGGCATGAAAGCGCAGGTCCTCTCGGCGCAGGGCCGGGGCCTGAAAATGGTTATGTTTGAGTTCCCGCCCGGAACGGGGTCCGGCGGCGAAAACCACGCCCACGAGGGCGAAGAAGTGCACCTGGTGCTGGAAGGCACCGTGCGGTACACCCAGGGCGATGAAAGCGTGGTCTTGAAGGCCGGCGACTCGCTGCACTGGAACGGGTTTGTGCCGCACCGGGTGGAAAACGTCGGCAATGGGGTTGCGAAAATCCTCTGCGTCACATCCGGCACATTAGAAGAGATGCTGGAGTGCCGCGAATGCGAAGAGGACTCGCTGGAATCGAGTGGGGTGTTCCTGGAGGGCGACCGGTAGGGAGCAAGCAAAAGGGCGACGGGTTATATGCCCGTCGCCTTCGTGTTTTGCTGGCTGTATTTCCGGTACTGGTTGATGAGGAGCCCGGCGCCGACAGCGATGACAGCGACCGATAGGAGTTGTGCCACCTTCAGGCCGCCGAGCAGGAGCGAGTCGCCCCGCAGGAACTCGAGGCTGAAGCGGACAACCGAGTAAGCGATCGCGTAAACGAGAACGATACGACCCGGCACTTCGCGTTTGGGCATATACAAGAGCAGCAGGGCGAGAATGAGGAAGTCGGCTGCGCCTTCGAGCGCTTCCGCCGGAATGAGCGGCGTGGCGCCGTAGAAGAAGGCCGCCGGCGATTCGGGATGATAGACGACGCCGAACCACTGGGGCCACCAGGAGACGTCGGCGACGGGGCGCCCGAAGGCGTCGCCGCTGGTGAGACAGCCGATGCGCCCGATGGCCTGGCCCAGGAGGACCCCGGGGGCGAGCACGTCAAGCAGTTCCCAGAGCCGAATTTGCCGGCGCCGGGCGAAGATGACCGCTGCGACCAGCCCGCCCAGGACGTTGCCCTGAATGGACATACCGCCGTTCCAGAGGGCGAAGACTTCCCAGGGTTGGGCGGCGTAGTCGCTCCAGGTCCACATGACTTCCCAGACGCGGCCCCCGATGATGCCGGCCGGCACGAGCCAGAGGGCGAGGTCGAGCAGCATATCCTGGTAGGCGCGGCCCTTGGGCGCCGCCCGCCGGTGGGCGAGCCAGAGCCCGGCGACGATGCCGAGCAGGATCATGACGTTTTCCCAGCGTAAGGCGTATAGATCGGTTTTGAAGACAAATGGGTACATAGTGATCCCCCACGATGCAGTTTGCACTTATGGTACCACAGGAGCGCGGGAATTATCAGGTTGGGAGGGTTGAAGTTGGCAACGTTCGAGATGTACGTGGTGATGCTGCGGGAACAGGGGATGTTTTTGGTGGAGCCGGTGGCGGGCGTGAGCCAGCGCGAGGCGATTGAGCGGGCGCTGGGCTTTGGTGGCGGGTACTCGGCCGGCCGGGTGGCGGTGGAGTTGGCGGCGGATGCTGACCAGGCGTGGGCGTGCTGGGTGGAGGGCAAGGACGCCTTGGGGAAGCCCTATTTTATGTTCCGGGCGTTCCCGGCGGAGTTGGCCGAGGCTGAGGTGGAGGCGCAGCTCCAGGCGCTGGGCGAGGAGCCGGTGAAGATGAACTTGACTCGGGTGCACTGGGCGCGGGATTCGCGGGAGCGCTTGGGCGAGGGGGAGCCGGAGCCGCAGGAGTTTCGCTAATTCGTGTAGATCGACCCGGCGATGGCGGCCGGGGCGGCGCCCCGCAGGAAGCGCCGGTAGGCCCGGCTCTCGCCCAGGACTTTCTTCATACTGAGCAGGGTGCTGCTCTCCTTGATGCCCCGCCCATCGGTGCGGCGGCGCAGGCGGAGCAGGTCGCCCTGCTCTTCGTCTATGGCGAGCAAGGCGCTTTCGGCCAGGGACGCCAGGCCCAGGCGAACGGCGACTTCCAGCTCGCCGGTGCGCACGGCCAGCAGGGGCAGGCTTACGTAGGGCGTGACGGCCATGGCTTCGGCCACGAGCTTCATGAGCACGGGGAGGAAGCGTTCTTCCTCGGGGCCGGGTTTGGTGGGCCAGGCCAGCACGAGGCGCCGCGCCCCGACCCGGGCCACCGCCTCGTCCAGGAGCCGTGGACTCGGCGGTGGTGTAAGCATGACCAGGTCAGCCGCCGGCCCAAGCCCGTAGCGGTCGACCGGGCGGAAGGGCTCCGCCCCCGCCCAGCCTTCGGCAAAGAAGAGCGCCTCGGGGAACTCGGCGGCCAGGTCGGCGGGGGCGGCGCCCCGCCGGTCGACCAGGTCGGGCAGAGTGACCCGAGCCGCCAGGGGCTGGGGCAGGGGCGCCCCGCCCGGGCCCCAGCCGGCCGGCTGGCGCAGTCCTAACTCGGCATCCTCGGGGGCAGGCGCCGCCGCCGGCAGCAGTTGCTCCACCACGACCTGCAGCGTCTCCTCGCCCTTCCAGCGGTTCAGGCTGAGCCGGTAGAACAGGTCCACGGGCTGCTGCTCCAGCACCATGGACCCGGCGCCCCACCAATTTCCCACCATGGAGCAGTCGCCATCGCGGAAGACCAGGCGCAGGTGTTTATCCCCCGCGCCAATCGGCCGGGTCGAGAGCAGCTGCACCCCCGCCGAGCAAAGCACGGGCTCCGGGTGCGCCTCCCCGAAGGGAGCTGCCAGGCGCAGGTCATCGTACAGGCTTCGGTCGACCTGCGCCAGGGGCAGCACCAGGTCAGCGGCCCGGGCCGCCGGCGCCGTCGCACCAGGTCGGCTCCGGCGCCGGATCTCCTCCAGCACCGCCGCCCGGAACGCCGGCAACTCCTCCTCGGCCAAGGAAAAGCCCGCCGCCCCCGCATGCCCGCCATGCCGCAGCAAGTGCTCCCCGCACGCGGCCAGCGCCTCGTGCAGCACAAAGCCCTCGGGCGCCCGGGCCGAGCCCACCAGCACGTTCGTCCCGTGCTTCCGGGACATGAGCAGCGCAGGCACCTGGTACTCCTCGGCCAGCTTTCCCGCGGCAATGCCCAGCACGCCCTCATGCCACTCGGGCCGGTACAGCAGAATCGCCCCGGCGCCCTTGGGCACCCTGGCCACGGCCGCCTCCACCACCGAGGCGGTCAGGCGCTTCCGCTCCAGGTTGAGTTGGTCAAGCTGCCTGGCCAGGTCGGCGGCCTCGGCGGCATCCTCGCACAGGAGCAGCCGCACGCCCAGCGTCGCATCAGCCAGGCGGCCCGCGGCGTTTAGCCGGGGGACGATCTGAAAGGCGACATCTTCTTCCGTGAGCCCCGGCGCCAGACCCGCCACGGTCATCAGCGCCAGCAGCCCCGGGCACGGCGAGGTAGACAACCGGGAGAGCCCCCGCCGCCCCAGTTCCCGGTTCGCCCCGCCCAGCGGAACCACATCGGCAATAATGCCCACTGCCACGAGGTCGAGCCAGCGGTCGGCCTCGTCGGGGTTGTGGTCCAGGGCCCGCAGCAGTTGCCGGGCGAAGAGGTAGGCCGTACCCACCCCGGGCAGCATCCGGCAGGGATGCTCCTCGGGCAGCCGCTTCGGGTTGATCACAGCCTCAGCCGCGGGCAGCTCAGGCCCCAGTTCGTGGTGGTCGGTCACCACGACCCGCAGGCCCAGCTTGTGGGCCAGCGCCACCTCCGCCACGCTCTTGATGCCGCAGTCGCAGGTGAGGAGCAGTGCCGTGCCTTCCGCTGCCAGGGCCTCCACGGCCCGGGCGTTCATGCCGTACCCATCGCGGAACCGGTTTGGAATGTAGTAGGTCACATCGGCGCCAAGCCGGCGCAGGAGGTCGACCAGCAGCGTTGTCGATGTGACGCCGTCGGTATCGTAATCGCCGTAAACGCAAATGCGCTCCCCGCCGATGATGGCGCCCGCGACGCAGGCAACCCCGGCCTCCAGGTCGGGCAGGCCGGGTTCATCTACGTCCACGCCGCCGGTAAGGAACGCCACCGCATCAGCCACCGACGAGAACCCCCGCCGCAGGAGCAACTCGGCCAGGGGCCGGCTCCCCACCGCCTCGACCAGTGCCTCCGGAACTTCCACAGGCACGGGTTTCACCCATGTCACGGCCACCAACTGCACCCCCTAGGGTAGCTCCGGCAAGTCATCCCAGGCCAGCGTTGCCTCCCGCAGCTCTTCCTCATCGCTCAGGTCCAGCTGCTCCGCCCGCTTCCCGTGGCAAATCATCTGAAACTCGCAGCGTCGGCAGGTCCCCTCATCGGTGGTGGCGAGAAACATATCCCGCGGCGTCTTCACAATCCGGCTCACCAGATCCCGCAGAAATTGCTCATCCTTGTCGAACCGGGCCTGCGAATACTCCAGCCGGTGCCACCGGGTCGGATGCATGGGGTTCCAATAGATCATGCTGATCTCTTCCGGCTTGAACTGCCCGCGGGGCGAGTACTGTCCGCCCGCCGCCGCCAGCATGTACCGATACATCACCGTTTGCGGCGCCTTGTCCAGGTAGCTCCGGGTCGGCAGCTTCCGCTCCGTCTTCCAGTCGAAAATCGTCGCCTTCCCGTCGGGGCTGACGACTACCAGATCGAACTTCGCCTGCAGCCGCAGGTCGGGCCGGTTCAGCCGCAGTTCCAGTTCCGGGTAGAAGGCCTGGTCGAACGTGCGGGGCATAAAGCCCTGCATCAGCGTCAGCCAGGACTCCAGCTCCTTCTGCTCCACCGCATCCTCCACCCGGGCCGGGTCGAGGCCGGCGTAATAGCGCCGGGCCATCAAATGGAAGTTCTGGCCCCGCTCGATGCGGGCCCGGTCCTCGGGCGGCGCACCCCACAACTGCGACCAGTACAAGTTATCAAGATACCGGTAGCGGAAGCGAAGGGCGCAAGACTGATACGTGGCCAGCGCCGATGCGCTCAAATGGCGTTCCTGCAGGGGCTGCATCAAATTCCCTCCCCGGGCGCCGAAATTCGACGGACTTCGCACGCGCCCCCAGGCTACACTGGTGCCTGAGGTGACTTTCAGCATGAAACGTTACCTGAGCCTGGGGCTCATCTGTGGGTTACTCGGCTTCGTCATGGTGGTGCAGGCCCGCACACTGGCAAGCAAGGCCGCCCTGTCCATGTACCGGCACGAGAACACCGACGAAATCGTGTCGCAGTTCATCACGGTGAGCAAGGAGCGCGACCGCCTCCAGGAAGAGCTGCGGGTCATGCGCGACATGGCCACCCAGGCCGCCACACACGCCAACCTCCAGCAGCAGGTCCGGCAGGACCGGGCCGCAACCGGCCTGGCGCCGGTCCAGGGGCGGGGGGTCATCGTCACGCTCGACGACTCCCGCTCCGCCTACCACATACAAGAGATCGACCTGTTTCGGGTCCTAAATGTGCTGCGGGCATCGGGCGCCGAGGCCATCGCCATCGGCGATGTGCGCCTGACTGAGCGCACCCGCATCACGGCGGAGCCGGGCAAACCCATCACCATCAATGGCGAGTCCGTCGGTCATCAAATCATCATCAGCGCCATTGGCGACCCGGACGTGCTGTCCGCCGGTCTGCTCATGCGCGTGGGCATCCTCGAGGAGCTGCGCCTGTACTACGAAGCAACCGTCTCCCCGGCGCCCGACCTGCACATTCCGGCAACAACGGCGGCGGCGATTCAGCACACCTACGCCCGCCCCGCCCGCTGACGATGATCGATGATCCCCTTCATTTGCGTGTAGGCCAGAGTGGGATGGCCGGGCTTGCGCCACCGGTCTTCCAGGTGGCAGGAGAGCACCAGGTTCTCCTTCGCCCGGGTAACGGCCACGTACAGCAACCGGAGCCGCTCGCTGATTAACTCAAACTTGGCCCGGCTGACCGGGTCGGTGCCGGGGTCCTCCCCCAGCACTTCGGCCAGTTCGGCCTGCGCCAGAGCCTCCGGGTTGACCACGTCATCGGGCAGGAACCAGTGCTCGCTCCGCACCTTGTCGCCCGCCATGGACGGGTACTCCGCCCGGGTCAGGGCGGTTACATACACGGTGTCCCACTCCAGCCCCTTCGCCGAATGGCAGGTCGCCACGTAGACCACGCCCGGCAGGGGCTTAAAGCCTTTGCGGTCGTAAACCGAGTCCGAAAAGCGGCCCATGGCCTGCAGTTCGCCCGCCAGGCTGGCCGTGGCATCGGGCAGGCCGAAGGCCGGATTCTCCTGGAGCAGCCGCCGGGCCCGCAGCGACAGGTGGTGGACGATGGTCAGCTCCTCGCCCTTCAGCTCCATATCGCCGGCAAGCAGAATCACCAGTTCATCCGCCGGAATGATGGCCTGGGGTAGCCAGGTGCGCAGCTTCTCCAGGGCATCGTGCAGGGCGATGTCGCCCCGGCACTCGGGGCAGGCCCCAAACAGCGTCTCGAACGGCTTTGAGCCGTCCAGCGGGAAGAAGAGCTCCTCGGGCCGGCATTGCGCGAGGAAAGCGGCGAACGGCGCATCCGCCACCGTCGGCAGATGCATCAGGTTGCCCAGGGCCTTCAGCAGGCGGGCGGGCTCGTGGGGCACGGCCAGGAAATCCATGACGCTCAGCATATCCAGCGTAGTTTGCTGCCGCTCGGGCGCCGTGGGGCCACCGAGCTGGCGCACTTTTACGCCCTGCTGTTCCAGCAGTTCGACGATGGTGCCTGCCATGGCGTTGGTCGGCATCAGCACACCCACGGTCTTTTCCGGGTTGCGGCTGATGCTGCGGGCGGCCATGCGGGCCACCTCGTTCAGCTCTTTGTCGTAGGTTTCGAAGGTCTTGGCGAAAATCGTATAGCCCGCGGGCTGCGGGTTGCCGAAGGGCGCATCCGGGGGCACCGGCTCGATGGACTGGTCCTCCAGGGCCGTGCGGCACCGGGCCTCGGGATGATGCTCCCGTGTCCAGCTGACCAGACCGTTCGCGAGTTCGATGATGTCCGGGCTGCTGCGGCCCGCCATGGTCAGGGGGCGGGTGTCAACGCTGGCCTCCCGGCAGAAGCGGCGGAACAGGTCGGGTTCCGCCGACGTAAAGGTGCCCATAATTGCCTGGTTGGCGTCGCCCACCCGCACGAGGTTGCCGTCCGGACCGGCCAGCAGCTTCAGCACTTGCTCTTGCAGCCGGTACGAGTCCTGCGCCTCATCTTCGAAAATGTAGGTCCAGCGCTCCTGGAGGCGACCCAGCAGGTCGTTGTCCATGGCCAGAAGTTGGGCGGCGCCAAGCATGAGGTCGCCGAAGTCGACGGCGCCTTCCAGCGCCAGTTCCCGCTGATACTCGACGTAAATGTCAGCCGCCCACCGCAGGGCCGATTCCTCGGCCAGGTGCCGGGTCAGGCCCAGGGCCGTCTCTGGGGAGATGCGGCGGCTCTTGAAGGATTGAATCAGGGTGCGGAAGAGGTCTTTGGTGCGGCCCTCCCACTGCTCCTCGGCCCGGGTGCGAATGGGGCCTTTCAGGCCCGGTTTGATGAGGGACTCCCACACGGCCCGGTTGCGGCCGATCCAGCGGAGCGTCAGCCGCTCCAGAATGGCGTTCAGGCGGGCCTCATCTAAAATGGTGAAGGTGTCGGCCCAGCCGAGGGCGTCGGGGCGCTCCCGCACGATGTTCATGGCCAGGGAGTGGATGGTGCGGACTTCGTAGCCCTGGTGCCGGGGGTAGCCCCGGGCGTCCAGGAAGTCGCCAATGCGGCTGCGGAAGTTGGCCACGGCGGAGTTGGTGTAGGTGACAATCAGAATGCGGCCGGGGTCGGGGGCGCCTTCGGCGATGAGGTCGGCGGCGAGGTAGGCGAGGACGGTGGTTTTGCCGGCGCCGGGCACGGCGGGGACGGCCATGTAGCCCTTGCGGTACTCGACCACCCGCTGCTGATCAGGACGAAGGATGATGCTCATGCTTGCTTCGCCCCCTCCCTGATCAGGTCACCGAGCGCTTCGGCCAGCCCGCCTTCCTGCTCCATGCCCCAGGCGTTCATGCCGCACTCGGCCAGAATCAGCCGGCCCCGGCAGCGCCGGACCAGCGCCTTTACGGTGCGAGCGGCGTTGGCCTGCCGCGACTTTTTGTTCAGGCTGTCGGTCCAGCGGTTCCCCTCTTCCCAGCGCCGGGAGAGCACATGCGGGTTGGCCAGTTCTTTCACGTCGCTGGGATACCAGCCGTCGCTGGTGATATCGACCCAGATTTGATACTGGGAGGTCAGGCGGCCGCTCAGGTAGGCGAAGGGCGTCGCCAGGGTGACCGCGTCCTTGGCGGGGTCGTAGGCTTCCAGGGGCTCGGCGGCCACCGTGCCCTCGGTTAACATTTTGATGTACTCATGGCCGTAGGCATCATCGCCGAAGCGCTCCATGGCCTGCCGGAAGCGGTGTGCGGAGATGAGCAGCTGCTGGCAGGCATGCAGTTGCGCGGGCTTCAAGTCGGCGCCCACCAGGGGCGCCATGACCTCGGCCACCACGGCCTGGGCGAACTCGTCGGTCCCCCATTCCTTGCGGCGGGCGTCGTGCAGCCAGTTGCGCAGGTATTCGTAGGCCTCGGACCGCTCAAAGCCGATGCGGCGGCGCAGGCCGGCCTCGTCAAGGTCGGGCAGGTCGCCGAGGCGCCAGACCGCGTCGCCCAGCAAGGAGGCCCGCACGGGGTCGAGCTTGAGCAGCAACTGCATGGCATTGCTGAAGCTGCCCGCCGAGTCGCGGGGAATTTTCCAGTGCGGATGGACCAGGCCCGCCAGGGTGATGATGGCCCGGGCGTAGGGCTCATCGACCAGGCGGCGGCTCAGACTAACGTTCTGCATTTTGATGTGATGGGCGGTCAGGAGTTGGCGGGCGGTTACCTCCAGCGCTTTGTCAACGTGCGGGGTAATGACCGCGATCTCCCCGGCAGGCACACCCCGGTCCACCAGGGCGGCCACCTTTTCGACGACCTGGGTGATCATTTCGCCACGCAGGTCGGCGGAGATTTGCTCTTCCACAATGTCCCGGAACTTCTGCCTGGGCGCCTGGCGCCGGTCCGCGCTGCCGATGCGCCCAGCCAGCGCCTCGCCAAAGGCAAAGGCCTCGGGCGTGCAGGTGTAGGAGCCGGGCAGTTCCTGCACATCGGCGCCCACGACAAAGCGCTGGTAGGCAGAGGCCTTGTCGGCGCCCATGAAACCGGCGTGGCCGCCATCGGTGCCGAAGGCGTAGATGACCTGGTCCATCTGCATGGCAAGGGCGGCGAGGAAGTCTTGCTCGGCGGCCACGGTTTCATCCAGGTCATCGACCAGCAGGTACTGGTACCGCCCCCGCAGGTGAGCCAGGTAGTGCGGATGCTCCAGCAGCACCCGGGTAAACAGGTGCAGCGAGAGGCCGTAGTCGAGAATGCCCGCCAGCAGGCACTGCTCGCGGTAAACTTCCAGCATGCCGTGAATCAGGTCATACAGGCGGCCCTTCTCCTGCCGGTCGGCCAGGGCCAGGCGCCGGGCCATTTCGGCGGGCGTCAGGCCGGCGGCCGCCGACACCGTGGAAAGGTTGCTTGCGATTTGAATGGCCACCCGCTGCGGAGAGGCCTTGATGACGTTGTGAAACTCCTGCTCGGAGGACTCCACCAGCCCACGCATGAGGTGGTGGGCAATTTCTACGTTGAGGAACTCGGGCTTTACCCAGGTGCTGAGGGCGGGCACAGCCTCCTGGACGGGCGCCCAGAACAGGTTCAGCTCGCGTTGCACAAACCCGAAGAAGCTGTGCGCCTCAATGGGGCCGTGGGCCTCCAGTTTCTGACCCCGGCGCCAGAGCGATGTCTGGGCGGCGCCTGCGGTGAGCACCAGCACCTGGTCGGTGCGGGCACCGCCCCGAACCAACTGGTAGTAGCGCTGCATCAAGGCGGTGGTCTTGCCGGCGCCGGTGGCGCCCGAAATGACGGTGGGCATCAATCCGCTCCCCCTTCCCCTACCTTGTAAGTACGCCCGGGGCGCAATTATTCCTCTCCGGTTTCCGGGACGGGCGTAAAATGGGGGATTGATTTATCTAACAAAATGTCTAGCAGGACAAGCATTTATCATATAATGGAGGTGACCACCCCATAGGCTGCACGAAAGGGGAGAGCCCCGAGAGTGACAGATCGAACACCCGATCCTCGCACCCTCCTGATGGCCCGCCTCGACTACTACATGCTTGGGTGTCTTTTCTCTCTGGGTGTCGTGTTACTGAGCGGTGTGCCGCTGTTCTTCGCCGCGAACGGGGAGCCGGTGGCGATTGTTGGGGCCATGTCCGGCATCCTGCTGCTCTGTGCGACCGGCCTGAAGGCGATGGCTGTGCAGCGGGATTTGCACGAAGGGCCGGTGACGGAGCGGTGCCGGGTGGTGAGTGTGGTGGCCGCGCACCGTGAGGTGTTGTCGGTCCGGACATCAGCGGGGAATTTGATGCTGACAAACTACACGGGGCGCGAAGGTCAGGATTTGGCCAGGCGATGGATCACACTTACATATGCGCCTCATTCGGGGCTGGCACTTTCGGCTGAGGAAGAGTAAAGCAAAAGAGGGTCGGCCTTTCGGGCTGACCCTCTTTCATTTGTGATTTGTGTTTGTCATCCACCAGTTGGTATCCACCTGATGGCCAAGCAGTGCGCTGCTTCCTTCCGGATCTGACGCGTTTCAGCTTGGCAATCAGCGGATTGGTGGACCGCGAAGGACTCGAACCTTCAACCGTCCGATTAAGAGTCGGATGCTCTACCATTGAGCTAGCGGTCCAGGTGTGGCGCGCCGAGCAGGATTCGAACCTGCGACCACTTGATCCGTAGTCAAGTACTCTAATCCACTGAGCTACCGGCGCATCAGCCTGACAAGGACTCATATTACACGGTCTTGTCCCCGCCGTCAATCAACCAGATATTTGTCGGACTAGAAAAAGGCGGCTGCCCAATCGAGCAGCCGCCTCCTCATTGGTTAGTTGACCGACAGCAACACGGTGGCAGCACCGTCGTTGCCAAGAATCTTGAAGTCGACCACATTTTCGCCCGTAAGCATGTACTGGCTCACATCCAGCCGGAAGACCGGCTGCGCCAGGTCGTCCTTCGTGATTCGAATCGTCTTGGAGCCGTTCACCTCAATGTGCATGCCCTCCATGAGGCCGGCAGCCAGGTCAGGCCGAATCTCCAGCGTGCCCTTGCCGTTCGGTGAAATGAACCGCTGCCGCCAAACCCGGGGCGACACGGACGGGTCACGGTCGATGTCGATCGGATAGGAACCGATCACCGTATCCTTGTAGTAGAAGGCGAGAATCTGGTCAAAGGTCTGGCCGGACTTGCCGCGGCCATGGGCGCCGTACTGGCTCATGCCCACGTTGTGGCCCCAGCCGCCGCCAATTACGGTGATGCTGGCGAGGGTGCCGTCTTCGTTGTAGATGTGGTCATAGAAAACGGGGTTGTTCAGCGTGCCCAGGGTCGGGTGGGGAATCGCCCGGCGGACGTAGTCCCAGCCCCGGAACTCCCACACGGCGTTCGAGCCGGTGACCCGAATGACCACCGCACGACCGGTCGGGGAGCGCTGGATGATTTCGACCTTCTGAACGGTGCCGATGCTGGTGGCGGAGCCTGAAATGACAACCTTACCGGCGGCAGCATTCAGCTTGGGGACCAGAGCGGCAGCGGTGTAGGTATACTGCCAGCGGTTCCGGCTGTTGGCGGAGATGGCCTTGCTGTCATAGACCTGCGGCTGCTCGTTGGCCCAGAAGGCCCGCAGGCCGTCTTCGGTGGTCAGATTCGGCTCCGTGCCGGCCGGTCCGTCATATCGGCCCTTGAGCCAGGCCCGCGCCTCGTTGGGGTAGCCCAGGCTGCTGAACGACCACTCGACGTCTTCGGTGAAACCGGCCATGGAGGACGAATAGTAAGCGCTAATGATCTTGGCATCGTACAGGACGACCAGGCCCGTGGTTTCGGCCACGGCGGCGTTGCCGTTCACGTGCTCCGACGTTTTGCCCCGGTAGACCTGGCTGCCGGGCGAGTCGTCGATATCGAACGGGTAGCCCTGCACCACGAACCGGCCCACGTTGGCGATGGCGTAACCACGGGCCACGATCGCCTGCGACTTGAGCGCTTCCTTGTGGAAGTAGGCCGGCGATTCGTTAACCACGTTGCCCCGCAGGTAGGTTTCCAGCTCGACGATGTTGACGAGGTTCACGGTGCCGGCCGGGGTGGACCGGCCCCGGGCGATCTCCATGTCGCCCCAGTACTCGGGCGTAACGGTGCCGACCCAGGTGATGACGTTGGTGCGGTAGATCGAGGGGACCTTGAACGCGTTATTGGGGTCGCTGCTGGTGAAGCGGACGGGTCCGGCCACAGCGGCGACTACATTGCTGGCGGCGTCGGCCACCACGAAGTTGGTGCCATCGTGCGAAACGGTATATACCGCTCCGGCGTTCGCCGTGACAAGGGTGGCGCCCGTTGCGCTGTCAATGATGTCAAAGGTGCCAGCGGTGCCGGTCAGTTGGACCTTGGGATGGTTGAAGCTGTAAAATTCGCTTTTGCTGCCCGTAGGCGTGTAGGAGTAGCGGAGGCCGACCCGAATGATGTGGACGGGCTGCTTGGGATTGCCGATCTGGTGCTTGTCGTCCGGGGCGAGGCGGTTGTGACCGGTGGCGGCGTGTGATTCGCCGTACTCCGCCTGGAAGGCGGCCAACCCCTCATCCATGCTGGTTTCGAGGTCATCGGACTGGGCCGAGGCCGGGACAACAGAGACGACGATTGCCATGAGGGAGGCGAGAACGATTGCCAGGCGCTTGAGTCGCTTCATGTCGCGATCTCCTTTCCGTGGAATCCGCGGGTTTGACTCCGGAGTGGTATATACCACGGCCATCGGTCAACTCCTTCGGCGTTTCGGAAAGTTCACCAAAGACGGGACATTCGTCCTGGGACCAGGGACCTATGCGCGTAGAAAAAGAGGGCCAAGCCTGACGGCTTGACCCTCTTTCGTTATGTCGCTTTTGTTGGCATCCACCTGATCGCCAAACAGTGGATTGGTCCAGGTGTGGCGCGCCGAGCAGGATTCGAACCTGCGACCACTTGATCCGTAGTCAAGTACTCTAATCCACTGAGCTACCGGCGCATCGACCTGACAAGGACTGATATTACATGGCTTTGTCCCCGGCGTCAATCGACCAAATCCTGCCTACTCTGCCCCTGGTGCCAGGGGCAGCGTCACGGTGAACCGGCTCCCCTGCCCCGGTGTTGACTCAGCCTCAATCGTACCCCCGTGGAGCACGACCAGGCTCCGGACGATGGCCAGCCCCAGCCCGCTGCCCCCCACGGCCCGGGCGCCGGACCGGGACCTGTAAAATCTGTCGAAGATATGCGGCAGGTCCTCGGGAGCAATGCCAGGCCCGGTATCGGAGACCCGTACCATGGCACGCGCTCCCTCTGCCCAGACCCGCAGGTCGACCCGCCCGCCCGCCGGAGTATGCTGGAGCGCGTTGTCCAGCAGGTTGAGCAGCACCTGCCTGACCCGCCCGCTGTCCGCCATAAGCTGGGGCATGTCGGGTGCCAGTTCGGTGCGCAGCTGAATCTCCCGGTCGGCAGCCACGGGTTCCATATTCGCGCGCAGGTCCTGGACCAGCCCGCTCAGGTCGAACGGAGCCAGGTTGAGCGGGAGCTGTCCCACATCAGCGAGGGAAAGGTCACGCAGGTCGCCCACCAGCCGGGTCAGGCTGATCACCTGGTCCTGGAGCCGCAGCACCTGCTCCGGCGTCAGGGATTCGACACCGTCCTGCATCATATCCAGCCGTCCCTTCAGGACGGCGAGGGGATGGCGCAGTTCGTGAGCCACTTCGGCAAAGAGTTCCCGCCGCACCCGCTCGCTGGCCTCCATGCGGTCGAGCATGCTGTTGAAGGCCTGGGCCAGGGCGGCCACCTCGGCGTCGCCCTCCACGGGCGCCCGGGCCGACAGCCCCTTCAGATCGAGCTGCTTCACGAAGTCGGTCAGCCGGGTCAGATGCCGGGTCACAATGCGCCCGGTAAAAACGCCGGCATGGGCGCCCACCAGCAGGCAGAGCACCAGGGCGAGGAGCGTGACAAGGCCATTCTCTTCCCGACGCAGCAGCCCTAACCGCACGGCTTCGTAGATCGCAACGACCGCCACGCAGGTCACAAAGGAGAAGGACCACGACAACCGGGTGCGCAGGCTTACGGACGAACGGCGCCGCCCATGGCGCTTCATCATGTGGGGCAAGGCGCTCACTCCTCCGGTGGCACTAACTTATAGCCGATTCCGTGCAGGGTCTGAATCAACTCGTCGGCGCCCAACTTGCGGCGCAGATGGCTGATGTGGCTGTCAATGGTCCGTTCATAGCCGTCGTAGTAGTCGCCGGTCGCGGCCTCCATGAGCTGCATGCGCGAGAAGACCCGATTCGGGTTCCGGGCCAGCACGGCCAGCAGCTTGAACTGGGTCGCCGTAAGCTGCACTTCGGCACCGCCGCGCCTGACGGCATGGGCGGCGAGATCGACCACCAGGTCGCCGAACTGGAGCAGGTGCTGGGCCGGCTGCTCGGGCCGGGTGCGGCGGAGAACGGCCCGCACCCGGGCAGCCAGTTGCCGCAGGCTGACCGGCTTGACCAGGTAATCATCGGCGCCCATTTCCAGCCCCAGAATTACGTCGGAATCCTCGTTGCGGGCGGTCAGCATCATGATCGGCGTTGTGCCGCCGGCGGCCCGAATGCTGCGGGCAACGTCAAGGCCGCTCAAGCCACCCCCGAGCATCCAGTCCAACAAAATCAGATGCGGCCGCTCCTGCCGCCAGAGGTGAAGGGCCTGCTCGCCGTCGGCTGCCTCATGAATCACATAGCCTTCCGTGCGAAGATACTGGGCCATCACAGGGCGGAGGTCGTCGTCATCTTCCACAATCAAAATCGTTGCGGCCGGCATGCCCCCGGCCCCCCTTCGTCGTGCATCTGTGCGTCATTATACAGGCTGTCCAGCCGCCAACCGGCGCGTCCACAAAATCGCAACAACCCCACCACAATCCTTGCAGATTTGCCTGCTACGCTGGGCCAGTCAGCAGCGGCAACCGCTGCACGAAAGGGGAGCGGCGACACTGATTACATCCTTGAACAAATACGCTCGCATCGGCTATGTGGCCTCAGGTTTTGCACTTGTGCTCGGCATTTTCGTACAGGTCTACCTCGCCATGAGCGCGGTGTCCATTCAATACGGTAACTGGTCGGTCCATCGCATTGTCGGCCACGCCCTGGGCGCCCCCGTGGTGCTGATGGTGCTCTTCGCCTTCCTGGGAAAGCTGGACCGCAAGGCGATCACGCTGACCATCGTAACCCTGGGGCTCTACGGCCTCCAGACCGCCCTGATGATCACCGCCCCCCGGTTCGGCCTGCAGGGGCTGACCGCCCTGCACGGCGTGGCGGGCCTGGCCCTGTACACCCTGGCGCATAAGCTGGTCATCGACGCCTTCCGCCTGATCCGCAACCGGGAGGTGGCAGCATGAAGCGCCTGATCGTCACGTTGGTCATGCTCCTGGCCACGGCAGCCCTGGCCGCCGGGTGCGGGGGCAGCAGCGGCCCGACCCGTGAAATCGCCGTCACCATGGGGCCTGACATGGTCTTCACGCCCGCTGAAATTACCGGCACCGTGGGCGAAACGCTATTGATCCGCCTGACGAACGCCGATGTGACCCTGGAGCATGACATGGTGATCTCCGCCTTTGGCGCCCGGGTACGGCTCTTCGCGGGCCAGTCCGGCTCCATGACCGTGAAGCTGAAGAAGGCCGGCGAGTTTGAGGTGCTCTGCACCCTGCCCGGACATACCGAGGCCGGCATGGTGGGCGTGCTCAAGGTGACCAAGTAATCGCCGGGAGCCGGGAGGCATTCACCATGAACCGCAGGGCGCTGGCCATTCTCTTCGTCATCCTCTTTCTGGTCATGACCGGCTTCTCCATCCTCTTTCCCGTACTCCCCCACTATGCCCGGCAGGTGGGTGCCACCGAAACCCAGTGGGGCTGGATTGTGGCCGCCTACTCGTTCATGCAGTTCCTGTTTTCGCCCTACTGGGGCTCGCTCTCTGACCGGGTGGGCCGCAAGTGGGTGCTGCTGACCGGCCTGGCGGGCTACGCGGCCACCTTCCTGGCGCTGGCCTACGCCCAGACGCTGCTGCAGGTCTTCCTGATTCGGGCGGCCTCGGGCGCCCTGACTGCGGCTACGCTGCCTACAGCCATGGCCTACGTGGGCGACAACACGACCCGGGAAGAGCGGGCGAAGGGCATGGGCGTGTTGGGCGCCGCCATGGGGCTGGGCGTCATTTTTGGCCCCATGATCGGTGCCTTCCTGAGCGAAATCAGCCTTGCCACGCCCTTCCTGGCTTCCGCCGCCAGCGGCGCCGCCACGTTCCTGCTGGCGTTGCTCCTGCTGCCGGAGTCGCGGCCGGCCTACACGGGGCCGCGCCCCTCCCGGTGGGAGGTGCTGCGGGGCCAAATGGGCGTGCTCAACCTGGTCTCCTTCAGCGTCAGCTTTGTGATTGCCGGGTTCGAGGCCACCTTCGCCCTCTTTATTCTGGACCGGTTCGCCATGGGGCAGATGGCGCAGGGCTATCTGTTCGGGCTGATTGGCGTGGCCGCAGCAGTGATGCAGGGGGCGCTGGGGCACCGGCTCATGAAGCGCTACGGCGATGAGGCCGGCGTCGTGGGCGGCATGGGTCTGGTGGCGGCGGGCCTGCTGCTCATGGCGGCCGCGTGGAGTCCGGAGTCGCTCTACTGGATGGTGCCGGTCTACGGCCTGGGCTTCGGCCTGGTGCGTCCGGCGGTGGCCACCCTGGTCTCGAAGCGGGCGACCCGGCAGGGCGCGGCCATCGGGGCGATGGATGCCATGGATTCCATGGGCCGGGTGGTGGGTCCGATCGTGGCCGGGTTTGCCTACGGTCAGTTGGGCGGCACATCGCCCTATTGGATCGGCGCAGTGGTGATCGTGCTGAGTCTGGTGGCCTTCCGGTACGTCAGTTCCGCTCAGGCAGCGGCGCTCAGGCAGTAGCCCCGGACTTCGCTTTACGGAAGATTCAGGTTCGGCTATAGTGTCCCTCTACCGGCGCCTGTGGCGCATCATGAAGGCCGGGCATGGGGAGGGGGAAAGTATGCCCTTTGGGGCCTCTCGCACTCCACCAGCCCGGCTCTGACCCGGGCAGCGCGGCCAAACCCCTCGGTCGTGGCAAGGGAGCATTCCCTGCCACGGCCCCTTTTCATTGCCATGAAAAGGAGCGGTTCACCATGCAGTACCGCAGCGTTACCCTGGCCAGCCATCCGCAGTTCCGCCGCTCATTTCAGCACTTCCACCTCAAATCCTGGCCCGAATACCTGCTCCACAGTGAAATCGCCGACCGGTATTACGGGCACGTGTATACCGACTTCCCGGACTATCAAATCATCTTGCTGGACGACCAGGAGACGGTCGTGGGCTGCGCCCAATCGATTCCCCTGTGCTGGGACGGAAGGGTCGCCAGCCTTCCGTCCGGCTGGGACGCGGTGTTGGAACAAGGCTGTTTGGATCACATGGCCGGGCGACAACCCAACACCCTCTCCGCCCTTGCCGCCATGGTGTTGCCGGAACGGAAGGGCGATGGGCTGAGTCGCATGCTGCTTGAGGCGCTGAAGTCAGCCGGCGCTGCGCATGGGCTCACGTCGCTGATTGCGCCGGTCCGTCCTATGTGGAAGAGCCGGTATCCGCTCACCCCCATCGACCGGTACGCGTATTGGCAGCGGCCCGACGGGGCCCCCTTTGATACCTGGATGCGGGTTCACTGGCGCATGGGGGCGAGCATCCTGAAGATCGCTCCCGAGTCCCAGGTGATTACGGGCACGGTTGCCGAGTGGGAAGCGTGGACCGGCATGACCTTCCCGGAGAGCGGTCGCTACCTACCCCCGGGGGCGCCGGTGCCCCTGGAGATGGATGTGGAGCGGGACCAGGGCCGTCTGCCCGAGCCGAATGTCTGGATGGTGCATCCGATTGAGCTGACATAGGCACGCAGAGCGTCCGAACGCAGGTCGGCCCATACTGCCATCATCCCCTTCACGTAGTCATGCCGACTCCCCATCGTTTCCCCGCCATCTCCCCGCCATCTCCCCGCCGTCTCCCCGCCATCTCCCCGCCATCTCCCCGCCATCTCCCCGCCGTCTCCCCGCCGTCTCCCCGCCAATTCCCCATCTCGGGGTCGGATGAAAACAGGAGGACCAGGGGAGTCGGAAGGGATACGGCGGGGAGTCGGCAGGGGGACGGCAGAGAAACCACGGGGAGACGGCAGGGAAACCACAGGGAGACGGCAGAGAAACCACAAGGAGGCGGCAGAGAAACCACAGGGAGGCGGCAGAGAAACTACAGGGAGGCGGCAGGGAGACTGCAGGGAAACGGGACCACAACAGAAGCAGGATAAAGACGCGAAAGCAGCCGGAGGACCTCCGGCTGCTTCAGGTTGCCTGACAAAATGTTCGAGCGTGCATAAGGCCGTATCGATATGCAAGCCCAGGGTGCGCTGGCGCGGGATTCCGGACAACTTTTTTGCCGCTGATGACGCA
>JARBUG010000217.1 GCA_029239785.1 Symbiobacteriaceae bacterium | reverse complement strand
TGGATGCCGGCATGACCTATGAAGATATCGTCGCGGCGACAGGTGCCAGCACGGCCACCATCAGCCGCGTCAAGAAGTGCCTGCACTACGGTGCTGACGGGTACCGGATCGTACTGGAGCGGGTGAGCAAATGAAGTGGTACGACATCAGCCGTCCGCTGCATGCGGCCACGGCTTCCTGGCCCGGCGACGAACCGTTCCGCCTGGAGCGCACCATGGCGCTGGCCGTTGGCGAGTCGGTCAACCTGTCGAAGATATCGCTCAGCCCGCACAACGGCACACATGCCGATGCACCGTATCATTTCGATGATGCCGGGGCCCGCATGGACGAGGTGCCGGTGGAGCGCTACATCGGGCCGGCCCGGGTCGTGGCCCTGGAAGGCCGGGAACTGATTACCCTGGCCGATGTGCAGCGCCTGGACCTGGCAGGCGTGGAGCGCCTGCTAGTGCGGACGGGGTCGTACCCCGACTACACCCGTTTCAACCCGAACTTTACCGCCTTTGCGGCGGAAGCCATTGCGTATCTCGCAGAGATGGGGGTCCGGCTGATTGGGACCGACGCCCATTCCATGGACCCGATGACGAGCCACGACCTGCCTGCCCACAAGGCCTGCGGCAGAACCGGTATGCTGATTCTCGAAAACCTTGACCTGGCGGCGGTGCCGCCCGGTGACTATGAACTCATCGCACTGCCGCTCCGGCTGGTGGGGGCTGACGGGTCACCTATTCGGGCCGTCCTGCGTTCTCTCACCTGAGCGGAGGTGGCCGATTGACCTGGGAGATTGTCGGGAACGCGTTTTTTTGGATGTTCGTCAACCTGATGGTAGGCGTAGGGCTGGTGTCATTGGCGGCCTACCCGCCGCTGTGGCTGACCCGTTTTGGGACAGACCGGGGGCGTTATTGGCGCGACGTGGCAGCTGCGAGCGTCATGGCCGTCTTCTGCATGTTTGCCACCTGGGAACCCGGGCCTGGCATGAAGATGGATATTCGCATGGTGCCGCTGGGGCTGGTGGGGTGGACGCACGGAACGCCGGCTGCCGCCATTGTCGGCGCGGCGATTATCGTGGTCCGTACATTCATGGGCGGCGCCGGCGTCGTGACGACCATCTTTTACACCATCCTGTGTGTGGCGATCGTTCCCCTGTTCAACCGGCGCCCGAAAACGTGGTATTGGCTGGCCCTGATGGGCTTGGCCCAATCTGTGGCGGGCTACACGGTGGGGCAGATCATTCATGCCCAGCAACCGCTGGGGCTGGAGATGACCAGTCCGCTCTGGCTCGGGCTGGCGGCGATTCAGATCATCAGCCTGTGGGTGATCAACTTTCAGGTGTGGAACCTGAGTGAGAAGCAGCGGCTGCAGGTCGACCTCTCCAGGGCGCTGGAGTCAAAGGAAGCCATGCTGCAACTCAATCCCCAGGCGATTTTCGTGTTGGCCCCCAACCGCCAGGTGGTGGGCGCCAACGAAGCGGCCCGCCTGCTGGCCGGTCCCAACCGATTGCCGCCCGAAGTGCTGGCAAATGCTGAAGTGGCTGATGCCCTGCGTCAGCATCGCCGGATTACCGGATGCCGCACCACCGTGGCCGATCCGCGGTATGGTGAGCGGATTATGCTGGTGTCGACCGCCCCGCTGGAAGATGGCACGATGCTGCTGGGCCTGGCGAATGTGACCACGGTGGTGCGGCAGGAGCGGGAAGAGGCCCGGCGTGACCGGCTGGAACTGCTGGGGCGCATGGCCGCCATGGCGGCCCATGAGATCAAAAACCCGCTGACAACGATTAAGGGGTTTTTGCAGTTGATGTTGGGGCGCCCGGAGTTCGCGGCGCATCGGGCGACGTTCTCGCTGGTGCAGGGCGAGGTGGAGCATATTAATCGGGTGGTGGGGGATTTCCTCGATTTGTCACGGGGGGCCGACCCGCAGCCGGACCAGGTGGTTGTGGATGAACTCCTGCAGGAGATCATCGACGGGATGGAACTCCAGTTCCCGGGCAGCGGTGTCGCGGTGCGCTTCGAAGGTGACGACGGTCTGCAAGTGATCGTGGACCGGAAGTCACTGAAGCAGATTTTGCGGAACCTGGTTGCGAATGCGTACGAGGCGATGCCCGAGGGCGGGCTGCTGCGGCTGCACCGGGCGTTGACCGCAGGTGGGGTTGTTTTGGCGGTGATCGACTCCGGGCCGGGCATTGGACCGGATGTGATGGGGCAGATTTTTACGCCTTACATGACGACCAAGAGCACCGGGACGGGGTTGGGCCTGGCGATTTCGCACAAGCTGGCGACCGAGTTGGGCGGCGACTTGACGGCGGAGTCGGAGGTGGGGAAGGGGACCTGTTTCCGCCTCTGGCTGCCGGCGGCGGGGCCGGTTGCTATGGCAGCGGTGAGTGAGATGTCTCCTGAATAAGAAAGAACCCCGTGCCTTGGCACGGGGTTTTTTGGATGGAAGCTTCCGATGCGTTGTGTTCATTTGTTCTGGGCCAAGCGCAGCTTGGTGCGACAGTGTGGGCACGACGCAACGGGAACCGACCCTGTGGGCTCCACTTGGCTCCGGACCCCGTTGCCCTCCGCCCATCAGCGCACGGGTTTTCGAGGGGCCGGCGCGCAAATCCGGGCGGAGCCCCCAGGGGCGGGCGCAAACTAGTTGGGCGCCCTTCGGGCGCCGGACCCTGGCGCCGGCCTTGCCCGGCGCCCTCTGGGGGCCCACCCGCCAGGACGCCTGCCTCTGCGCCCACTTTTGCATGATCGCACCGCGATTTCGCGTGCGCGGATGGTTGGTGCCAAGTTTGCATGGAAGCCCCATGAAAATCCTTGCATCGTTGGCGTGAACGGTTGTTCATGCCCTGGAACCCGCATGCTTTGACTGCTCGTGCCATCCATGCATGGATTTCCGGGTGCTGGCCTTGCATCAATGGCACGAACTGAAGGCCAGCACGCAGGGCGCCGGCAAGGCTGCATAAGCTGCACGGAACATGTCGAAGAGCCATTTCGGGGCACACGCGGATTATCGGAATCGGTAGATTCCTCAAACCCCATAGATCCTGTAGATCCTTCGAATCCTACAGATCCTACAAACCCTACAGATTCTACAAATCCTGTAGATCCTGTGGAACCGGTAGAAACGGATTGTCGGAGACAAAAAGAGACAACTCCTGACTGTCGGAGTGAAGCGCCGACATACAGAAGGAATTAGACAGAGTAACGATCAAAACAAAGCAGTCAGACACAGGGTTAGGCTCACGCCACGTATTTGCCGCGGTCAGTCGTGAACGCCGACATAGAGCAGTGCAGCAGCCCGCTGCGCCAGGAACGGCTTCTGCTGCTCGGCCCAGCCGGCTGCGATCTCCTCGACAGTGGCGCCCGCTTCCAGGGCCTTGCGCCAGGCATCGCCCCCGGCCAGCAGGTCGAAAAAGCACTTGCCGCCTTCCTTATAGGGCGGCAGGAAGCCGAAGTTGGCGGGATGCAGGTCACGGATGGTCTTGACCATATGCAGGCCCAGCAGGGGCGCCTGCACCGCCTTCTTATCGATGATGTGCACCTGCACGCCTTCGCACTGCTGGTCCTTATGCTTGCTGAACGTCGGGGTGAAGTAGACTGAGCGGAACCTGACGCCCGGCAGGTTCAGTCCGTTCAGGGCGTCCGCCAGGCGGCGGCCGTCGATCCAGGGGGCGCCGATCTGCTCGAAGGGCTTGGTGGTGCCCCGGCCTTCGGACAGGTTGGTGCCCTCGAACAGGCAGGTGCCGCCGTAGAGCGTGGCCATCTCGATGCCGGTAGAGTTGGGGCTCATGGGGACGAAGGGAATACCGGTCTCATCCCACCACATGGAGCGGCTCCAGCCCGCCATGGGCACCACGGTCAGGTCGCAGCCCACGGTCTGGTTGAACCAGTTGGCCAGTTCGCCAATGGTCATGCCGTGCCGCACGGGCAGGGGGTAGAGGCCCACGAACGAGGCGTAGGCCGGGTCCAGAATGTTGCCTTCCACCATCTCGCCGCCGATCGGGTTCGGGCGGTCGAGCACGACCACCTTCAGGCCGAACTCCTTGGCCGCATCCATGGCGTAGGCGAGGGTGTAGGGGTAGGTGTAGTAGCGGACGCCAATATCTTGAATGTCGTAGACGAGCACATCGACGCCTTCAAGCATCTCCTGATTGGGGCGCCGGGTGGACCCGTAGAGGCTGAAAACGGGCAGCCCGGTCACCGGGTCGCGGTCGGAGGAGACGTGCTCGCCGGCGGCAGCGGCGCCCCGGATGCCATGCTCGGGGCCGTAGAGCGCCACCAGGTTGATGTCGGGGTGGTTGTGGAAGAGGTCGACGGTGGAGCGGAAGTACGGGTCGACACCGGTGTGGTTGGTGATCAGCCCGACCCGGCGGCCGCGGAGCAGGGCGACCTGCTGCTCCAGCAGGACTTCAAGCCCTAGTTTCATAGGTGGCTCCTCCTCAAAGTGGTATAGTCCACTTGTGAAGTTCGACTCCCAAGAGGATTCCCCTTCTGGTGGGGTGAACCCCCGACGAAATTGGGTGTTGACCTTCCCCCTGCTGGAACCCTGTATGCTCTGGATGAGAGGAGGGATCACGTGTACACGGTCGGTCAGTTTGCCCGCATTCTGGGCGTGTCGGCCAAGGCGCTGCGGTTCTATGACTCGATTGGCCTGCTGCGCCCGGCCCGGGTCGATGGGCAGAACCAGTATCGCTACTACGGGCGGGATCAGGTGGCGGTGATGCGGCAGATTCTCTTCCTGCGCGACCTGGGGCTGGGGCTGGAGGTGATTCGGGCGGTGCTGGAGAGCGGCGCTCTCGCCGACCCGAAACGCCTGGGCGCCATTTTGCAGGAGCGGCTAGAAGGGCTGCAGGCGGAACTGCGGGAGCGTCAGCGTCTGGTCGACCGGCTGACGCATGTGATCTCAAACCTCCAGGAAAACGGAGGTGCCAGGGGCATGCAGATGAACGTGATGCTAAAAGAGGTTCCGGCGATGCAGGTGGTGGGTGTGCGGCGGCGGGCCGCGGTGGGCGACAACGGGCGGTTGGTGGATGAGGCGTTCGCCAAGTTGCGGCAACCCCCGGCAGGGCGCCCCATGACGCTCTACCATGAGCTTGAGTATGACCCAGAGGGCATGGACATGGAGGTGGTGCTGCCAGTGAACTCGGGGGGCGAGCAGACCCTGCCAGCCGTGACCGTGGCGTCGGCTACGCATGTGGGGCCGTATGAGGAGCTTGGGCAGACTTACGAGCCGCTGTTTGCGTGGGTCAACGAGCAGGGGCATCGGGTCGCCGGGCCGCTGCGGGAGATCTATCTGATCGCAATGGACAGCGGGAAGCCGGCGGCTGAGTATGTGACTGAGCTTCAGATTCCGGTTGTACGGTAGACCACGGTTCCGTGACTTTTTCCCAGAGGCAGCGCAGGCCGACTGGGAAACTGTTGCGGTATCACCCGCTTGAGGGGCCTGCTCCCCCCGCGAATCGCTCTTGGGGGCTCGCCGCCCTTGTGTGCGGTGACACAAGAAAAGCAGCGATGCATGGATATGCACCGCTGCCAACAGGGCCCTACTCGGCGGCTGCGGCTCCGGCGGCCCGGGCCTGGGCCGCTGCCCAGGCCTGCGGCCCCACTGCCTGCTGCACGCCCGTGGCAGCCTGGGAGAGCAAGCTCTCCACGCCTGACACGGCCTGGTTCAACGGGGCCAGGGCCGGGCGCAGTTCAGCCGGGGCGCTCGCCAGCGCCTGCTCCCAGAGCGATTTCGCCGTACTATGTAGCGCAGTCAACCGGTTGATGCCGACAGCGAGGGATGCGAGCACATCGGGCGTCGCATCGCCCAGGAGGAAGCGGCGGATGGCGCCCAGGGCGCCGTAATGGGCGAAGGTCGCCTGCTGCAGTTGCTCCAGCAGGGCGGGGATACCGGTGACCGACTCGGCCTTGGGCGAGACGCTCAGGTCCAGGAGCAGCGATATGGTGAGCTGGTAGCTGGGCAGCGCCTGTTCAAGCAGCCGCGCAATCCCCGTGAGATGCCGGGCGAACTGCTGCTGGGGCGTGGGCTGGGCGTTTGCGCCCCCGGCAACGCCTGGCGCGACCGGTGCGGCCACTGGCGGGACAGGCGGGGCCTGTGTCTGGGGCGGAGCGTACGGAGCCTGCGCCATCGGCTGCGGCTGAGGCTGCGCAAACGGCTGGGCGCCCGGCATGGTGTATGGCTGGACGTAAGTTTGCGGTTGGGGTTGTGCATATGGCTGGCCCTGGGGCTGGCCGAAGGGCGGTGCATAGGATGAGGCCTGCGCCTGACCGAAGGGCTGCGCATAGGCCGGCGCCTGGGCCTGCGCATAGGCTGGCACCTGCGCCTGACCATAGGGGTTCGCGTAGGCCGGCGCCTGACCGTAGGGCGACGCATAGGCCGGGGCCTGAGCACCGAAGGGCTGAGCCTGCAGAGCGGTGCCCTGCTGGTCTTGCGGCCAGTCAGCGCCCATGATATTGGCGGCGGATCCGGTCTGTTGCTGCACGGTTCATCCTCCTTCCTAGTCCCTCTCGGCATGGGCCGGTCGAGATCAGGCCCACGCCTGCCGGGTTACGGCGCCCATTGAGGGCGCCTAGACCCTCTCGGCATGGGCCGGTCAAGATCTGGCTCACACCTGCCGGGCTACGGCCCCCATTGAGGGGGCCTAGACCCTCTCGGCATGGGCCGGTCAAGATCAGGCCCACGCCTGCCGGGCTACGGCCCCCATTGAGG
>JARBUG010000216.1 GCA_029239785.1 Symbiobacteriaceae bacterium | reverse complement strand
CTGCGACAATTTATGCTTTTATAATGTGAATCAGATGAGCGAGGGGGTGGTGTGAATGGCAGATAAGCCAGATCCCGCAAACAAGCCTGGTCCCGAAAACAGACCCAGACGCATCCAACTGAGCCAGGTAGATGCAAGGCCCAAGAACTACCAACAATCATGCATGGTCATTGCATTCGACTCTTATCAGGGGCGTTGCCCGTTCCGTGCCAGCAAGTTGATTGGTGACACGGCCGAGGCGCACGGCGAGACCAGAACGATCTCGTACCTGATGCCGGTCGATTCCGAGAAGGTGGAAGGAAACGTTTCACTCGTTCCGACGAATGAGGACTCAGAGGACAACCTGTCAGTTGACTGGCGGGAATCGGGAAAAGTTGCGGTCGTGGATATGATCAGGCTGCTGGCTCATAAGTCCATCACGATCCCCGACAAGAGCAACATGGTGATCGAACTCTTCGCCGATACCGACTCTACCTATGGCAAAGTCATCGGTATGAAGTTCGTCGGCGCCACCTTTGAGCCTCAGAAGGAGCGCCCCAAGAAGGCCGCCCCCAAGACCGGCACTGGTACCCAGACCAACAATGGCACCCAGAACGCCCCGGGCGGGCAGAACACCGCCGCCGGCTCCCAGGGGCAGACCCCGCCCGAGGCGAAGGGCGATACCACAGACAAGGCCTAATCACATAAGCACAGCGGCCGGGCGAATGCCCGGCCTTTCGCGTCCCTCTCACCATCCCCCGCTTCATCCCTCGACCGAGGGACGAAAGGCGCGGCCCGCGCCTGCTATGATCACAGCGCAAGGTACGGTGAAGGGAGAACGGCAGATGAATCGGCGCACAAACGGACTGATGGTCGCCTCTGCACTGATGCTGGCCCTGGTGGCCGCAGGTATCCTGTTCCACAAGCTTAGCGGCTACAGCTACCCCGCCCCGACGGCAACGGGCGCATACGAACTGAACACACTCGGTGATCTCTTCGAACTCGGCTTCAGCATCCCCGTGGGGCTGATCGGCCTCTGGCTCATCGCCCGGCGCAGCGCCTGGGGGCCTGTGCTCGTCGCAGGGGTGGCAGCCAACTTCGTCTACAACTACCTCATGGCCCTGACCGGCGTGCAAAACCTCTGGACCTTCTTCTGGACGGTCAAAGTCTCGCTCTCGGCCCTGGTGGTCATTCTCGCCTGGGACCACCTGCCTTCGGCTGAGGGCACCCGCCCGGGGCCGCGGCTGGCAATTTCCGGGTACCTGCTGCTGATCGCCCTGATCTTCGGGAAGATGATGGCGCAGCGCCTGCTGGCCAGCGCCGACGGCTTTACCGTCGACATGGCGATGGTGCGGCTTGGGCCGGTTGACTGGCGTGATCCCGCGGTCCGTGACCCGATCGTCTTCTTCACCCTGGCGATTCCCATGATGCCGACCGCCGTGGTCGGCCTCCTGAGGGGCTCCGCCTGGGGCGCCAAGGCGGCGACGCTCTGCAGCACGTTCCTGGTCTGCATCGTCACGCTGGTGATCGTCACCGGTCCGATCAAGGAGATCCTGGAGAAGGGCGCCACCTCCATGGCCATGATCTCGATGTCCGGCATTATGGTGGCGGCTGTTCTGCCCGCCGTCGCAAGCCTGATCTGGCTGACCCGAGGCGAAGCCAAGGCGTCACGCACCGCCGGTAAGGCCGCCTAAACCCCGAACAAAAAGCCCGCACCGCCAATGGCCGGCAGTGCGGGTCAGGTGTTGACAAGTAACCACCGATTGCCTATGCAAGGGTGAAAGAGGAGGAAGTTTCGTGCCGTCTGCACTGGTAGCCGCCGCTCCCGTCGCCCCTACCCCGAATCCCCAACACCACACCTGGCCTCAGTCCCTCGCGTTCCACTTGCTGCCCGGCCTTGCGCCCCTGGCACTCACTCTTGCCCTGGTGCCCGTCATGGAGTCGAGGGGGCTGCCCGGGGCCATGGGGTTATACCTCGGGGCCCTCCTTGGCGTGGTGACAGTGCAGATGGGCATTCTCTGGTACCTGGGCTGGAAGCGCAACGGGCGCCTCTCCTTACAGGGCGTAGTCCTGCTCCGCCAGCGAGTGCCGGCAGGGCGGATGCTGCTGCTGGTCATCAGCCTCTTTGTCTGGGCGACCCTGGTCTTTCTATTCCTGGGCAAATGGCTGACCGGGGCCCTGCTGCCGGCATTCGAGTGGATGCCCTCGACCCTCAGGTTCATGACCGACGACGTGTCCGCTTTTCCGCGCGGCGTCGCCCTGGCAACCTGGACGCTGGGCCTCGTAGGCGCCGCCTGGCTGGCGCCATTCGTGGAGGAACTCTACTTCCGGGGTTTCCTCCTGCCCCGCATGCCGGTCTCCCCTACCTGGTCACCTGTGGCCAATGCCATTCTGTTCTCGGCCTATCACTTTTGGTCGCCCTGGCAGATTCTGACCCGCACCGTGGCCGTTGCGCCCATGAACTTTGCAGTGCTGAAGAACCGGTCGATTTGGGTTTCGGTGTTCACACACTGCCTGCTCAACACGGCCACCACGATCGGCCCGTTAGTCCTCATTCTGAATTAGGATGCAAACGCCTATTCGTTGCCTGGCTCGCTCGTCCGCCATGTGTTTGTCAACCGCCTGGCCCGCACTGCCTCCGGCAGTGCGGGTTTGCGTTTACTCCTTCCGCCCCACGCCCAGGAAGTGAATCGTCGCACCCAGCAGGTCCGGGTTCTCACACGTCTCCCGCAGCAGATGGAACCAGCCCTCCCGCTGCGCCTCCGTCGACAACTCCCGCAGCAGATCCTCTGCGAAGATGCTAGGCCCCTCCAGGTTGCGAAGCCCCACCACGCTGAACCCGGCCTGCGCCATCAGCGCCTGGGCCTGGGCCGGCCAGCACCGGTACTGCTCCACCAACCGGCTCAGGTTGGGCAGATCCACAGCGCCGCCCCGGGCCAGGTCCGTCACGGCATCCGCATCACAGAGCAGGTCCGGCTCCCGGCGCAGCAGCCGCGCAAAGAGCGGATACGGGCTGAGATAGGCCGCGAACAGGTATCCCCCCGGCCGCAGCACCCGCCGTGCCTCCGACAGGGCGGCCAGCCGCTCGCCCTCATCCTGCAGATGATAGAGCGGCCCCAGAAGCAGCGCCGCATCAAAGGACGCATCTGCCACCCAGCCGAGGTCGGTCGCACAGCCTGCTTGTGCAAACAGCACCTGCTCCTGCAGTTCCGGCGCCAGGCGCTGGCGGAAGCGGTCGACACTGACGGGTGAGAGGTCGGTCACCCCCACCTGGCAGCCCATCTGGCGGATCAGGTACTCGGCATACCGCCCCGGGCCGGCGCCGATATCGATCACCTTCGCACCTGGGGCAACGTGGCGGTGAATCAGGTCCAAAGTCAGTAACCATTCGGCCTGATGCAGGGGCGTCTGCGTCAGACGGGCGTATTCAGTCGCAGCAGCCTGGTCGTAGTGCGCCGACACGAGATGGCGGTCTGTCATGCGATCAACTCCGTTAGCAGCATCCACAGCCGGGCCATGATGACCGGCGTGTTTTCAAGGTAGCTGTTCAGCTGGACCTGGCCGTCGGTATACGGCGTGTCGGACACACCCCGCAGCACCAGACACCGGACGTTGTTCAGCTTGCAAACCCGGGCAACGGCGCCCGACTCCCAGTCGGCCACCAGCCCGGCGAAACGCGCCCGCAGGCGCTCTACATTCCTGCCCGTCACGTCGCAGTCGCCAGTCAGCACAGTCCCGAGATAGACGGGGAAGGGGAGGACTGGCGGCAGCACCGGTACTTCCACGTCGGTTGTCAGCTCCCGGATGTTCTCGTCGCCGGACCCGTCCAGACCGGAGTCGATGTCATGGATGATGGTGTGGGTGGCCATCACGATGTCCAGCACGCTCAGACCCGGGTCAACGGCGCCGCCCGTTCCCATGACGACGACCAGGTCGGGCTGCCACGTGAGAATTGCGTACTGGGCCATGGCAGCGGCGTCAACCTTACCGACACCGCCACGGACGGCGATGACCTCCGCGTTCCCCTGCGAAAAGCGAATAAACTCGCCGCCAAGCACAGGCTGGACCTCGGACGGGTACTTCAGAACGCCCAGCAGGCTGGCCCACTCCGACTGCGTGGCGACCTGTACGACGATACGCATGGCAATTCCCTCCAGACATAAAAAACTCCCGCCCCTGAGCCGACGTAAAACACGTCAGCCAGGGACGGGAGAATCTCCCGCGGTGCCACCCAGTCTTGGCGCCGGCAGCCGGCACCCACTTGCTTCGGCGGTAACGGGCCGGCCCGACCGGGTCATCCCCGGACCCTCAGGGGGTGGAAGCGATCAGGGGAACACCGGCTTTCACCATCCGCCGGCTCTCTGCAGTTCCTTGTCTGTCCGCCGTCCCCGTCATGGGGTTAGTATTTGCGTGAGTATAGCATTACTCTGATGGTGGGGGCAATAGACAATTGCGCCTACGAGGTTGAACGATGCCTGGCGGAGTTTGTCCAGGTCCGGGAAGAGGTCGGCCTCGCCGCACTGTCCACCATCAGGAGCCGAGCAACGGACGCGGATTCGGGCGCACAACAACCACATCGCGCAGCGATATGCCAAGAGGTTACCATATCCAGCGGGCCAGGGGGTGGACGGTTTCTGTGCCCCCCATCAAGAACACGAGATTGGACAGTTTTTTACCACGGATTATGGGATTATCGGATTGCGGGAGTGGAAGAAAACATGTTTGAACGGGTTGTAGCTCATTAATCCGATCATCTGTGTAATCCGCGGTAAAAAATGAGAGCCCGAGCAGGCGCCCGGGCTCTCTTCCTTATTCCCTTTCCTGCGGATCAGTAGACGCCGCCACCTCGGCCACGGCCCCGGCCGGGAAAGTGCCCAGCCAGGCCACCACCTGCGGATCGGCGAAGAACGCGACGCCTGCCTGATACCCACTGTCATAGAGCCACTGCTTCTGCTCCTCGGTCAGGTCGAAGTCGGTGGTGCCAATCGAGCCCGTCGGAATATCGATCGACCGCTCGTAGCTCTGATGCAGCACCGCATCGCGGTCGTGCCCTTCGAGCAGCGTCGTGATCAGCGCATGGGTGAACTCCTCAAGGTTGCCCGTGGGCAAGGAGTCCTTGTCGTCCGGGGCCTTCAGGTAGTAGCCCAGCGTGGGCACCTGCGCCCCGCCGGCGCCCGGCGCAAACAGGCTGACCGGGAAGTTGGACATCAGGCCGCCATCGACCAGGGTGGCGGTTTTGCCCCCGGGGCAGGCCAGCTGATAGGGCTCAAAGAAGTACGGAATCGACATGGATGCCCGCACGGCATGGGAGACCGGGAAACCCTTCGGATCGCTGAAGCCGTAATCGGCCAGGTCGTCGGGTAAGACCAGCATCCGCATGTTCGTCACGTCGGTTGAGACCACCCGCAGGCCGATACCGAACCGCTCCTCCAGGTCACGGAACGAGGCGAACGGCTTGCCCGTCTTCTGCATAAGCAGCCCTTCCAGCCAGTCGATCACGTACTGGCCCTTGTACAGGCCCTCTTCCCGCAGCAGGTGGAAGAACTTGAAGTGCCCGTCCTTGAACTTGTTGAAGTCCAGGCCGAAGAGCACCGGCTTCAGTTCCTCCGCCGTGTAGCCTGCCGCCACCAATGCTGCCGTAATCGCTCCGGCCGAAGTGCCGGCCACGGCCTGCCACGTGTGGCCCCGCTCCTCCGCCGCCGCAAGGGCGCCTACCAGGGCAATGCCCTTGACGCCGCCGCCTTTGAAGACGGCATTCGCTCCCGACATGTCGAGCCCTCCCGCATCTGAATTGCCCCGGGCGGAGGTGGTTGAACGGCGTGGTATTTAACGTATGAAAAATGGGGCGAGAGTGATTTCTCGCCCCCAGCCCGCGTCACCTGCTGCTTTGGTACACCTGCAAGTTCGACAGTACTCCCGCTACCCCGCCACCAGTTGCAGGAGCGCCTGACGAGTCGCAGCCACATCGCCCTCATGGAGGATGCCCTTCAGCCCCAGTTGCCGGGCGGCCTCCACGTACGGCGCCACATCATCGATAAAGACGACCTCGGCCGGCGCCAGCCCCAGCCTGTCCAGCACCAGTTGGAAGGCTTCGGGCTCCGGCTTGCGCCGCCCCGCCTCGCAGGAGAGCACCACGGGGTCAAACCCGTCAAAGAAATTCAGCCGCCGCAGGCACCGCACGTGCGAGGCCTGCGTGTTGGAGAGAATGGCGGTCTTCAGCCCCAGCGCCCGGACCTCTTGGGCCAGGTCGAACATCGCCGGCTGGGGGGTGTAATGGTTATGCCAGGCGCTCTCTACATCGCTCCAGGCCACGGGCCGCCCGGCCACCGCCGTCCAGACCTCTGCTTCGTCGATTTCGCCCCGCTGGAGTTCTGCCATCCGCCGATCGTATTCGGGGGAAAGCGTCTCGCCCAGCCCCAGGCGTGCAGCTACCTCACGCCGGTAGTCCCATTCCCCGTGCCTAAGCAGCACGCCACCGATATCAAACAGCACTGCCTTGACCGCCATCATGCACCTTCCAATATGCAAAGTTTGGCTCTCCTGTTCGCTTCATGGACGTGCTACTCCTGCCACGATCACTGAGCCCACCGGGCGCCCATCTGCATACTTCTGGACATGAGAGGAGTCGAGAAGCATGCAGATACATGTGGTCCGGCCCGGTGACTCTGTCTACTCGGTCGCCCGGGGCTGGGGCGTCTCCCCGGAGTCGATTGTGCGCGTTAACGAACTGCAGGGCCAGCCGTACC
>JARBUG010000046.1 GCA_029239785.1 Symbiobacteriaceae bacterium | reverse complement strand
CAGGACCATCGAGGTCCTGCGGCTGCGAACGTCACATCTACTTTGTTTGCGCCCGTCCCTGCGGGTTTTGGTAGGCTACTGGTGCGGGAACTTCTGGGCCAGGTGGGCATCGGTATTCCGCTGGTCCTGTACCGGGCCGGCGTGGCTGTAGCGGGGGCGGAAGGTTTTGCAGGCCGTTTCCATGCAAGTGTCCGCTTCGGAACTCTCCAGCTTGGCGCCGTCAGGGGCGTCAACACTGTCGGGCCAGGCGGCGGCCTGCGCATCGTTGACGATCAGAATTTTTTCGGCAAGGCAATGATTGTTCTTTCCCCAGTAGTCGCAGTTCTTTACGGTGCAGTACACTTCGAGTTGTGGCACGGGGCGTTCCTCCTGTTAGCGGCCGTTTCAGTTAGTCTGCCCGTTCAGAGCAGTTCTTCTGCGAAACTGATAAGCCGGAGGGCAAAGTCCCGCAGCGCATCGCGGTTCTGCATGACTACCAGGCCCACTACCAGCCCGTCCAGGAAGCCTGCTGCCACGTCGAGGGGGTAGTGAACCCCTACGTATACCCGGGCCAGCATGGAGCCCGCTGCAACGCCCCAGGCCAGGTACTGCCACCGCCCCAGGTGCTCGCCCACACCAACGAACATGGCTGACATGGCGGCCATGTGGGTGGAGGGGAAACTGGGCAGCAGAGGCTCACGGACCAACAGGGTGACTTCATGGGACTCGAAGGGGCGCGGCCGGAAGTAGACCAGGCCCGGCAGATCGGCCATGCCCAGGGAGAGCAGCATGGCGCCCGCGGTAAGCACGGCCGTGATTCGGCGCTCAGTGCGGGCGGGCCCGGGCAGAAACCAGAGCCCCAGCAGCAGGAGCGGGGCGCCATACGCCAGCCACTCGGCCAGCACCGTCATGATGAAGTCAAGCAGCGCCGAGCGGCCGGCGAGGCCGTTGATCGCCTGGAAAATCAGTAAGTCCACCTGCCGCCCGCCCCCCCTTTTTTGCTTAGGGTTCCCCACACGCGGAAACAACGAACCGGGCGCCCCTGCAGGGCGCCCGGTTCGTTCATTCCTATGCACCAACCGGGAAGTGGCAAGCCACGCCGTGGTTGCCGCCGACCTCGATCAGCTTGGGGTCTTCTTCCTTGCACTTTTCCTTGGCGTACGGGCACCGGGTGCGGAACCGGCAGCCAGACGGCGGATTGACCGGGCTGGGCGGGTCGCCCTCCAGAATGATCCGCTGCCGGGTGCCTTCGACCACGGGGTCGGGAATCGGCACCGCCGAGAGAAGCGCCAGGGTGTACGGATGCATCGGCCGGGCGTACAGGGTGTCGCTGTCGGTGATTTCGACGATGCGACCCAGGTACATAACAGCGATGCGCCGGGAGATGTGCTTGACCATAGAAAGGTCATGGGCGATGAACAGATAGGCCAGACCGAGCTTATCCTGGAGGTCTTCCATCAGGTTGACAACCTGCGCCTGAATCGACACGTCCAGGGCCGAAATCGGCTCGTCGCAGACGATGAAGTTGGGCTCCACCGCCAGCGCCCGGGCGATGCCGATGCGCTGCCGCTGACCGCCGGAGAACTCGTGCGGGAAGCGGCTGGCGTGCTCAGGCAGCAGGCCGACCAGGTCGAGCAGCGAGTAGATGCGGTCCATCCGCTCCTTGCCGCTGCCCAGGTTGTGAATGTCAATCGCCTCACCAATGATATCGCCGCAGGTCATGCGGGGGTCGAGGGAGGCGTAGGGGTCCTGGAAGATCATCTGCATCTTGCGCCGGTAAGGGAGGAAGTCCTTTTCACGCAGGGTGGAAAGATCCTTGCCGTCGTAGAGGACCTTGCCGGCAGTCGGGGGATAGAGCCGCAGCAGGGTGCGGCCAACCGTGGTCTTGCCGCAGCCGGACTCGCCCACCAGACCCAGCGTTTCACCGGGCTGGATGCTGAAGCTGACACCGTCAACAGCCTTCACGGCGCCGACCTGCCGCGGAATGGGGAAGCCGGCCGTAATGGGGAAGTGCATTTTGAGGTCTTTGACCTCTACCAGCGGAGCGCCCTGCGTTGTCACGCCTTGGTCACCTCCTGGTTGAAGTCAACTTTGGGCGCATCGGGATGCATGAGCCAGCACGCAGCCCGGTGGTTGTTGCCCAGCTCGGTCATTTCGGGCGCCTCGCTGGTGCACACGCTCATGGCGTGGGCGCAGCGGGGGTGGAACGGGCAGCCCCCCGGCGGCTTGAGCATGTTGGGCGGGGAGCCGGTGATCGACTCCAGGCGCCGCTTGTGCTCGTCGAGGCGGGGAATGGCCCGCAGCAAGGCCCAGGTGTACGGGTGCCGGGGCTGATGGAAGATCTGGTGCACGGTGCCGACTTCGGCCACCCGGCCACCGTACATGACGGCGACCCGGTCGGCCATACCGGCCACGACGCCCAGGTTGTGGGTGATCAAGATGATCGCCGTGTTCATTTCCTTCTTGAGTTGCTTCATGAGCTCAAGAATCTGGGCCTGAATCGTCACGTCGAGCGCCGTAGTGGGCTCGTCAGCGATGATGAGGCGGGGGTTGCAGGCCAGGCCCAGGGCGATCATAACACGCTGGCGCATGCCACCGGAGAACTCGTGCGGGTACTGGCTGAGACGGCGGGCGGGTTCGGGCACGCCGACCTTGTTCAGCAACTCAATGGCCCGCTTGTTCGCCTCGGCCTTGTTCAGGCCCAGGTGGAGCATAATGCCTTCACGCATCTGCGTGCCGATGGTGAGCACGGGGTTCAGGCCGGTCATGGGATCCTGGAAGACCATGGAGATCTCCCGGCCGCGAATCTTCGACATTTCCTTGTTGGAGAGTTTCAGCAGGTCAACGCCGTTGAACTCCACCTTGCCCGAAACGACGGCGTTCTTGGCCAGCAGGCGCATGAACGACATCATGGTGACGGACTTGCCAGAACCGGACTCACCGACGACGGCGAGGACTTCGCCTTCGTTGACCGTCAGGTTGACGTTACGAACGGCCTGGACCATGCCGGCGTACGTCTTGAACTGGGTCTCCAGACCTTCAATAGTCAGTAGTGGTTTGTTCATGTCAGCACCCCTATCGACGAAGCTTCGGGTCGAGCGCGTCCCGCAGGCCGTCGCCGACGAAGTTGAAGGCGATTGTCGTCATAACGATTGCGGCTGCGGGGATGGCCAATTCCCAAAGATACGACCGCATTACCGCGAACCCGTCAGAGGCCAGCACGCCCCACGAAGCCATGGGAGCGCTGACACCGAGGCCGATGAAAGAGAGAAAGGATTCGGTGAAGATCGCCCGCGGCACCGAGAAGGTCAGTTCCACGATGATTGGCGCCATGGCGTTGGGCACCAGGTGGCGGAAGACGAGGCGGCTGCGGCTGGCGCCCAGGGCCCGGGCGGCGAGCATAAACTCCTGCTCTTTCAGGGCCAGCACCGACGCACGCACCAGGCGGGCCATACCAGTCCAGTACACGACACCGATGGCGATGAAAATCGAGGTGAGGCCAGGCTTGAGCAGAACGGCCAGCAGAATGACATAAATCGTGAGGGGAATCGTGTCCAGAATGTCAACGATACGCATCATGAAGTTGTCAACCCGGCCGCCGCGCAGGCCGGCGACGGCGCCGTAAGCGACGCCCACAACCAACTGGAGCAGGCCGGCGAATACGGCCACGGCCAGCGAAATGCGGCCGCCTATGAAGATGCGGACGAGCATGTCGCGGCCCAGCGGGTCGGTGCCGAACCAGTGCTCGGCTGAAGGCGGCTTGTTGTTCATGCCGCGAATCTGGTCAGAGTAGCTATATTCGGTGAAGTATGGCCCGACGAAAGCGGCGAGCGCAATGAGAACCAGAATCACGAGGCCCGCAAGGGCCGCCGGGTTTGCCTTGAACCGGCGCCAGGCGTCAGCCGCAAAGCTGATGGGCGGTGTAGTAATCCGCTCAGCCGCTGCCTGACGGTTGGGCAGGGGGGCAAACCGGGAATCGGAGATCGCCATGTTTAGCCCTCCTTGTCCAGGCGCACCCGCGGATCAACGAGTGCGGTCAGAATATCGCCCACCAGCGTGAAGCCGGTCAGCAGGAAACCATAAAAGACCGTCATGCCAAGTGTGACTGTGTAGTCGCGGTTCGTAATGGAGACGACGAATTCGCGGCCAACGCCAGGAATGGCAAAAATGAATTCGATGATAAAGCTGCCGACCAGGATGCCTGCGGTCAGGGGCGCCAGCGAGGCAATGACCGGCACCAGGGCGTTCTTGATCATGTGGCGGTACACGACCCAAAACTCCGGAATGCCCTTGGCGCGGGCGGTGCGGACGTAGTCCTGGTTGGTGACTTCCAGCATGCTGGAACGGGTCAGCTTGATCAGCCAGGCCAGTGAAAAGCTGCAAAGGGCAATGGTCGGGAGCACGTAGTGCTTCGTGGTACCCCATGTGGCTGGCGGGAACCATTTCAGTTTAAAGCCCAGGTAATACTGGAGCAGGCCGGCAATTACGAAGCTCGGGGCCGCTGCCGTGAGGATTGCAAGCCCCGAGGTCACCCGGTCGAGCAGACCGTTGTGCCTCATGGCGCCGATTACCCCAATGGGTACCCCCAGGACGAGCGAGATCAGAATCGATAGGCCGCCGAGCTTGGCGGAAACGCTAAAGCCTTTGTTGATCACGTCATTTACTGTTCTGCCTTCGTACTTGAAAGAAGGGCCAAGGTCCCACTTGACTACGTTCTTAAGGTAGTCGAAGTATTGCTCCATGAGCGGCCGGTCGAGCTTATAGCGGCGTTCGATGTTCTTGAGAATGGCTTCAGGCAGCTTCTTTTCCGAGGCAAAGGGTCCACCCGGGAGCGCCTTCATCATGAAGAAGGTCAAGGTGACGACCACCCAGGCTACCACCAACATGGTGATGACCCGTTGGAGAATGTAGCGGGCCATGTGATCCCTCCATCGCAGTTTGACAGAATGGCGCCACCGGGGGCGTCCCCCGGTGGCGCCTGCACCGTCGATTTGGAAGGTTACTTCTGGAGATACGCCTCACGCAGGTTCATGCCAGAGGTGAGGGGCTCAGACCAGTTCTTCACGTTCTTGCTGACCATGCGGACACGGACGTAGTGGTAGATCGGCAGGATGGGCATCTCGTCCATGAGCAGCTTCTCGGAGTCGTGCATGGCCTTCATGCGGACGGCCACGTCGGCGCTGTTCTTGGCGGTGGCGATCAGCTTGTCGTACTCAGCGTTGGCCCAACCGGTCTGGTTGTTGCCGCCCTTGGTGACCCACATATCGGCGAAGGTCATCGGGTCGATGTAGTCGCCGATCCAGCCAGCGCGGCTGATGTCGTAGTCGAGCTCAGACTGACGGGAGAGGTAGACCTGCCACTCAACGTTCTCGAGTTCAACGTTGATGCCCAGGTTCTTCTTCCACATCTCCTGAATGGCTTCAGCGATGCGCTTGTGGCCTTCAGAGGTGTTGTACATGATGGTGAACTTCGGGAAGCCCTTGCCGTCCGGGTAGCCGGCCTGCTTCAGGAGGTCCTTGGCGGTGGCGATGTCGTTGTCCTTGAAGAAATCCTTGCCGTTGGCGCGGAAGTCGCCGGAGACGTCGGGCATGCCGCCAGGAACTTCGGACATAGCGGGCAGCTGTCCGCCCTGGGTGATGGTCTCAACGATCAGCTGGCGGTCGATGGCGAGCGTGAGGGCCTTGCGGACCTTAACGTCGTTCATCGGGGCCTTGGTGACGTTGAAGCGGTAGTAGTAGAGGCCGAGATCCGGCAGGATCTTCAGCTCGTCCGGATATTCCTTCTTGAGGCGGGGCAGTTCAGCGTTGTTGACGCCGGACTCGATGATGTCGAGCTGGCCGGCTTCGAACATCTGGGTGGCGGTGGCTTCGCTGTCGATCAGGTAGTACTCGACCTTGTCGAGCTTGACAGCCTTGGCATCCCAGTAGTTCGGGTTCTTCTCAACGATGACCTTGTCCTTCGGGGTCCAGCTGACAAGCTTGAACGGGCCGTTGCCGACCAGCGTCTCGGGCTTGCGGAACCAGTCGGCCTTGCCGGCCTCGACGGACTTCTGGTGGACGGGGTACAGGGTGTGGAAAGCGGTCAGGGAGAGGAAGTACGGGGTGGCGGAAGTCAGCTTGACCTCGAGGGTCTTGGCGTCGACAGCCTTCACACCGATCTTGGCGGCAGCGGCTTCCCAGTCCTTCTTGATGTCGGCTTCGGGGCGGGCGATGGGCTTGCCGTCGGCGCCCTTCTTCTCGGTCTTGCCATCGGCCTCAAGCTGGTTGAGGGGGATGGTGTTGGCAGCTTCGGCGCCTTCCAGGTAGTACAGCTGATAAGCGTACTCGGAGGCAAGCATGGGATCGAGGGCCCGCTTCCAGGCGTACACGAAGTCGTTCGCGGTGACCGCGTCACCGTTGGACCACTTGGCGTCGCGCAGCTTGAAGGTGTAGGTCTTGCCGTCAGGGCTGACGGTGTGGGTTTCGGCCATGCCGGCGACCGGCTTGCCGTCCTTGTCGAGGCGCATCAGGCCTTCGTACAGGGAGAGCTGGACGTTGCTCTCGGGAACACCGGTGGAAACGGCGGGATCGAGGGTCTCAGGATCGGTGCCGATGTTGATCCGGATTACCTGGGCAGCCGCGGGCTGCGACGGTGCCGGATCCTTGCCCTTGTCAGTGGTCTGCTCTTTGTTATCTGTGTTTTTCGAGCAGCCGACTGCGGCGAGCATCGAGACGGCGAGGAAACCTGCGATGAAACGACGCATTCTGTGTGACCTCCCTCCGACATTTGGGACCCCTCTTAGCCGGCCTTCGGTGTTCGTTCAGTACCGAACGTATGCGACTACGCCCGGTCCATGCTGAACCCGGCAACTCGGCTGACACTGGTTCCAACCTTTGTGCTGTGGCCGCGGGGATAGTGCTTGGCTCTATGTCATGAAACCTGAGGCTGCCATTGGAAAGCTAAGTACACCTCCAGCGGCCTGGCAGCGACACAGGTCGGTTCCCTAAGGTATATTTGTCTCCCTCCACGGGGAGTACCACGAAGAATCGGGACGGCGTTCGCTGTGTAGGGCGTTCACCTGATTTTCGGGCACACCAACCGGACCCGAAAGTTGCGTTACACTATCTTTATTCGTTCGATACAGTACATTTCCTCCTAGAGAAATAACTCCATTGCATCCGCAGAACTGCGAAATTCGAGGTTTTTTTCACGATCGTTTCTGGCATTACCACTTTAGAGGGGTGTGGCTCCGAAACTGCGAAAGTGCGGGGTGGCAGGAGGCCCTTCGGGCCATGGTTCAGACAACCTCGTCGCGTCGCTGTACTAAGGAGACGGTACTTTATGCCCTGGCGTTCAGGAAAGTCGCAGGGGAGAAGAACTTGAGAGTGGAACAATTCGCTTGATGACTGAATGATAGGGGAGCTCTCGGATGATGGAACGGCTTGGCCGCCTGTCGCCACCGCAAAGGGAGATGCTTGAGATGGCGGCGCTGGCTGGCAGTAGGATAGACCTTCCGATTCTTTGCCGCGCCTCCGGCGAGTCGGAGGAGACGGTGGTTCAGTGTCTGGAGGCCGCCGTGGGCGTTGGGCTGATGTGCGAAGAGGCCGGGCAGCTGGTCTTCGCACCGGGGGTGAGGGCTGCGCTGTACGGCGCGCAGTTGGGCATTCGCCGGGCGCTGCGGCACCGGAAGTGGGCGCAGGCGGCCAGCGATCCGGATGAGCAGGCGTGGCACCTCGGGGAGGCCGGCGATACGGCGGCGGTGCCGTTGTTGCGGGCGGCTGGCGACCGGGCGATGGTGCAGGGCGAACGGCTTCGTGCGTGGGACATGTACCGCCGTGCCATTGCGCTGAGCGAGGCGGCGGATCCGGCGCTGGCGCTGGTGGCGGCGGTGGCGTGCTCGGTTTGTTGTGAGGGTGAGTCAGACGCGTTGTTGGCGCGCACATGCAGCGCCGAGGAGCCTGCGGTTCGGGCGCTGGGGCAGTATTTCACGGCGGTTCGGGCGACCGGGGGCGATGCGGCCCGGGAGCTCAGGGCGATGGACCAGGCACATAAGGGGCTGGCCGCGCTCTGGCGGGATCCTGCGCTGGAGGAGTTGCTCGCGTTGACGACCGGGCGCCGCCACCAGGTGGCGGGGGCGCCCGGCGGGTTGGGCCTCGCCTACTTGCGCAGCGGGCGGCCCCAGGTGGCGGAGGCGGTGGTCCGGGAGGCACTGATCGAAGGTGGCGCTTCGGCGCAGGGGCCACTGGACCATTGGGTGTTGGCGGAGGTTGCCGCCCTGCGGGGGGACCTGAGCGAAGCGTTCACGTACTTTGCCCTTTCGGTGGAGGATGCGTTGGCGCGGAAGGATTATGCGGCGGCCGCCGGCCGGGCGGAAGCGTGGCTGGCGCTTTTGGCGGAGGGCCGGGGGGCTTATGCGGGGGCCGAGGTGACGGAACTGAGAGCCCGGGTTGGGGAGTTGGAGCGGCTGGCAGCCGAGAAGGCAGGTGGTTCGCCGCGGTGGGACGGGGCCTCGGGAGCGGAGGCGCTGCCCCGGGGTGCGGAGCCTCGGTACGGCGAGTATCGCGCGGCGATGGAGGCGATGACCGCGGCGGCGCGGGCCTGTACCCTGGCAGGGGACCTGCCGGGCGCCCGGATGTGGCTCGAACGGGTCGATGCCTGGCATGCCGGGCCACGGCCGAGCGCCTGGTGTTTTGCCTTGAACCGGGTGGAGTGGGCGCGTTGGCACGCGGCCGCTGGCGACGAGTCTGCGAGTCGCCGGGCGGCCGAGGAGGCGCTGGAGCTGGGGCTGCGCTTCGGGGCCGAGGCCGCCCTGGTCGAGCCGGCCCGGGCGCTGCTGGGGGAGACCCCGTCCCAGCCCGCGGCCGCCCCAGGCCTGACCCGGCGCGAAGCAGAAATCGCTGCGCTGGTCGCCCGGGGCCTGACCGACCGGGAAGTGGGCGAACGCCTCTTCATCAGCCCCCGCACCGTTGATGGTCATCTGCGGAATATCTTTCGGAAATTGGACCTGCCGTCCCGGACTGCTCTGGGCGTGTGGGCGGCCAGGGCAGGACTCCTGGAGGAGTAACCAAGGGAAACCAGGGAGAAGGCCGCCTCCGGCAAGGGAGGCGGCCTTTCTCATCACTACTTCTTATACGTTGCCTGCCCCAGAGGCAGTAAGGGCCGGTAGACCTCGCGCTCGGTCGAAACGTCATGCGATCCGAAGAACGCGGTCAGGTCCGTGCCGGTGATCTCGTTGGCGAGCGCCACGAAATCACGGGTGGTCGCGGTCTTGTGCGCAAAGCGGCGGACCCACTCCTGCATGAGCCGGTCCATGGTCGGCCGTCCAATCCGTTTCTCAAGGTCTTCGAGCACCTGGGCGCCCCGCTGGTAGGGCACGCTGGAGTGGCCATCCTGCAACAAGTCGTATTGGGAGGCGGTGGCGGAGAGCTTGCCCAGGTCTTTGCGCAGGGAGACATCCGGCACCTCAATCCGCCAGGCCTCACGGGTGGCAGAGCGGTCGGCATACGTGGCAAAGCCCTCATCCAACCATACGTCGTGATACTGGTCGTTGCCCACGATGCCGTAAAACCACTGGTGAGCCGCTTCATGGATGGTCGTGTAGTAGAACTGGTTGTACTCCTGGCTCGTGGCCAAAGTAGCCCTGGTGAAGAAGAATCCCGGCCATTCCATGCCCGCCGACGACACGGAGCTAATCACCAGGTCCTGGTACGGGTACGGGCCAAAGCGCTCGGTGAAGTGCAACACGGCCTGGTGTGTCACCTTGGTGGCCATATCCATCCACTGGGAGCTGGAATCAATCAGATGAAATTTGATCCCGCTCAGGGTGCTGACTCTTTCTACGAGGTCGGTGCCCCCAACAGCGACCCAATCCTTCACGTTGGGAGCGTCGTACTCGTATACCCAGCGCTCCTCGCCCAGGTCCTTCTTTGTAACCCGCCCGGTTGCCCCGATGACCGTCTTGGCCGGCAGGTCGAGGCGGACCGTGAAGTGCGTATTTTCCGAGTAGGTCTCCGCCACCTTCGTTGCGAAGCCGAACAGGTTCCACCCTCGCTCGTCCAGCACGGCCAGGGTAGGATACCAGTGGGTCAGCACGAAGCGCCTGGACTCCAGCTGACCGAGCCCCTTGTCGGTAATGATGCCGGGGAGCTTCGTGGTAAAGCGAATGGCCACGGTCGCCCTTTCCCCGGGTGCTACGGCACGCCCCAGCGGCACAGTCAGGTCCAGCGCCTGCGCCACATAAGCCGCCGCCTGGCCATCTACCTGAACAGACTGAACGGTCATACGCCCGCCATACATGGCAAACTGCTCGGCATTCGGCCACAGGTTGAAGTAGAGCGTATCAACGGGAATTCCTTCGCCGTTCTCCCAGGTCAGGGTCATGTCGCCCTTGATTAGCCGGTGCTCCGGCTCCCAGCGCACGTCCAGCTTGTACTGGTGCGGGGAGTAGTTTTCGTTCGGGCCGGGGCCCTTGGGGAGTTGGGACACGGTCGGACTGAGCCGAACGGGGCTCAGGTCAGCGGCGGTCGACACCCAGGTATCTGTGCCCAACTTGAACTGCCGGCGCCCCCAGCCGTAGACGAAGGAGAGCCGTTCTTTCCAATAGGCCAGGGCTTCGGCCTCAGTCCGGCCGCCCGAAGTCCAGAGCAGCATGGCCCGGGGCGTCAGTTCCTCGGGCTTGCGCTTGTAGTGGGCGGTCCAGTCGATGCCCCAGCGGTCCATGACCAGGCCGGCCAGACTCTCGGCTGCCGTCTGGTACTGCGAGGTGCCGGGCTTGTCTAGCGCGGCGAGCATGTCGGCGGGATTCACGCCCCTGAGGTGGTCGGGGAAAACATTGAACCCCTCGGCCAACAGGGCGCCCATCCCCACGTGCAGCCAGTCCACCGTAAAGGCCGGGCTGTCCGCCGGCTGCGTCAGGGCGAGGGCAACGGCAGCCTCAAGCCCGGCCGGCCGGCCTGGTTCATCGATCTTGGCATTCTTGCCCGTTACGACTGCAACCTGAAATGGCGCCACCGCCCGTGCCGAGGTTCCTGCAGCGCCTTTGGCAGGCTTGGTCTCCACCAGAACCGTCAGGCGGTCTGCCTCAGTCACACGGCCCCATGTCCGGTTCGCCTCCACAAGCTTGGCCGTCTCTTCGCCCACCTTCGCGGCCAGCTCTGCCTGCGACCGGGCATACCTGACCACAACGTGGGTGCCGCTCGACAACTCCTGGTCGGCCGGTTCTGCGGAGAATCCCCACCGCAGTGCCAGCAATGCCAACACTGTCACCAGTGAAAGCAGCAAGCCGATCCCTGCAACGCTCCTGACCCGTTTCATGGTTCAGACTCTCCCCCCAGTAACCGCCTGCGGCTCACGTAGGCGGCCGCTTGCGTGCGGTTCGATAGGCCCATCTTTTGCAGAATGATGCTGACATAGTTACGCACCGTTTTTTCGCTCAGGAAGAGACGGGCGGCAATCTCCCGGTTGGTCATGCCCTCACCGATCAGGTGCAGGATTGAGCGCTCCCGCTCGGATAAATCGCCTTCAGGACTGCCCCGACGGATGTACTCCAGCACGCCGCTGGCCACTTTCGAGTCCAGCAGACAGGCCCCGCCGGCCACGAGCCTGACGGCCCGCAGCAACTCCTCTGGCTCCACCTGCTTGAGCAAATACCCGGCGGCGCCGGCCATGACAGCCGCAATGGCGGCATCCCGGTCGTCGTATGACGTCAGCATCAGCACCTTGGTCTCAGGTCGGCGGGTCCGAATTGCCCGGCAGCATTCAATGCCGCTTCCGTCAGGCAGACGCACATCCATCAGCACCACGTCCGGCACCAGCGCTTCGGCCTTCTCCAGCGCCTCCGCCACCCGTCCGGCCTCGCCGACTACGGCAAAGCCCGGGGCTCGCGACAGCAGCGCGATCAAGCCCATGCGTACAACGCTGTGGTCGTCGACCACCATCACCGTCGTCATGGCCAAACACCCCCTCGTCTATCGGAATTTATACGCAACTGAATGACGCAAATCCTCTGTAAGTCGGAGCATGTCCTGCAGTTTCAGGACAAATGTCCCGAGAGTTCGGGAGCACTGTCACTCCATTCTGCTTGCGCCGGCCAGTACCCTCAAGGTGGAGGGATGGAGATGGAGCAGGACGGACTGGCGTACATGGCAGCATGCTTCGCTGAGGAGTTCGCCCACATGGGCTATTCGGAAGAGGCCTTGCTGGCGGTTTTCCGAGACCCGTTCTACCAGGGGCCGCACCTGGCCTACAAGCTGCGCGGTGAGGATTGGGTGCGTGCCTTGATCCGGCGTGTCATTGCCTGACGGACCTCGGGGGAGGAGGGAGACCATGAAAGAACAGCAGAAGCCGGGCTTGTCCCGGCGCGATTTCCTGATCAGCACCGCAACGGCGGTGGGCGGCCTGACGTTGCTGGGCGGCGCCCGCTGGGCCCGCGCCGACCTGGCCACACTGCGGCCGTTCAACGTGCAGAACCCGCTGGCCGCTTACCCGGACCGGAACTGGGAGCAGGTCTATCGCGATCAGTACAAGTTCGATTCGGAGTTCACGTTCGTTTGTGCCCCCAACTGCACGCATAACTGCCGGGTCAAGGGCGTGCTGCGCAACGGCATTATGGTCCGGGTGGAGCCACCCTACACCGAAGGGAAGGCGACCGACCTGTACGGCACCAAGTCGACGCAGTCGTGGCATCCCCGGGGGTGCCTGAAAGGCTACACCCTGCCCCGCCGCATTTACGGGCCGTACCGGGTTAAGTATCCCATGGTCCGAAAGGGCTGGAAGGAATGGGTCGAGGCCGGCTGGCCCGACGCGTCCACCCCCGAGGCCAAGGAAAAGTACTTCAAGCGTGGCTGGGACGACTTTGTCCGGGTCTCGTGGGACGAGGCGAACCTGCTCGTTGCCAAAACGACCCTGCACATCATGCAGACTTACGCGGGCGATGCCGGCGCCCAGCGCCTGAAGGCCCAGGGCTATCCGCAAGAGATGATCGACGCGATGCACGGGTCGGGCGCCCAGACCATGAAGTTCCGCAACGGCATGGCGCTCAACGGCGTCATGCGGATCAACTCCCTGGCCCGCTTCGCCAACATGCTCGCCCTGCACGACGGACACTACGGCGCCCGCCAGTGGTCCAGCTACGACTGGCATGGCGACCTGAACCCCGGCCATCCCATGTCCACCGGTGTCAAATGCGCCGACGTCGACATGAACGACTTCCGAAATACCAAACTGATGGTCTTCCTGGGCAAAAACCAGGTCGAAAACAAAATGGCCGACGCCCACTGGTGGATCGAGATCATTGAGCGGGGCGGCAAGGTGGTCAACATTTCGCCTGAGTACAGCCCGGCCAGCCAGAAGTCTGACTACTGGCTCCCCGTGCGCCCGGGCTCGGACATCGCCCTGCTGCTGGGCGTGGCGCACCTGCTCTTCCGCGACGGGCTGATCGACTACGACTTTGTCAAGCAGCATACCGACATGCCGCTGCTCGTTCGCATGGATACGCTCAAGCGGCTCTCCAACCAGGACCTGGGCATCGGCAATACCACGCTTACGGGTTATTCGGTCACCACACAGAAGATCAGCCCCGACCTGCGCGAGCGCTGGGGCGACTTTGTGGTGTGGGATAACGGCCCCAAGGTCGTCAACCGCGACAACGTGGGCCAGCACATGCCCTACAACCCGGCCCTGGACGGCACGTTCAAGGTGAAGCTGGCCGACGGCAAGGAAGTCGAGTGCAAAACCATCTTCCAGCTCTACCGGGAGCATGTTTCTGAGTACACGCCCGACACCGTCGCCGACGCGACGGGCGTTCCCAAGCACCTCATCGAACAACTGGCGAAGGACCTGGGCACCATCAAGCCCGCCCACATCGCCACGGGCGAGGGCGTCAACCACTACTTCCACTGCGACATTACGGGCCGGGCCTGCTTCCTGCTCATGAGCCTGACCGGCAACATTGGCAAGCCGGGCGCCAACACCACGCACTGGGCCGGCAACTACCGGGGCGAAAACCACCCCGGCCTGCCCACCTGGATGGCCGAAGATCCCTTCAACATGAACCTCGACCCGGCTGCATCCGCCAGCGCCGTCAAGGTGAAGAAGTACTACAAGCCCGAGCACCCGGCCTACTGGAACTATGGCGACCGGCCCCTCAAGGTCGGCGGCAAAATGTACACCGGCCAGAGCCACATGCCGACCCCGACCAAGTCGATCTGGATTTGCAACTCAAACCATCTGAATAACGCCAAATGGGCCCACCACATGATCGAGGTGGTCAACAAGGGCGTGGAGATGTTCGTGGTGCAGGACTGGGAGTGGACCGGCTCCTGCGAGCATGCCGACGTGGTCTTCCCCGTGCAGTCCTGGGCCGAGCTGACTGTGCCCGACATGACCTCAGCCTGCTCGAACCCTTTCGTCAACGTGTGGAAGGGCGGCATCAAGCCGATGTTCGAGTCGCGCCAGGACTGCGAGGTCATGGCCGGCGTGGCGGGCGCCCTGGCCCGGCTCACCGGCGACCAGCGCTACGCCGACTATTGGAAGTTCGTCAACGAAGGCAAGGGCGAAGTCTACCTGCAGCGCATCTCCGATGCGTCGTACACCACCAGCGGCTACGACATCAACGAAATGATCGAGTCGAACCGCGACTGGCTGGTTATGTTCCGCACCTACCCGCGCATTTTCGGGTGGGAGCAGGTTCACGAGCATAAGCCCTGGTACACCAAGACCGGCCGCATTGAACTGTATAAGGATGAGCAGGAGTTCATCGACCTGGGTGAAAACCTGATCGTCCACCGTGAGCCGGTGGAGGCAACGCCGTATCTGCCCAACGTAATTATGGGCTCGCACCCGGCCATTCGCCCCGTCAACGCGGTGCCGCTCGATGCCACCGGCGCCGACGAGCGTTCCGTCCGCAACGTGAAGATGACCTGGACCGACATCAAAAAGACGCCCAATCCGCTCTTTGCCAAGGGCTACAAGTTCTACTTCCTGACGCCCAAGAGCCGGCATCGCGTCCACTCATCGTGGGCCATGACGGACTGGAACGTGATTTGGGATTCGAACTTCGGCGACCCGTACCGCAACGACAAGCGGACGCCGAGCGCGGGCGAGGCCCAGGTCCATATCAACCCTGAGGATGCGAAGGCGCTGGGCATTAACGACGGCGACTACGTCTATGTCGACGCGAACGCCGATGACCGGCCCTACGTCGGCTGGAAAGAGAGCGACCCGTATTACGAAGTCGCCCGCCTGAAGGTGCGGGCCCGCTACAACCCGTCGTATCCCCGTGGCGTGACGATGATGAAGCACGCGATCTGGATCGCCTCGCCCAAGACTGTACGGGCGAATAAGACGAGCGAGAACGGCCTGGCCCGCTCCAACACGGGTTACACGGCCCACGTGCGGACCGGTTCGCACCAGAGCTGCACCCGCGGCTGGCTCCAGCCCAGCCAGATGACCGACACCCTGGTGCGCAAGGGCTATATGGGCCAGGAGATCGGCGAAGGGTACGAGGTGGACGTGAACGCCCCGAACACTTGCCCCAAGGAGACCATGGTGAAGATCACCAAGGCCGAGGATGGCGGCATGGACGGCAAGGGCGTCTGGAAGCCGGCCACCAAGGGCATCAGCCCCGGCAACGAAAACGACGCCATGAAGAAGTACATGCGTGGCTTCTTTGTGAAGGGGGGCCGCTAAGCGATGCCGCAGGTAAAGAACTGGCAGTTGGGTAGGGAGATGGAGTACGCCTACGACGAGAACCGGCCCAAGCGGCAGTTTGCGGCGGTCTTCAACCTGAACCGCTGCATCGGGTGCCAGACCTGCACCATGGCCTGCAAGTCGACCTGGACGTTCAGCCCCGGGCAGGAGTACATGTGGTGGAACAACGTGGAGTCCAAGCCGTACGGCGGCTTCCCCTTCGGCTGGGATGTGAAACTGCTGGAGATGCTGGGCGAGCAGGAATGGCAGGGCAATACGTTCAAGGGCAAGACCATTTTCGAGGCTCGTGACCCGGCGAAGCAGACGGGCAGCGGCATGGTCGCCCTCGGCTACCTGCCCGGCGACGAGGACTGGCGCCATCCGAACATGTACGAAGATTCGTCCAAGGGGCACAACCCCAAGGGCGAGATGCTGCCGGAGCACGAGAACTGGGGCTTCTACCTGCCCCGCATCTGCAACCATTGCACCTACCCGGCCTGCCTGGCCGCCTGCCCCCGCAAGGCGATTTACAAGCGGGAAGAGGACGGCATTGTGCTGATCGACCAGAGCCGCTGCCGTGGGTATCGCAAGTGCATGGAGGCCTGCCCGTACAAGAAGCCCATGTACCGGGGCACCACGGCGACCACCGAGAAGTGCGTGGGCTGCTACCCCCGCATCGAACAGGGGCAGGCGACCCGCTGCATCGCCACCTGCATCGGGAAGATCCGGCTGTTCGGGTTTATCAACGATCCGGCCAGTCCGCTGTATTACTTGGTACACAAGGCGAAGGTGGCGCTGCCGCTCTACCCGCAGTTTGGCACGGAGCCCAACGTGTACTACATCCCGCCCCGCTGGGTGCCGCGGGACTATCTCGCCCAGATGTTCGGCCCCGGTGTGGAACCGGCGATCGCCGCCTATACCAAGGCCGATAAGGAACTGTTGGGTGTACTCCAGCTCTTCGGCGCCACCGACCGGATCATTCACTCCTATAAGATCGAGGACGAAGAGGCCGTCGGTTTTGACGAGCACGGTGCCGAGGTCGTACGGACGGCGATCTACGAAAAGGTGCAGGTCCGTCCGGCGGACCGGCACAACATCACCTAGGAGGTGGGTGCGGTGGCTTTGCCACAGGCGGTGGACCAGGCGCTGGCCCGCAGTCGGGCGTATGCGGTGCTCTCCCGGGGCTTCTTGTACCCGTCGCCGGGGCTGCTGGCTGCCATGGCTGACTACCCGGACCAACTGCGGCTGGCGTTGCGGGAGGCCGGCGGCGATGGGGCGGACACCCATCTGCCGATGGAGGGGCTGGAGCAGGCGTATCAGGATTGGTTTGGCGGGCAAGTACCGGCCTGCCCGCCCTACGAGACCGAGTATACGGCGTCGCATATTTGGATGCAGACGCAGCAGATGGCCGATATCGCCGGGTTTTACCGGGCGTTCGGCGTTGATACCCAGACGACGGGCGACCGGGCCGACAGCCTGACGGCTGAGTTGGAGTTTATGTACATGCTGTCGATGAAGGAAGCGATTGCCGTGAACGACGGCAACCAGGACGGCGTGGCGGTCTGCCGGGAGGCCCAGGGCAAGTTCCTGCATGAGCATCTGGCGGTCTGGCTGCCCCGGTTCATCGTCCGGCTTGAGAAGGCGGAGGCTGATGGGTATTACCTGGCGCTGGCACGATTGACGGAGCGGTTCATCGCAGCCGATGCGGGCCGCTTCCCGCGGGAGGGAGCGTAAATGCAGATTCTGCGGCGGTTCACGCGGCGGCAGATGGTGATTGGCGCCGTGGCGGGCGGTTTGCTGCTGGTGGCGGCGGGGCTTAGCGTCTACCAGTTTGGGCTGCGGCAGCCGGTGGCGGCCCCGTCCATTCTCGTGCGCCAGGCAAAAGGGGCACTGGCGCTTGACCCCTGGGATGCTAGTTGGAAGCGGGTCAGCGCTGTGACCATGCCCCTGACCATTACCAGCACGCCTGGGGCGAAGGCCCGCAACGTCAGCGTGAAGGCGCTGACCGACGGCACCAACCTGGCCATTCGCATGGAGTGGGCGGATGACTCACAGGATGTCACGACCCTGCGGCCGCAAGATTTCGGGGATCAGGCAGCGATCCAGTTGTCTGACCAGATCATAAACGCCTGCATGGGACAGGTGGGTATGAATCCGGTCCGCATTTGGCAGTGGAAGGCTGACTGGCAGTTCGGCAGCCGCGATATGAAGACGCAGTATCCGAATATCGTGAACGATGGATTTCATGATGATGCGGGTAATGCGCTGTTGACCGAGGACCTCTTTGCCCGGCCGGCCTTCGCGGTGGGGAACACGCGGGCCGACGAATCCAAGGAGACGCCTGTGGAAGCGCTGATTGCCGAGGGGTTTGGCACCTTGACCGCCGCCGGTCCGCACCCGATGCAGAGCCAGGGCGGGTATCAGAACGGCAAGTGGGCGGTGGTCTTCAGCCGGCCCCTGGCCGGGGAAGCGGGAGACTTTTCTCTGACGGCCGCGGCGCCGCTCCAGGCGGCCTTCGCCGTGTGGGATGGCCAGTTCATGCAGCGTGATGGGATGAAGTACACAACTTCCTGGGTGGTGCTGCAACTGGAGGGGAAGTAAGGTGAGTGAATACCGGGGGGCCGCGCTGCGCCTGTTGTGGTGGGCGACGCTGGTTGAGTTGGTGCTGGTGCGGGTCGTCTCCCGGGTGGGGATATTCATTCCCAAGACCGGGGTGGTGCTGTCGGTCTACCAGGTGCTGATGTCGGCCGGCGAAGTGGCGTTCAGCTTCAGCCTGTTCATGGGTGTGATTTTGCTGGGGCTGGCCCTGGCGGGGCATCGGTGGTGGGGGATGGCGCTGGGGGTGTTGGCCGGGGTCATGGTCATGATTGTGACCGGGCCCGTGCCGTCGCCGGCGTGGTCGCTGGGCGTGGCGCTGGTGTTGGCGGCGGCGGTGGCCGTGATGGGCATTGCTTCGCTGCGCAGCGTGCGCGAGCCGTGGGAATGTGGGTTGCTGAGCACTGTGCTGACCGTCCACCTGGTGGGATACCTCACAACGGTGGGGCAGTTGGCCTGGACGGTGCTGGGGCTGCCCGGCGAACCGCCGCTGGCCGGGGCCGCCCTCCGGGCCGGGGAACTGCTGGCCGCTGTGGCCCCGATCTGGCTGGCCGTGCCGCTGCTGCGGGCGGCGTGGGCGGGCGCCGTCGGGCTGGGTCGGGCAGCAGCCCTCGGCGCCACCGGGGCCGCCGCCCTGGCCCTCGCCTACACCATCAACGCCGACCTGACCGCCATTCTGGCCATGTACTCCCTGGGCTTTACCCTCTCCTGGCCCGCCGCCCTGTACCTGGCCGCCCTGGGCCTGGGCCTCCCGGGCCTGGCTGCCGCCGTGCGCCGCAACCCGGACCGGGGCCTCGCCCTCGGCCTGCTCTTTCTGGCCGGCTACTCCCTGGGCGTCAACCAGCAGCACCTGATTGTACTGGCGGGCTGGGCGCTGCTGGGCCCGCCTGCCCCGGCTGCCGCACCCCGGCCGTCTGCCACTGAGGAGGTGACACTGGCATGAGCCTCTGCGAACGCTTTGTACCCTGCTCCCTCTGCCCCGAAGCTGACAGCTGCGCCCGTGACCAGGAGCGCCACACCCTCTGGCTCCTGGACCAGCGCCTGGCCGGCATTCCCCGACGCATCCTGGTGCTGAGCAACAAGGGCGGGGTAGGAAAGTCGACGGTCACAGCGAATCTTGCGACTGCGCTGTCACACAAAGGCCTCCGGGTCGGCCTCCTTGACGCCGACCTCTCCGGGCCCAGCCAGCCCTACCTCTTCGGCCTGCCGGGCGCCCGCATGCGCACCGGCGCCGACGGCCTCCTGCCGGTAGAGCCGGCCCCGGGCCTGCAACTTGTCTCCAGTGCCTTCTTCCTCCAGGACCCCGACGATGCGGTGATGTGGCGGGACTCCTACAAGTTCCAGTTCCTCCTCAGCCTGCTGGCTGACACAACGTGGGGCGAACTGGACCTGCTGCTGGTCGATATGCCGCCGGGCACGGGGGGCGAGCTGATTGGGCTTTCGCAGCTCCTGGGCCGCGTGGACGGCGCGGTGATTGTCACGACGCCCCAGCAGGTGGCGGTTCTCGACGCCCGCCGGGCCGTCACGGCCTGCCGTGAAGCGGAAGTGCCGGTGCTCGGGGTGGTGGAGAACATGAGCGGTCAGGCCTGCCCCCACTGTGCCGGCCATATTGAGCCGTTCCGCACCGGGGGCGGAGAAGCAGCGGCCCGGTCGCTGGGCGTGCCTTTCTTGGGCCGGATTCCCCTGGACCATGCGGTCATGACCCTGGCTGACGAGGGGCGCCCGGCGGTGCTGGCGAACCCCGCCTCGCCCGGCGCCCGGGCGCTCGGGGCCATTGCGGAGCGCCTCATCCGGTAGACGTGTGCGTATACCAAACGACGAGCGGAGCGGGCACTTGATCGCCTGCTCCGCTCGCTTGCATAATGAAGTCACCGGAAGGGGGTATCGATCTTGAAACAGATGAAGGTGCTGCTGGCTCGAAGCGCCCTCTGGCTCCTTGGGCGGGCCATGTGCGCCTGCGCGGCCCTGGACAGCCGGGCGCAGGCCGAGGTGCGTGTGTGGGAGGACGGCGTCCGCATCGCCATGCGGGTGGGACCGGCGGGCCCGGCCATGGTGCTGGAGAAACGCGGGGAACGGTTGCGATATCTGGGCGCAACGGGGATCGATACGGCCTACCTGGTCATCACCTTTAAACATGTCGACGCGGCCCTCCCGGTGCTGCTGGGCATGACCAGCGTTGCCCGGTGCTGGGCCGAACGGCGGATGACAATGAAGGGAGATCCGACCCTGGCCATGTCCGTGGTGCGGGTCATGCTCCTGGTAGAGGCATACCTCTTCCCCGGGCTGATCACCCGCCGGATTATGCAACGGGTTCCGGCCCGGGAAGTCTCCATGGCCCGCGTCTACCTCTCCACCCTGCTGGCTGCCCACGGCCGATAAGGAGGCGCATACGGCATGATTCCGCAGTACTTCGAGTTCTATAACCCTGTGAAGATCCTCTCCGGCAGCCTGGCACTGGAGAACATCGCCTTTGAACTAAAGCAACTGGGCGCCAGCCGCCCCATGCTCCTGACCAACACCATGCTGACCGGCGTGGGGCTGACGCGCATCGTGCAAGAGGCGCTGCGCGGCTCGGAGATCACGCTGGGCGCCGTGTTCGAGGAGATTCCCCCCGACTCCTCCATCCATGTGGTCAACGAGGCGGGCCGGATTTTCCGGGCCAGCGGCTGCGACTCCTTCATCGCGCTGGGCGGCGGCTCTGTCATCGACACTGCCAAGGGGCTACATATTCTCATCACCCAGGAGACCGACGACATCATGCAGTACATGGGCGCCGACATTCTCCGTGCCGGCAAACGCCTGCCGTTCGTGGTGATTCCGACCACGGCCGGCACGGGTTCCGAGGTAACGTTGGTGGCAGTCATCGCCCATCCGGAGCGGCATGTGAAGATGGAGTTCACCTCCTACCACCTGCTGCCGGACCTGGCGGTGCTCGACCCGCGCATGACCGTCTCTCTGCCGCCCCGCATCACCGCATCCACGGGCATGGATGCGCTGGTGCACGCCATTGAGGGCTACACCTGCAACCAGAAGAACCCGCTGAGCGACGCCTATGCCTGGTCGGCCATCGAGTTGATTCGCGAGCACCTGCCCCGGGCGGTGGCCAACGGCAAGGATATCGAAGCCCGCATGGCCATGGCCAACGCATCGCTCATGGCGGGCGTCGCCTTTTCGAACTCCATGGTCGGGCTGGTGCACGCCATCGGCCACGCCTGCGGCGGTGTGAGCAAGGTCGCCCACGGCGACGCCATGACGATTCTGCTGCCGCACGTGATGGTGTACAACCTGGATATGCTCGCTGACCTGTACGGACGCCTGCTGCTGCCTCTGGCCGGGCCGGAGGTCTACGCGGCCACGCCGGCGGCGGAACGCGCCACCAAAGCGATCGCCGTGGTCAGGGAGATGACCCGGCAGTTGAGCCAGGCCTGCGGCCTGCCCATGCGCCTGCGCGACGTGGGCGTGACCGAAGCCGACCTGCCTGCCATTGCCCGCACCGCCATCAATGACGGCGCCCTGCTCCTCAACCCGAAAGAGGCCGGGCTGAATGAAGTCACCCTGATCCTGCAGAAGGCGCTGTAGGCAGTCAGTTCGTGGTATCATAGGAATATCATCAACCCGGAGGGTGACCGCACACAATTGGAGAAAGCGCTGCTCGAACAGAAATGGCCGGAAATCAGGAGCCGCATGGAAGACGGCGGGCCGGACGCCGTCTTTGCCTACATCGATACCTACCCCGATGAACAGGACAAGATGGACCTTTTCGCCATGGCGGCCCGGAAATTCTACGGCCAGGACTGGCCCGGCAAGAGCATCGACCGCTACGCCAAGTTTGCCGACAAGGTCATTCACCGCTACCTGAGCAAAGCGGAAGCCGCCCCCAACCAGGAGGCGGCCGACAAGTTCACCCAGTTCGCCAACGTCAATTCGTACAACCTTTCGGCCAACTTGGCGGAATGTTGGCCCGGCGAGACGCCCGGGTACGAATCCCGCCACTTCCAGGCTGGTCTCGCCGCCGCCCGGCGCTGCGTCGCACTGCGGACCAAGCTGAACAAGGGCGATACCGCACTCTGCCACGCCTACTGGATGGCCGGCGCCCATCTTCTGGCCCTGCGCCAGTACCGGGCGGCGGAGGAGAGCTTTATCACCGCTTACCACTATGCCCATGGCACTGACCCGGTCGCTTGCACTGACGAGTCCTCGCTCGATGAGATCATGATGGCCGGTTTCATCGCAGTTGCCCGCTGGGCCGCCGGCGACGGGGGCGCCGGGCGCCTCTACGACCAGGCCTGCCAGGCCTTCGCCGCCACCGTCGCCCGGGATGAGGCCAAGAAGGAAGATGCCACCTTCTACCTGGATCAGCTCAAGCATGTGAAGCGCCTCTACGTGGGCTAGGCACCCTCAATGGGTGCCGTAACCCGTCAGGCGTGGGACTGATCTTGACCGGCCCATGCCGAGAGGGGCTAGCTTCAGCAGAACTGCGCCACCCGTTCCAGGTCGCCCGTGGCCTCGGCGCCCTCGGGCAGCACGCCCTCGACCGCCTCGGCCCACGGCTTCTTCACGTACGACCGGTCAAGCAGGGCGATCACGCCCCGGTCCTGCGTGGTCCGAATCAACCGCCCCACGCCTTGCTTCAACTTCAGCAACATCTCCGGCAGGTCGACGGCGAGGAAGGAGTCCTCGCCCCGACCTGCCGCTTGTTCGCGCCGCTCAACAATCAGCGGGTCGTGCGCCGGAAACGGCAGCCGCGGAACTACCACGCACGAGAGCGACTCTCCCGGCACATCGACCCCTTCCCAGAACGTGGCCCCCACCAGCACCGACGAGACGTCTGCCCGGAACTGCTCGAGCATGGCGCCCCGCTCCGCATCGCCTTCGAACAGGACCTGCCCGGGCAGCCCGGCGCCCGCCTGCGCCGCCATGGCTCTTCGGTACCGCTCCACCTCGGCCAGCGACCCGAGCAAGACCAAAGTCCGACCCCGCATGGCCCGAATGACCGCCAGGGTCTGCTCGACCTCGTCCCGGTCATCCAGCGAAGGTTGGTAGACCAGCACCTGCTCGGCCAGGTTAAACGGCACGCCGACCCGGGCGCCCTCAAACCCCGTCAGGCCCAGCACCTGACCCGCATACGCCGGCTCCAGCGTCGCCGACGAGAAGACACAAGGCACCCCCGCCGGCAGCCGCTCCGCGCCGCTGAGCGACACGGGCACCCGCGGCACGACCCACAAATCTTCGCCCTCCACCCAGGGCACCGCCTCGGGCGACTGAAAGAGTGCCAGTGCGGCATGCACATCATCCAGTCGAGACTGCCACGCCCGGATGGCCATTTCGTCCGACGTGCCCTCCATCATCGCCTCTTCGGTGATCAGCTCGTCCTGGAGGGCAGCCAGTGCCGCACCCAGCCGGCCGGCGGCCTCGAACACAGCACCTTCCCGCACCGCGTGGCGCTTCCCCTCCCCGGGCGCCGCCGAGGCCATGACCGCCGCCAAAAACGCCTGGCTCTCCCGCCGGGCGTTTCCCACCAGCACCCGCTCCATGTACTCCCGCCGCCCCCGGCGGGCCTCGGCTAACTCCCCGCCCCGGATCGACGAAGCCCCATACCCCGACCCAATCAGGTCCAACGTCGCCGCAAGGCGCCGGGCGGTCAGCACATGCCCCTGCGTCCGCTGCCAAATCTCAGGCACGTGGTGCCCCTCATCCAACACCACCGCCGAGAAGGCGGGCAGCAAGGGCAGCTCTCCCGCCGCCTGGCGCTCGGCCCGGGTAAACAGGTCGTGCGCAAAGAGCCGGTGATCGGTCACAATCAGGTCACCCGCCGCCCGATAATGGCGCCGGGCCGCAATCATATGGCATGTTCCCCGGTGCCGGCATGTGTCGCACGGCAGCGTGGGCTCAAAGCCGATCTGGCTCCACATCTCATCGCTGGCGTAGGGCACCTCCGAGCGGCACCCTGTCTTCGTGCGGGTGGCCCACGTGCGCAGCGTGGTCCAGCCCTTCATCCGGCGCCCCGGATAGGACTGGTTCACCTTCACCTGACAGATGTACTCGCCCGGGTCAAACGCCAGCCGGGCATCAATGTCGAGCCCGAGCACCCGGGAGAGGGCCTGAATGTCGCCATCCGGGCTGGTCAGCTGCGCCTGGAGGACACCGGACGCCGACGCCACCACCGCCGGCTTCCCCCGGAAACGGGCGTAGCAGACCAGCGGCAGCAAGTAGGCAAAGGTCTTACCCGTGCCCGTGCCGGCCTCGGCAAAGAGCGTTTTGCCGTCCGCCAGCGCCTTGGCGATGCGGAACGTGGTGTAGATCTGTTCCTCCCGAATTTCGTACCCCTGCGCCGGCAGTGTTTCGTAGAACACCTGACCCAGCCAGGCGGTCAGGCCCCGGCTGAACTCCTCCCGGTTGCGGGCCGCAAACGGCAGCTTTGTCCAACTGATCTGCAAAAAACGTCCCCTCCCGCTGCGCGAATCCATTGGCTCGCCCAGTGTACCCCGGTGGCGCACAACCTTCCAGTCTTGAAATTTCAGGAAAACCGTGCTATACTAGAGATAGAAAGAGGGGCTGCGACGTACATCGTCACAGCCCCTCTTTTTCGCGTCACACCAGCCATTTTTCGGCCCAGACCTGGACTTCTTGAACCACCGGCTCCAGAGCCTTCCCCTTGTCGGTCAGCTCGTATTCGATCAGCACAGGCTTTGTGTTGTGGACGATTCGATTGACGATGCCCGCATCTTCCAGTTCCTTCAGCCGCTCCGACAGGAGCCGGTCGCTCACTTCGGGGACCTGCCCGCGAAACTCGCAGAACCGCTTGGGGCCGCTCATCAAAATGCGGAGGATGAGGCCCGTCCACTTTTTGCCCAGCACTTCAAAAGCACGCTCGTAAAGGGGGCACATATGCTCGTAGCCCATGCCGTCACCTCCCGAGAAAAAGTGTACCACAAACGCTTGACAAAAGTAAGTGGCTAGGCTAATGTTATCTCAGGCGCTAACGATAGATAAGCGACTAACATACAATCAGGGGGAGACTTGAGCATGGCTAAGGCGAAGTGGGTTCTGGATCCTTCTCATACCACGGCGGAGTTTTCGGTTCGGCATATGATGTTCACCACGGTGAAGGGTTACTTTACCAAGCTGGAGGGCCAGATTGTGGCCGACGTGGCCGACCTGACCACCGCCGAAATCAGCGGCACCATTGATGCGGCCAGCGTTGACACTCGCGATGCGCAGCGCGACGGTCACCTCCGCTCGGCCGATTTCTTTGATGCCGAGAACCACCCCAAGCTGACCTTCCAGAGCTATCGCATCGAGAAGACGGGTGAGAACGAGTATGAACTGGTTGGCGACCTGACCATTCGTGGTGTCACCAAGTCAGTCATTTGGTCGCTCACGTTTGATGGCCAGGGCAAGAACCCCTGGGGCATGGAGGTCGCCGGCTTTACCGCCGAGACCAAGATCAACCGCAAGGAGTTCGGCCTGACCTGGAACGCCGCCCTTGAGGCCGGCGGCTGGCTCGTCGGCGACGAGGTCAAGTTCGCCCTGCACATCGAGGCCGTTAAGCAGGCGTAAAACTGCACAGCACAGCGCATCGCATATAAGGGAGCAGGTTCGCCACAGGCGGCCTGCTCCTTGATTCGTTTCGCGCCTTTCCGCGGCACCCTAGTTCCTTGGTGTCATGCTGTTGATAAGCCGTTCGTGTTACCATGGGTCTAATCAGGCAATTCCGGCAGCCCATTCCGTTCAGGCAGGTGAAGACGGTATGGAATCGCGGCCATTTCTGATCTTCGATGGAAACCGTCGCATCGAGGCTGTTTCACCGGGCAGTGGCGCTGTGCTGGGCATGCCGGAAGGCAGACTGCTGGGCATGCCCTGCCGGGAGGCGTTCGACTGCCCGGCCTGTTCCGGCGACGCCTGTCCGCTGCGCCAGGCGCTGGGAGGCGATGCGGTCGAGGGGCTCCTCCCGTCCAATCGGATGGGCGGGGCGCTGGCCGTAACGGCATCAGCCATTGTCGGGGCGGGTCGGCTGAGCGCCGCGGTGCAATTGCGACCGCGGGCGCCGGAGGAGGCCGTCTTTGGTGCCAGTCTTGAGCGGGTGCTCGACGGCCTGCGCACCATGACGGCCAGCGACATGGCCGCTCTGGCATTCTACGACGAAGCGACCAGCGAGATCCGTTGGCAGGTGACCAGCGGCAGCCGAAATCCGGATGCGGCGAGCGCCATCCGGCTGCGACCCGGAGAGGGGTTTGCGGGGCGCATTATCTTGACGGCGCTGCCGTTGACCACCTTCCGCTTTCCCCAGGACCTGACTGACCACCCCGACGCCTATCCGATCTTCCAGGCCGAAGGGCTGAAGGCCGCCCTGGGCGTGCCGGTTCCGGGGGACAACGGGGTAGTCGGCGTCCTGATGGTTGCCAGCCGGGCTGACCGGGACTTTACCGACCAGGATGTGACAACGCTGACCCAAATGGCCACCTCGCTGGGCCTGGCTGCCCAAATGATGTGCCTCTACGGGGAAGCAGTTCGGGCGGAACGGGCCAAGTTGGCCCACGAGGTCCACGACGGGCTGTCGCAGAACCTGTTCGGCTTGAAGCTGTTGCTGTTCGACCTGCAGCAGCAATATCAGACTGCGTCACCCTTGATGAAGCAAGGTCTGACCGAGGTTGTCCGCTTGCTCGACAGCACGTTGGTTGATGTGCGCCGGTTCATTGCCGACCTGCGCCGTACGTCGCAGGCCCAGAGCGGTTTGGTGGGCGCCATCTCGGATTATCTGGCGCATTATTACCGGCTGACCCGCCTCCAGGTAGAGTTCGCCGTGCGCCTGCCGTCCGGGGAGGATGTGGCTTGCCAGGACCGGAACGAGGTGCTGCGTATCATACAGGAAGCGCTCATGAACGTGCACCGCCATGCCGGCGCAGGGCGTGTTTGGGTGGAGTTGGCCAGGGTCGGCAGCCGGTACCGCATTACGGTGGATGATGATGGCCAGGGCTTCGACCCCAATGCCGTGGCGGAGGGGCATTACGGCCTGGCCACCATGAGTGAGCGGGCCGTGCGCCTGGGGGGCGAGCTGGTGGTTGCGTCTGCGGTTGGACGTGGGACGACGGTGACGTTGTGGTTGCCTGCATGATGGGGGGCGCGTTCCTTCGGCGGCGGTTGGGTCTGGGGCGTCGTCGCGGCGGGGCGGCTTATACAGCGGTATCATCTTTGCTGCCGCAAAGATAGTCAACTAACGCCCCGAGGCTCCTCAACCCCTGACCGGACCCAACCGCCTAGCGTTGGCGCCACCACCACCAGGAGTTTGACGGGCGCAACGGACGGGCCGTCGAGGCCCGTCCGTTGCGTTGGGCGTGGCTACCGGTTTGCGCCCGCCCCTGCAG
>JARBUG010000215.1 GCA_029239785.1 Symbiobacteriaceae bacterium | reverse complement strand
GCAGGCACGACATCGCAGAAACACACATGAACTGTTCTGCCGGAGAGAGGGGAGTGACGAGATGGACAAGCGCAAGAAGCTCTTTCGTCACAAGCTTACGCCCAGAAGGTAGAGAAAGCGGTGCTCTATCAGCTGGCGTGGGATGTGCTGGGAATCCCCGAACAGGCGTGTGTGGAGTTCTTCGGCGCCGTGGAGCACCCCATTCTTAGACTGGGGCTGGAGGAAATCCTGTAGCACAACTGGCAACCGCTAACGGACCAAAAGGCAACAAGCCCCGGATCAACCATGGCTTGTTGCCTTACCATTTTCCCGAACTCCGCCGTCGAACACCGTCGAACGAATCCGACTTCCAATGGGAACGCTCGTTTGGAATAATATGGGTGGGAGGGCGCCCCGGAAAGGGGGTGTCAGACACTGAAACTCTCCGCAGATCTATCAATCCAGGAGTTGTTGATACTGCTCGCAATACTCAAAGCAGCATCGAAGCTCATTCGTTAACCGGAACATAACCTCTGTCTCGCCTTTGCACCTAGCACCATTCACAGGGGCGACCCTACCATTATTATCACCAGACGTACGCTGAGGCTATTCGCACCAGGCAACCGTCGTGCGTCTTTACCATTCTGTGACATAAGTGCGGAAGGAGCGAAGTATTTTATCGTCGAACCATAGGGTTATAGTATAAGCCTGAAGGGGAGACGGAGACATGTCAACCACGGCCGACTACGTCCGCCTCTGGACCGGTCCCTATTTTGATGAAGCGACCCGCCGCGAACTTGGAGACCTGGCCGGCAACCAGGCCGAACTGGACGACCGCTTCTACCAACTGCTCGACTTCGGCACCGCTGGCATGCGCGGCAAGCTGGGCGCCGGCACCAACCGCATGAACCGCTATGTCGTCCGCCATGCCACCCAGGGCCTGGCCAACTACATAAACGCCACCGTCAGCGGCCCAAAGCGGGTCGTCATCGCGCACGACTGCCGCCACTTCTCAAAGGAGTTCGCCCTCGAGGCAGCGCTCACGCTGAACGCCAGCGGCATTTACGCCCTGGTGTGGGATGACCTGCGCCCCACGCCCATGCTCTCTTTTGCCGTCCGCTACTTCAGCGCCACGGCCGGCATCGTCATTACCGCGAGCCACAACCCGAAGGAGTACAACGGCTACAAGGTCTACTGGAGCGACGGCGGCCAGGTCCCGCCCGAGCGGGCGGATGCCATCGGACAGCGCATACGGGCCATTACCGACATCACCACCATCCACCCCATGGATGAAGCGGAGGCCCGGACCAAGAACCTGCTCAAAACGGTGGCGCCCTGGGTCGACCGGACCTATTACGACAAGATCGGCGAACTGCTCACCACCGACCGGGCAGCCCGCGAAGTCTGCCGCATCCTCTTTACGCCGCTGCATGGCACGGGCAGTATCCCCGTGCAAACGGTGCTGGCCGAGGCGGGCTTCCAGGTGAGCGTCGTAAAGGCGCAGGAGCTGCCAGATGCCGATTTCAGCACCGTCAGGTCGCCCAACCCCGAGGAGCCGGCCGTCTTTGCGCTCGCGCTCGACCAGGCGGCGGCTGAGCAGCCCGACATCATCATGGCGACCGATCCGGACGCCGACCGCCTCGGTGCCATGCTGCGTGACCAGAGCGGCAAGTACCGGCTCCTGACCGGCAACCAGATCGGCGCCATTTTGGTCGACTACATCCTCGCCAGCCGCAAGGCGAACGGCACGCTGCCGGCGAACGGCGCGGTAATCAAGTCGACGGCCACATCGAATATGCTTGCGCCGCTCTGCCGGGCCCACGGCGTGGCGCTGATCGACGTCCACACGGGCTTCAAGTTCATCGGCGATAAGATTCGGGAGTTTGAAGAGACGGGCTCGCACACGTTCCTCTTCGGCTTTGAGGAGTCCTACGGCTACCTGGGCGCCACCTTTGTGCGCGACAAGGATGCGGTCATGGCCGCGGCCATGTTGGCAGATGCCGTCGCCTACCACAAGGCGCACGGCCGCACGCTGTTTGACGCACTGGAGGCGCTGTGGGAGCGGTACGGCTACTTCGCTGAAGGGCTGCACAACGTCACGCTGCCCGGGCGGGAAGGCCAGGCGCAGATCGCCGGCATCATGGCCGCCCTGCGCAAGAAGCCGCCGATCTCCCTGGGCTCCACCATCGTCGAGTTTGTGGACGATTACGCCACCGGGTTCGGGCTGGATATGTCCGACGAGAGCCAGTACCCGCTGCCGCTGGACCGGGCCAACGTGCTGCATTACCGCTTCGATGACGGCGGTTTTGTGATGGTCCGGCCCTCGGGCACGGAGCCGAAGCTGAAGGTCTATTTCTCGGTAGTCGGGGGGGACCGGGCCGAGGCCGAGGCCCGGCTGGCAGCGGTCCGCCGGGAGACGCTGACGATGATGGGGCTGGCGTAGGGAATAGACAGGGCGCCCGTCCGCAGGGATGGGCGCCTTTGCGTGCATAATAGACCTGAGGTGAGCGTGGTGGAGGAGTATCTCACCCCCCTGCGGCAAGCTTTGGAGCAGATGGGGCACGCCAGGGCAGCGGCCGATCGCATCAACAGGCAGATGGAAGACCCGAGCACGAAAGAGTCGCTCCTGGCCATATTAGGTGCGCTGGACGTCATGGAGGTTGCGCTCCAAGAGGTCGGGCGGATGGAGTCGAAACTGGAGATGGCCCTGCATAAGCAGGTACGAAAGCGAGTGGAGCAATGGCACTGGAAGGAAATTGATGTCCGAACATCCAAGTAAAGGGAAAGAACGGATGTTCTGTGGAAGGTGGATTGCGAGTTGGAAGAAGTGTCGGTACTGCTGAAGGCCGTGTTGGGCGGGTTGGATGAGCTCCGGGCCCAGGTGGGGGGCATGCAGAACGCCATGCACAGGGTGGAGGAACGGCTGGGCGGGGTGGAGGAAGGGCTGGCCGCCCTCCGCCGGGATGTGGTCGAGCGCCTTGACGACATCGACGATACCCTGGACTATCTCGAGTCAAAGTATAACGCGCAGGAGAAAGAGATTCACCGGCTCAAGCGCCGGGATGCGCGATAAAACTCGGGGCGCCCATTCGTACGGCTGTACGGATGGGCGCCCCTCTCTTGTGTCGAACTACGCCGTCGAACATCGGCGAACGAGTTCGACTTCCAATTAGAACGCTTGTTTGGGATAATATGGATAGGGAGGGCGCCCCGGAAGGGGGTGAACACTACACTGAAACTCTCCATCGAACTTTCTTTGCAGGAACTGCTGCTAGTACTTGCCATACTTAAGGCAGCATGGAAGCTCGTACGCTGAACAGACCGTGACCACGCTGTTCCTTTGTATCCAGCACCAACCACAGGGGCGACCCTACCCTAGTTATCATGCCTGACCGCCAAGAATTTTATCATTCCGAAAGCGCAAGTCCATCCGCAGAAATCCGGCGCGCCAACGTTTCCTTCTCATGGCGCATGAAACATCAGGTCTATACATCATATCCCGATGGAACTGTCAGTGTTTATATAAATCGGCAGGACGATAGACCTTTTTGTAGTATTGATAGATGTGCGCTATTTCGACAGGTCGCATGTTTAGGGGGACGAGGCATGGGGTTCCGAGTCGGCGTGCTCAAGGGAGCCCGCTGGTTTCTGTGGCTGTTTGTCGCATTCATTTTCGTCCGCGGGATCGCATCCTTTTTCGTTTCGCCCCGGGCCGCAACCGAAGCCGTGGCTGAAGCGGCACCGCCGGTCGTGGTACCGGCCGACCGCGAGGCACCGGCCGCCTTCGCTGCCCTCTTTGCCCGGGAGTATCTCACCTTCGCCCCCGGTCAGGAGGCCGACCGGGCCGCCCGGCTAAAGCCCATGCTGCTCGCCGGCGGGCCGGACGCGCAGGCCGGGTGGTCGGCTTCGTCCGCCGGCGCCGCCCAAACGGTGCTGGGCACCTGGCCCTTCCGTGTCACCACCGTCTCCGACACCACCTGGCAGGTTACCGTGGCGGCCCGCGTCTCCACGCTGGTGCCCGTACCCGCCCAAACGGCTGATGCGAAACCAAGCGTCGCCGCGACCGAGCGCACCATCTACCTGAGCGTGCCCGTCCTCGGCGGGGCAGACGGCTACGTCGTCTATGACTACCCCACGGTGGTGCCCGCCCCGGCCGCCGCATCTTCATTGAAGGAACCGGCGCAGGCCGGCACGGTCATGACCGATCCAAATGGCCAGATTCGCACCCTGCTCAGCGGCTTCCTCAAGGCCTACACCGCCGGCACCGCGGCCGATGCCACCTACTTTATGGAGCCCGGCGCGAAGGTGGAGGGGCTGGCCGGAACCCAGGTCTTCGGGGCGATTACCGAACTGACCGTCCGCAAAGTGGATGGCGCAGTCTGGGCCGATGCTCTGGTCTCCATGAACGACCCCATCAGTCAGATCAGCACTCGTCAGCGTTATACGGTTGAGGTTATCGAACGCGATGGCCGCTGGTACGTCAAACAGATTCTCCAGAAGGGAGCTTGATTCTTTTGAAGCAGCGTATTGCCCGTCTGACCGCCGCCGTTGCGGCCCTGGTTATGCCCGCCGCGACCGCCTTTGCCGCCGACGCCCCCATCAACCCCGGTGAGCGCATCGGCCAGTGGATTACCAGCAACGTGGGCGCCCTCTTCATTCCCATCCTGGGCGTGGTCTCCATCTACTATCTGGCAAAGCGGCAGTTCACGCAGTTTATCTCCTTTGCCGTTTTCGCCGTCATCGTCAGCCTCTTTGTCTTCGCCGGCGACTCCTTTAAGGATATGGCCGTCAGCCTCTCTCGCTGGATTATTGGGGGTTGATCTCCGTGCAGGAGAACCGACTCCGCATTCGCACCTACCGGCAGGTCTGGCACCTGGAACAGGTGATCTACCAGATCGAGCGGGTGCGCCTGCCCTTTCCCGTCACCTTCCGGCAGATCGGCGTCTTTGCCGCCGCCCTGCTGGTCATGGTGGTGGTCAGCCGGGTGGGCTTTGTGGGCGCCCTGTCGCCCGTGCTTCGCTATGCCCTCATCCCCGGCGGCGTTACCTGGTATTTGACCAGTCAGCGGCTTGACGGCAAGCCCCCCCACCGGTGGATTTTATCGATGCTTCGATACTGGGGTGCGCCCAAGCGCCTGAGCCGGCTCCGCCCCATGAATGAAACGCAGCGGGTCCGCCTGACAGCCGATGTCGGCTATCGTCTTGTTGAAGGATCCCGTGTGGTAAAGGAATGAATGCCGTGGACTTCCCGGTCACGTACTTCGAACGAAACATGGTGGTGGGCCGGGCCCGGGAGGTCTGGTTTCTCTACCGTTTACAGCCGTCGCACTATGAGCACCTGAGTCAGGATGCCCGCCTGGGCCTGCTCTGGCGCTTTTCCCGGCTGTTTTGGAACCTGGAGGATTGCCACGGTCAGCTTCTGATCATGCCGCACACCCGCTCGCTGGCCCAGCATATGGCCAAGTTGCGCAACGAGGTTAGCGGCCCGCTGGCCCACGTGGCCGACCGCTATGCGTTCGAAGCCGCTGGCGCCATGGGTGGCGACCGTACGGGCGTGGAGTTCGACTATGTGCTGGCGCTGCGGCTGCCGGCCCGGCCGGATGAGTTTGCCCGCAGCAGCTCCAGCTTCTTCAAGTCGCTCTGGAAAGAGCCGAAGCGGACGGTGGAGGAGTACTTCGGCCTGCGCCCGCCGCACCTGCTCGACTTTGAACTGGCTGGGCTCTTTGAGCGTGAGGAGGGGCTTTTCCAGCGCCTGAACCGGGTGGTGAAGGCGACCCGGCTCCGTGAGGCCGACATCGCCTGGATCATTCGCCGCGGCTTTTGGCGCGGCATCAGTGAAGAGCCGGCCCTGCGCCCGGCCAGCCGGCCGGATTCGCTGGTTTTTGAAGGCCCCGATGGCGCGCTTGATTTCCGCTTTGACCAGGCCGAAATGGCCCGCCTCGCCGACGGTGAACTCGACCTGCGCAACCCGCGCCGTGTGGCCGTTACGCAGGAGACCAGCCAGGGCGCACAGACGGGTATTACCGCCTTCTGCTATGTAAGCGACCTGCCCGACGACATGCTCTTTCCGGGCTGTGAGTGGCTCTTCTCGCTGCAGGAGCTGCATTTCCCGGTGGAGGTTTCGCTCCGCTGGGGGTCGCTCGGGCATGAGGAGGCGCTGGGCATCGTCCGGCGCAAAAAGCTGGAGATTGCCGACCAGGACCGGCATACCCGCACCTCCGGCGAGGAGGCGCCCATCGCCCTGCTCGATGCGCAGGAACAGGTGGCCATGCTGGAGCATGACCTGAAGCAGCGTAAGTACCCCACCGTGCTCTGGTCGGTCTGCTGCGCCATATCTGGTGCAACGGAGCGGGAGGTGACGGAGCGGGTCAAGTACCTGCGCGATCATCTGAACGCCTACCAAATCAGTCTCGATGTGCCGGCCGGCGATCAGCTGCAGGCCTTTTTGGAGGCGGTGCCCGGCTCGCCCCGGCTCATGACCGACTACATTCACAAGGTGCCGCCCGAGGCGGCGGCGGCCTCGATGTTCTTGGCCACAAGGGCGATTGGCGATCAGAGCGGGCCGTACATCGGGCGGACGGGCATGCAGCAGCGTCCTGTCTACTTGGATCCGGCGCTGCCGCCGCTGATCAACCGGTCGGCCAGCGTGGCCTTTTTGGGCTCCCTGGGCGGCGGCAAGTCCTATTCGGCCAACCTGCTCACCTATCTGGCGGTGGTTTGGCGCGGGGCGAAGGCGCTGGTGCTGGACCCGAAGGGCGAGCGGACGAACTGGCTGCATGAG
>JARBUG010000214.1 GCA_029239785.1 Symbiobacteriaceae bacterium | reverse complement strand
TGAAAGGCTTCTTCCGGCTGCAGCACCGGTACAACGGTGTCGGCGCCGTTCCCCAGCGCCGTAATGATGGTGCTGGTCGCCCTGAGCACATCGATTGCGACTGCGGCTTTGCCGGTCAGTTCGTCGGCCGGCGGAATATTGATGACGGTTGGATAGACATCGACCCGCACGTTCCATGCCCCCCTTTTGCAGATTGCCCGCGGTCGACCGTAAGATCGATCCGCGGCAAGTAATCACTCACCTAGTATATGAGAAGAGCGTAGGCGCGCGCCAGTGACAACATTTTATATAATTCGGCACGGTGAGACAGACTACAACAAAACCGGGCGTTTTCAGGGACAGCTTGATATTCCTCTAAATGATGAAGGGCGCCGCCAGGGCGGTCTGGTCGCAGCCCGCATGGCGACCGTGCCCCTGGATGCGATATACACGAGCGACCTGAAGCGGGCGGAGGAGACGGCCCGCATTATCGCGCAGGGGCGGACGGTGGTCCTGGAGCCCCGCCTGCGGGAGATTCATGTGGGCCAGGTGATGGGCATGAGCGCTGCCGAAATCGCGCAGACGATGCCCGAGGTCTGGGCGGATATTCGGGCAGACCGCGACGACATTCCGTTCCCGGACGGCGAGAGCCCCGCTGACGTACAGATCCGGGCTATGGCGGCCCTCGCCGATTTGGCAGTCAAGTATCCGGATGGACACGTGGCCGTGGTCAGCCATGGCGGCGTGATCAAGACCATCGTGGCCGGCATTTTCGGGGCCACCGAAGGCTTCCGGTCCAAGTTCGTGCTCGATAACTGCAGCCTGACTCTGGTTGAGTGGAGCGCAGAACGCCGGCGCTGCCGGTCCCTGAACGACACAGGGCACCTGGTGGAGGCGCCCTGCGAGGTCCGGGCCGACTTTTAGGGGTCGGGCAACGCCCCCAGCCCCTCGGCGCCGCTCTGCCCGGGGACCAGATCCAGGGCGTCGGCTTCGGTGGCAGCGTTCTTCGCCCCGGGGAACATGAGCGCCTCCTCCAGCGGGCCGCGCACATCTTCCAGCCCGGGCACACACATGCCTGTCTGCATCCCGATGGCCGTCGGGCTCTCCGGAATCGGCTCAAACCCAGCCTCACGCTCGAACCCAGCTTCGCGATCCATAGGCGCGGGTCACCTCCCCGGATAGTCTTTGCCCACACCGCCCCGGCATACGCTTAGGGCGGGAGGTTGTACACATGCCGCAATGGGCCCGTTTCCTGTCGTGCAGTTTCACGGGGCTTCTGGTATCGCTGATAGGCTTCTTCACCGCTGCTTATCTCTTTGAAGGAACGGCAGACTACTGGCAGAGCCTGGCCAATTGGCTGGTCACGCCGGCCTTCTGGTACCTGGCCGGTCTCTTCGGCCTGCTCGTTGCCCTGGCGCTCGTGGCCGCCAGGCTCCTGGTCCGCATCTATGGACTGACCGACGGCACCGCCGGACTGGCCGCAGGGGCGGTGGTCCCGCTCATCTACGCGCTCTTTCTGGCCGCTACCCACGCCGGCAACTGGGGCCCCGGCGCCATCTGGCAGAAGACTTTTCCGGCGGCCCTGGTCTTCGCCCTGCCCTTTGCGCTTGCGAGCGGCTTCACCGCCTGGCTCTGGGACCGGCTCGGGTAGGCTACAGGAGTTTACGCCCCCAATACCGAACTAATAGCGAACGGCCATCCGGCCCACGAGGGGGGGAAACACCTGCGCTCTTTTGTCGCCATCGACTTTGAAACGACCGGGGTCCAACCCGCCATCGATCGCATCATCGAAATCGGCGCCGTCCGCTTTGAGAACGGAGTGGAGGTCGCCGCCATCTCGCAGCTGATCGATCCCGAAATGGCGATCCCCCTGCGCATTTCGAATCTCACGGGCATTCTGCCCGTTATGGTCAAGGGAAAACCGACGATCCAGCAGATCGCCCCGCAGCTCAAAGAACTGCTGGGCGACCTGCCTGTTGTCGCGCACAACGCATCCTTTGACATCTCGTTTCTGCAGGCAGCCTTTGCCGGCCTCGGCCTGCGGGCTGCTAACCCGGCCTACTGCACGGCTGAACTTTCCCGGGTCGTGCTGCCCCGCGCCAAGAACCACCGGCTCGCCACGCTGGTCAAAGAGCTTGAAGTCGAACTGGAACGGCACCACCGGGCGGAAGATGACGCCCGGGCCTGCGGTGAAATCTACCTGAAGCTGGTCGAGCAAGTCCGCACCATGGACCCCGGGCTCCTCCGCTTCATTCTAAACCTGGGCGAGCCGGGCAACTGGTCCCTGGCTCCCATCTTCCGGCAGGCGCTGGAGGAGAAGGAGGCCCTGGGCGAAAAAGGCAAGGCGCTCATGCAGTGGATCCGCCCGTACGACGGGCAGCTCCACCAGCCCGAAGAGCAGGCCCCCGAAGGCGAGCCGAGTGCCATCGATCCCGAAAAGGTCCTGGGCGTGCTGGGTCCCGGCGGCGTCGTCTCCGACGCCTTCCCCAGCTACGAGCACCGCCCCGCCCAAATGGAGATGGCCCTGGCCGTCACCCAGGCCTTCAATAAAGGCAGCCACCTGCTCATGGAGGCCGGCACGGGCACGGGCAAGTCGCTGGCCTACCTGATGCCCGCCATCGCCTGGGCAAAGCGGAACGGCGAAAAAGTGGCCATCGCGACCCATACCATCAACCTGCAGGAGCAGTTATGGGAGAAAGACATCCCTTTTTTGATGGATGCCCTGACGGGCACCAAGTGGGAAGGTTTTAAGGCCGCGCTGGTCAAGGGGCGGCCGAACTACATCTGCCTGCGCAAGTGGGAAGAAGGCGTCATCGGCGCCGACTTCCTTTCATCGCCCGAGGAGCGTTCTTTCCAGATTCGGCTGGCCTCCTGGCTCTCTGAGACCGACACGGGCGACAAGGCCGAGCTGAACTTCGCCAGCGAAGATGAAAAGCTCTGGACGGATGTGCAGAGCGAAGCCGAAACCTGCCTGGGGCCCCGCTGCAAGTGGTACCGAAACCACTGCTTCGCCTACCGGGCCCGGCGGCGGGCGCGCGACGCCGACCTGATGGTGCTGAACCACGCCATGCTCTTTGCCGATATCAACACCGGCAACGAGATTCTGCCCGCCTACCGGCACCTCATTTTGGATGAGGCGCACCATGTGGAAGACGTGGCGACCAACGCCCTGGGCATCCGTCTGGAGAACTGGGAGATCTTCAGCGCACTGATTCACCTGTTCCGCTCCGCCGGTCAGGGGTTCCTGCCCACCCTGCGCCGAAAAATCCCGCCCGAGCAGCGCATCGCTGCCCGCCCACCCGTGGGGCTCCCTTCGGAAGATCAGGTCGAGAAACTGATCGACCTGACCATGGCCGCCCGAGTGGCCTGCGACGAGATGTTCCGCCTCTGCGCCCAACTGGTGGAGAACAAGGGCGGCAGCGAAGAAGAGGCCGGCCGGGCGCTCCGCCTGACCGATACGGTCCGTATGGGCAGCCTGTGGGAGGCGCTTGATTCGTCCCGGGCGAACGCCGTCTTCCGGCTGAAGCAGCTGGGGCAGGGCATGGCGGCGCTGGCCGAAGCGGTGGAGGCTATGGAGCCGCCCCTGCGGGACGCAGAAAGCGTTCTGGTTGACATCCAGAAGCAGAGTGGTATATTGGTCCAAAGTGCGAAACAAATCGACGGCGTTCTGCTAAAACCGGCGGAAGATGTCGTAACGTGGATCGAAGTTGGCACTCGGCGCGACAGCCCCCGGGTGGTGCTCAGGTCGGCGCCCATCGACGTGGGAGAGCTGTTGGAAGAGAAGCTCTTCGACAAACTTCGCTCGGTGGTCATGACATCTGCCACCTTGTCGGTCAGCGGGGGCTTTGAGCATGTCAAGCGGCGACTGGGCCTGGCGAATCTGCCCCCGAGCCGGGTCAGCGAAGGGATCATGTCATCGCCCTTTGCCTATCGGCGACAGGCGCTGCTCCTGATTCCGGAAGACCTGCCCAATCCGAAACTGGCGGGCGACAAGGAGTTCACCCGGACCGTCCGGGAGTTCATCGGCGAGTATGTGGTGCGGGCCGGGGGCCGTACGCTGGTCCTGTTCACGAGCCACCGGCAGCTCAGGCAGGTCTATGCCGAACTGAAGGACCTCATGGAGTCTGAAGGCATCTTCCTCCTGGGGCAGGGGCTGGACGGCTCCCGCGGCCGCCTGGTCGAGGAGTTCAAAACGGCGGAAAAAGCGGTGCTGTTCGGTTCCGCATCTTTCTGGGAAGGCGTCGATATTCCCGGCGACGGGCTGACCAGCGTGATCCTCGTCAAGCTGCCCTTTTCGCCGCCCGACGAGCCCGTCATGGAGGCGCGCACCGAAGATCTGCAGCGTCGAGGATTGTCGAGCTTTGCGCACCTGAGTCTGCCCCAGGCGGTGATCAAGTTCAAGCAGGGCTTCGGCCGGCTCGTCCGCACCAAAACGGACCGGGGCGTTGTCATTGTGCTTGACAACCGCATCAGCCCGCGGCAAACCCGCTACGGCAGCCAGTTCCTGCGGTCGCTGCCGGGGCCGTCGGTCTATACGGGTCCAATCACCTCGGTGTTGGAGCGGGCGCTGGACTGGCTGAATCTGGAGATCGATTCCTAAAGCGCAGCCGGGGAGAATAGGTGTGAGGCTGGAGCCGAAAGGGGAAGAGCTATGGCCCTCATTTTGCTGACCAACGACGATGGCATTTTCGCTCCCGGTATCAATGCGATCCGGGAAGAACTGGAGCGAATCGGCGGGCATGAGGTCTGGGCGGTGGCGCCGGACCGGGAGCGGAGTGCCAGCGGTCACGCCATTACCATGTACCGGCCGCTCTTTCCCATTAAGGTGGCTATTGCCGGCGCCCAAAGCCCGTGCTATTCGGTGACGGGCACGCCCGCCGACTCGGCCAAACTGGCGATTGAGGCCCTGCTGCCGAGGCGGCCCGACCTGGTCATCTCCGGCATTAACCGGGGCGCCAACCTGGGCACCGATATTTTCTACTCCGGCACCTGCGCCGCCGCCCTGGAAGGACCGATTCTGGGCATTCCGGCCATCGCTTCGTCGCTGGATTCCTGGGAGAGCCGGGACTACAGCCTGGCAGCCCGCTTTACCGCAGAGCTGGCCTTCAAGGTCCTGGCCGAAGGGCTCCCTGCCGGGACGCTGCTGAACGTCAATATTCCTGCCCGTCCGGCGGATCAGGTTGCCGGCGTGCGCATTACCCGCATGGGCGAGCGGCTCTATAAGGATCAGTGGGATAAGCGGACGGACCCCCGCGGCCGGACTTATTACTGGCTTGCCGGCGAGCTGATGGAGATGGATAACGGCCCGGATACTGACGTAGTAGCTGTCGCCCATGGATATATCTCCGTGACGCCGGTACAGCTGGACCTGACCCGGTACGATCAGATGCAGCGTTTGGCGGGCTGGGACCTGCAGCCCTAGGCACCCCGGGTGGGTGCCGCAACCCGTCAGGCGTGGGCCTGATCTTGACCCTTTGTCTGGGGCCACCTTTCGGCATCGGAAGGAAGCTTCCCGAACTGTGTCGAACTGAATTTCAGTGATCCGTTCATATCATAAGAAAGGGTGCCTGCATGAACCGACCCATCATTGCCCGGGAAGGCTGGGCTTTCATCGCCTTCCTCGCCGTCGTTACTGCCGTCGCCGGTGTTGTTCACTGGCTCCTGGCACTTCTGCCGGGGATTCTGCTGGCGCTTTGCCTCTGGTTCTTCCGTGATCCGGAGCGCACCGTGCCAGGCAGCGAGTCGGACGTCGTCTCCCCCGCCGACGGGCGGGTCATGTTTGTCCGCGAAGTAGAGGAGCCCCGCTTTTTGGGCGGCAAGGCCGTTATGGTCTCGATCTTTCTGTCGGTCTTCGATGTGCATATCAACCGGATGCCCGTGGGCGGCACCATCGCCTATCGGGACTATGTAAAGGGTCAGTTCCTGGCCGCCTGGGACGAAACGGTCGGCGAAGTGAACGAACGCTCCTATCTGGGCGTCAACACGGGGCGCCATAAGGTGCTGATCAGCCAGGTGGCCGGTCTGATTGCCCGGCGCATTCTGCTCTGGCCGGTGGTCGGCGAAAAACTGGCCCGGGGCGACCGGTTTGGCCTGATTCGGTTTGGCTCCTGCACGCAAATCTGGCTTCCGATGGGTTCTACGGTACTCGTTAAGCCCGGCGACCGGGTGAAGGGCGCCGTTACACTTATAGGGAGGTTGCCCAAGTAATGAATAAGGCGCAGGACCGGCGAGAAATCCACGGCAGGTGGCGGATTCGGGCCATTTACAGCGGAAAGTGGTGGCGGGAGCGCGGCCAGAAGAGCCTGCTCTCGATTCCGCATTTCTTTACGCTCCTCAACCTCGCCTTCGGCGTCTTCAGTATCATGTTGACCATGAAGGGCGAGTACGAAAAAGCATCGCTCTGTGTGATCGGCTCCCTGGTGGCCGATGGCCTGGATGGCCGCCTGGCCCGGCTCTTTAAGGCCGATGGCGAATTCGGCAAGGAGCTTGATTCGCTGGCCGATGTGGTCTCGTTCGGCACCGCCCCGGCGATTCTGCTCTACCAGATGGTGCTGCAGGAGTTCGGCTATTTTGGCATGGCGTTCGCCGTCATCTTCCCGATGTGTGGGGCGCTGCGCCTGGCCCGGTTCAATATTATCAAGACGAGCGGTTTCTTTATGGGTGTGCCGATTACGGCAGCCGGCACGTTGCTCTCGTGCCTGGCCTTCTATACACTGCAACTGGCCCACATGCCGGTCAAGTCGGTCTTCCCGGCTGTGGTGCTGATGCTCTCCTATTTGATGATCTCGACGATTCCCTATCCGGA
>JARBUG010000045.1 GCA_029239785.1 Symbiobacteriaceae bacterium | reverse complement strand
GATGCCCCCGCCGGGAACACCGTCGCCCTTGATTGTCATGGTGGTGAGGAATTCGCCCTCTGTGACTTGATCGATCGGGGTCTGCAGAGACTTGAGCACCATCGCCCTGAGCGATTTGTCGGAGACGATGGAGGCGGCGAACTGTTCGTTGTCCCACGCAATGTGCGAACCGAGCGCCTCGGAGATAAATCGGAGCGGCACCATGGTCCGTCCGTTGACGATCCGTGTCGGCACTTCCAGGTGGCTTTCCTTTGAATCCACGAGCACCTTAGTCGAATCGATCCAGAGGACGATCGTGGTGCCGTCTCGGGTCAGGGAGACAAGGTTTTCGGTCTCATCCCACGTCACGGTGAACCCCAGCGCTTCCGAAAGCGCCCGAATCGGAACCAGGGTACGTCCGTTTTCAAGAACCGGGTCAACATCAAAATGTACTTCGGTGCCGTCTAGATATACACGTACCGGAGGAGCGGGAACCGGAGCGGCCTGGACCGGAGCCGTCAGGATCCACAAGAAGACCACGGATAGGAGCAGCGCCATCATCTTACGCATCCAGTAAATCCTCCTACACATTATATTGTTGGTAAGCTACAGGCTGAAATGCCATGAAAATACAGTTTGACGATGAACGTTTAAAGTCCTGCTGATAATAAAAATCCGCCGGAACTTTCCGGCGGATGCTGATCGTTCTAGGGAACTACGTTGTTCATCGTATCGTGCGGCTCCTCGGCGCCCTTGGTTTTGTAGAACTTCAGCCCGTAATGGTACGGTCCGACATCGCAGGTGCCGGCCAGAATAAACCCGTTGGCGTAGAACTCTTCCACCACATCCTGCTGGTCGACCCTTTCGGCCAGGGGCGGCCCGACCGGGGTTTCTTCCTGCCTCCAGTCGACAACCAGGCAGGTGGATCCGGGCTTGAGAATCCGTTTGATTTCGCCCAGGAAATTGCTGGCCGCATCCACTTCGTGATAGACGTTGGCGACGAGCAACACGTCGGCAGACTCGGTGGGCAGCGGGTATTCGTCGTCTTCCTCGGCGAGGACGGTCTGTACATTATGTAGGTTCGCTGCCCTGGCACGTTCCCGCAGCCGGTCCAGCATTTCCTGGCTCACATCAACACCGTATACAACGCCGCCGTCGGTGAGTTTGCGGGCGGCCTCCAGCGTGAACCAGCCCGGGCCGCAGCCCACATCGACCATAATCGTGCAGGGCCCCAGGTTGAGGTATTGCAGAATCTGATTGGGATCGTTCCAGGTACGCCGCTCGTCCGCCAACAGTCGATCGGCGTGAGCGGGGTTGAACTTTTCGCCCATGGGTCGTAGCCCCCCTTGCATCATGTGACATTGTGCCCACCCTGGGCAGGATTGTATATTCTTCGGACGAAGATGATGGGCAGACTGTGATGGGAGGCGAATGCGTGTGACCCTTGCGCCCGGGCTGACTGGGGAAGCCCATACGACTGTGACCATTGCCAACACGGCCGCGGCCGTTGGCAGTGGCGGAATCGCCGTGTTCTCGACCCCGATGATGATCGCCCTCATGGAGAATGCCGCCCTGCAAACAGTCCAGCCGCACCTGGCGGCTGGCGAGTCAACGGTGGGAACGGTGATCAACATCAAGCATATGGCAGCCACACCGGTGGGCATGCATGTGCGGGCGGTTGCCCGGCTTGATGCGGTGGACGGCCGGCGACTAAGCTTTACCATTGAGGCGTTTGACGAGGTCGAGAAGATTGGTGAGGGCACCCACGAGCGGTTTGTGATTCAGGTGGAGCGGTTTCTGGCCCGGGTTGGTCAAAAGGGTGTGTGAGCCTGAAATTCCTGAAGGGCAGCGCCGGCCGGCGCTGCCCTTCTTTCATGAGAACCGCCGTGGGGCATGCCTGTTTACCACGGCCGCCTCAAAGCTGTTCTATCTCTGAATACGTCACTTCCTGGCCCGAAAGTTCGGCTGCCCGTAGGGGAACGCCCCAACTCGCTGGGGGCGAACCTGACCTGGGACCTGTCGGCATGGGCCGGTTGAGGGCGCCTAGACATTTGCGAACACCCGGAAATCCAGGTGTGGAAAGAGGTTGTCGGCAGCCTCGACCTTACCGAGCCAGGTGGGGTCGGGCTCCTGCCCGTGGGCCAGCCCTTCGGTCAGGCGGTGAAAACGTCCGACGTGGGCGTGAAACCGCCGGTTGGCGTAGTCGGTGGCGGTGCCGCTGCGCATGATGAAGGCCCAGTCACTGGCCTGTGCCAGCAGCAGCTCGCGGGCGGCCTGGTTCAGCGCCCTGTGCGCCACAGCCGAGGGCGCCCCGTGCTGGTACTGCCGGGCCAGATGCACCATGCGGCGCCCGGCGCCGTGGATATGCCGGTACATCCAGTGGTTTGAGCCGTCTACCCAGTAGTCGGCGTACCCTTGGTAGCCCCAGGACGAGTAGGAAGGCTCGAATATGCCCTGCCCCTCCCGGTGCCAGTCCAGGTAATCGCCCGGCGTGATGAAACGGACCGTATGCTGCCGCTGTGCCGCTCGGGCCACCTGTTCCAGGAAGTACGGACCCTCGAACCACCAGTGGCCGAACAGTTCGGCGTCGTACGGCGCCACGACCAGAGGCGGCGGTCCGCCGGGCATCCACCCGCGCACGTTGGCGACCTGCCGGGCCCGCTCGCTCACGAAGTGAGCGGCGTGGCGCTGGGCCGTCTGTTCGGCCGCCCACCGGTCATAGACCTCTTTGTAGTCCGTCGGGCCGGTCACGCGATGGTACTTGAAGCCGGTGAAGGTGCGAATGCCGTTCGGGCCGGCCAGTCTGCCCAGGTGCTCCAGGTCTCGGTCCCAGGCAATGTCGCGGTAGAACTCGCGGTAGGCGGCATCGCCGGGGTAGCCTTCGTTGGCGCTCCAGACCTGCTTTGATGTGGCCATGTCACGCCCGAACACGGCTGTGCCCCCCGGCGTCCAGCCGTGGGAGAAGGTGGCTAGACGGGGCGCCGGGCGGGCGTTCGCTACGGAGTGCGTGTCGACTAAGCAGTATTCGATGCCGGCTTCGCGCAGGTACCGCTCCACGCCCGGGAAGTAGCCGCACTCAGGCAGCCACATGCCGCGGGGCGGATGCCCGAAGCGGCGCCCGAACTCGTGGGCCGCAATCAGGACCTGCGCCCGCACGGTTTCCGGCTGGTGCTGGTAGAGGGGCAGGAACCCGTGGGTAGCCGCACAGGTAATCAGGTCAAGATAGCCGGCCCTGGCCAGCCGGTGGAAGGCACCGTTCACGTCACGCCCCCGGGCCTCATACAGGCGGAGCATGGCCCGCAGGTGCTGCCGGTAGAACTTGGCGACAGTGTGGTCCCAGCGACCGTGGGTTAGCATCACCTCACGGTCGGCCAGGTCTACGGCGGCCTCCAGGAACTGTCTGTACCGGCTGCGCAGCAGCGGGTCATCCAGCATGGCCATGAGGGTGGGGCTGAGGGAGAGCGTCAGCCGGAAAGGCACCCCGTCGGCCTCCAGGCGCTCAAGCGAGTCGATAAGGGGCAGGTAACACTCGGTAATCGCCTCAAAGAGCCAGCGCTCTTCCAGGTAGTCGTCTCGGTCAGGATGCCGGACGAATGGCAGATGTGCGTGCAGAACAATCGCTGCGTAGCCCTGAGTCATGCGGTATGAATTACCTCCATGGCTGACTGCCCGGCTGACTGCGCGTGCTGCCGCCGCCGCCGGGCTGCGTGACGTATTGCCGGTATAGCATGCTCTCGCTCACCTCAGGGGCGGGCGACTCATGCGGTGTGCGTACCGGAAGCGCGTGGCTCAGCACGATGTATTGGCCATCGGCGGTGCGGCGCCCATAGCTGACTTCGTACATGTGGTCCGGCTCGATGCCGTCCTGGACAAACCAGTGGTCGTCCAGGTCACTGACGTCAATCAGTATGGCCGCGGCGGCGAGCTGCCCCCGGTCGATGCCGGGTGTAACGTCAACCACCCGCAGGCACGGTGTGGAGCGTCGGTAGGCGTCCTCACCGAGGGTGCCCAACAGGTTTTGGTCAGCGTAGGCGGACCGTTCCCAGTACACATACAGGGAGCGCGGGTTGCGCACCAATGCGGTGATCGCTTCTTCGGTGTAGTGCGAAGGGAGCGGAATGGGGTCGTTCAGCCCTTCCCAGTCGACCTCCTCGGCCATTTCGTGGGTCCACTCGGTGTCGGGTGTGAACTGAATCGGATCGTCGATGATGTCGGCCTCCTCTGGACCGGCGGAAGAGGCGGGCTGAGCGTCAGGCCGGCCGCGGAACATGATGACCCGTCCGCGCTCTGCATCGGCGGGCGGCGCATCGGCCTGGCGGCTGGAGCGGGGCCGCTGCTCGGGCAGCAGGTCCTCGGCCAGTTCCACATCGTCGCGCCCCGGTATGGGGGCCTTGGCCGCGTTGGCGATCTCCAAGCCTTGCTCCTTGCCATGGTGGTGGACGACAAAGGTCTCGGGTTCCCGGACATTTGTGCCGTCAGGTCCGAGTTTGGCCTTGGGACCGGCGTTTCGGCCCAGGAATCTCCAGACTACGTAGAAGACGAGGCCCAACACTACCAGGTAAGCCAGTGCCCTCATGTCGCTCATCCCTTCCGCTACAGCAATCTGTTCTCACGCAGTGTCAACCTGGCGCCGTGGTTTTATTCCTCAGTCTTGGGACAGTCAAGCCTTTCGGTTATACTGAAGCTATGGCAAAACTAATCGGAACACTACCTTCGGAACCCCAGCGGAACTTGCTGGGAAGCCTGGCGGCCGTGGTCAGCCCGGCGGCCCGGCAGCGGGCAGAAATGGAAGCAGGACAAGGTTTGCGCCGGCTGGTGGGAGTGCTGGAAGAACTTCCTGACTATGTGACGGTCATTCTGAGGCCTGCCATGGGTTGGATGCTGCACGCAGACTGCTGCGTAATTGGTCCCGGCCGGGTGCTGGTGATCAGCGCGGTGCACTGGAAAGGCACAATTGCTGCGGATAAGGACGGGCAGTGGCTGGGCACGGGTTACACCGACCTGGGGCGCCCGGACCGGCACGCCGCGTACTTTGCCCAGCGGCTTGCGTATGGCCCGTGGGCCAGGGGTATGGAGGTGGAGCCCGTTGTGGTCTTCACAGACGGGCCCGTGAAGTTCCTCGGCCCGAAACCGCTGGCCACGCTGGTCTTCTGGGAAGAGGCCCGGGCCCTGCTGCTGGAGCCCTTCCCGCCCGGGGCAGCGCCGCCAGATGTGGCCGACCTGGTCCAATTGCTGCATGGAGGCAAACAGCATGGGCTCTCGCCAAGAGGCTGACCTGTACGCACCGGTCAAGGCGTTCCTGGAGGAGCAAGGCTTCACTGTCCGGGGCGAGGTCAACGGCTGCGATATTGCCGCCGTGCGCGGCGACGACCTTGTGCTGGTGGAGCTGAAGGTGGCCTTCAATCTGCCCCTGCTGCTGCAGGGTGTTGAGCGGCAGCGGCTTTGCGATACGGTTTACCTGGCGGTCGAGGCGCCGTCGGCCCGGAGCGACAAGGCCCGCTGGGCGGACGTGCAGCGGCTCTGCCGACGCCTGGACCTGGGCCTGCTGGCGGTCAGCTTTGCTGCCCACCGGGAGGCCCGGGTGGACGTGGTCTGTGAGCCCGGTCCCTATCAACCCCGGCGGAACACCAAGGCCCGGGTATCGCTCTTGCGGGAGTTCCACCGCCGCACTGGGGATCATAACGTAGGCGGCGTCACCCGGCGCCCGATTGTGACCGCCTACCGCGAGTCGGCCCTGCTGGTGGCCGAGCATATTCACCGGCTCGGTCCGTCCCGCCCCCGCGATATCAAGGCCGCCACCGGCTGTGCCAAGGCAGCCGATATTCTGCAGAGCAATGTGTATGGCTGGTTCGAGCGAGAGCGGCCCGGGGTGTACCGGGTGACGCCCGCAGGCGAAGAGGCCCTCAAGCAATATGCCGATGTGCTGCCACCTCCGGGGGAATGCTAGCCCCGGAGGTGTGTTTTTGTGCGTGAACGTCTTCCTATTCGGGTGGTTGTGTGGGGGCTGGATGCCGTTGGCCTTGCGGTTGCAGGGCTCCTACGCCGCCGCCCGGGGTATGAATTAGCCGGTGCCATCAGCGACAGGGGTGACCATGTCGGCCGCGACTTGGGTGAGTTGCTGGGCTTCGGAGAGCGCCTGGAGATCATGGTTAACAACGACCCGATGGATGTGCTGACGCGCGCCCAGCCCGATGTAACGGTGATTGCCGCCCAAGGCAGCGGGGTCGATGAACTGGGGCCGCGCATTTTGCAGGCGGTCGAGTCTGGCGCCAACGTGGTCTGCCTGGCAGAGTCGATGGTCTACCCCTGGGCGACCCGCCCCGACCTGGCTGACACGCTCGACGAACTGGCCCACGCCCACGGCGTGACCATTCTCGGCACGGGCGTGGCGCCGGGCTTCGTGACCGACACCCTGGCCCTTGCCCTGACGGGCTGTTGCACCGATGTGGAGCGCATTCGCATCAGCAGGGCGATCGATATTTCGGGTGTTGGAAAGAAGGTCTTGCAGCGGGAGTATGGCATTGGGCTGTCGCCATCGCACTACCAGGAGCGCAGCCGCGGCGGCACAGAACATGTTGGCCTGGAGGAGTCGATCCATTTGATCGCCGACGCCCTGGGCTGGCGCCTGGAACGGGTGGAGCAGACCAGCCACCCGATTCTTGCCGAGGCCCGCACGGAGGTCGAAGGGGTCCGGGTCGATCCGGGTCAGGTCGCGGGTCGGCTCGATACGGCGACCGGCTATGTCGATGCTGTCCCCCGAATCGTACTGGAGCATCCGCAAATGGTCGGCGTTCGCACCGAAGCCGTGCCAACGGGTGACTTTATCGAAATCAACGGCCGGCCTTCGTTCACGGTTCAAATTGAGCCGGAAATCGAAACGGTCACCGGCAACGCGGCCGTCGCCGTCAACATGATTCCGGCGGTGCTGCAAGTTGGCCCGGGGCTAATGACCATGGCCGACCTGCCCGTGCCCCGGGCCGTGCTGAGCGACGTGCGCGACGTGCTGCACCAGACCGGGCCAACCACCGACCAGGCGCTCGCCGAAGGCTGGCACGAAGAAGGCCTCGGCGGACACCCGGCAGGTGAGCGGGCCTTCCCGGGCGAATCTCCGTTAGGGTAGGAGATCGCTGGCAGCGGGATGAGGGGAGGATCAGCATGCCGGTAAATCGGTTTTGGAGCTCGATCGGGAGCGTAGCAGCCTACCTGGTGGCCGTCGGGCTGTTGCAGTTCATTTTGTTGTCAGTCGCGACGCTGTTCGGGCTGGTGCCTGACGCTGCACAGGACCCGATAACGCTGGTCGTTGGCCTTGCTGCGCCCATAGTCGGCACCATGTACTACATCGACTGGCGGTGGAGCTGGAAAGGCGAGCACATTGGCCTGAGCCGCAACCCCGGCGCATCAGCCCTTACCTGGCTGTTGGGTCTGGCAGGCGGTGCTGTGGCGGCCTTCCTGGCACACATCGTGTCGGAGTTGCTCAAGACCGGCACCTTTACGTTCGTCGCGCCGGCATTTGACGCATCCGTCAATCCGATGCTGCTGGCGGAGGCCCTGCTGCCGCTCTTCGTGGTCGAACTGGTTTACCGCGGTGCCGCCATCTCGCGGCTCCAGGCCGACCTGTCGCCACGTGAAGTGCTAATCGGTGCTCCCCTTTTGCCCGTGCTCGGCTTCCTCATTTCGGCCCTGTTTGAACGGGGCGAACTGCCCCTGGGCATCGCGACCCGATCCGACCTGGCAGCCACGGTTTTTCTGGCCCTTCTCTTTCTGCGAACCGACTCGGTCTGGCTCTCGGCCGGTCTCCGCATGGGTTTTATGGCGGCAATCAGCCTGCTTTCGCTGCCTGTGACCGACCAGGGCGGCCTGGTCGTTTGGGGCGTTGGCGCCTTGGTTTTGCTGGCCATGGAACTGGCCAAGCTTCAGCGCATGCCCAAGAAGGTGACTCAGCGGGGCCGAACGACCGGTCGGACGACCCGCGGCCCGTGGGGCGGACCACACTAACCCATAGCGAATGCAGAGCGGGGGCGAGCCCTCGCTCTTTTCCTGCTCATTGGCAGGAGAAATGGGGGGCTCCGCCAAATCCAACCTAATGAAATTCGGACACCGAAACGAACTGGGTTATGGATGACCGGTTCGGGGAGTACATACCATGGAAGGCATTCTCCGGAGCATCGTGGCCGCCGAATACCGCCAGCTTCAGGGGCGCGGAATGATGTTGTTCCGATATGACCCCGGCAGTGACTCCTTCCCCGATCAATGGCGCCTGGTGGATGGCGAAATTGCTCGCCGCTACTCCGCGCGGGAGAGTTGGGGCGGTATGGCCGCGCTCATTTTCCGTAGCGGGCAGCACGTGGTGGTGGATGAGACCGCCACGGCCCAGCCGCACGGCGTGGCGCCATTCAAAGATGTACGTTCGTTTGTAGGTGTGCCAGTCGTGGTGGACGGCGTTCCCTGGGGCGTTCTCTACATTAGCAGCACGGAGCCGCAAGCATTTGGCGATGATGATATCGGCTTTGTGCAGTCACTGGCCCGCCAAATCGGGGCGTTGGTGCATGAGACGATTGAAGGCAAGTTCGGCAGCGTAGAACTTTCGACAGTGCGCGTGCTGGCTGCCACAGTGGACGCCAAAGACCACTACACACGCCATCATTCGACTAACGTGTCGTTTTACGCCCGCTCCCTGGCGCGGGAGATGAACCTGGACCCGGTCGAGGTCCGGCGCATCGAACTGGCCGGCCTGCTCCATGACATCGGGAAGATCGCCATTCCCGACCAGGTCCTGCAGAAGCCGGGGCCACTGTCCGCCGAAGAATGGCTGCTGATCCAAACGCATGCCTCCATCGGCGGCAACATTCTGGCGCAGGCGTCGCACCTGCGCGGCCTGGTGCCGTTGGTGCGGCATCATCATGAAAAGTACGATGGGACCGGTTACCCGGACGGCCTGAAGGGCGAAGAGATTCCCCTGGGCGCGGCCATTCTCAACCTGTCCGACTCCTTTGATACGATGACGACCCGGCGCATTTACCGGGCGCCCCGCAGCCTGGCGTCGGCCGTGGGCGAACTGCGTCGCTGCAGCGGCACGCAGTTCCATCCAGAAGTGGTACAGGCGTTTGAGCGGGTTGTGGAGCAGGCGTTGGCGAAGGGCGAGCCATGGGTGCTGGCCCTCCAGGATGCACCCACCGGCACCGCTCTCGCCGGTGATATGGCGGCGTGGCCCCTGGTGGAAGAGGCCGAACGCCCGGAGTCGCCGGTCCATCGCGATCCCATGGAGTTGCTGCTGGAGGCCCGCCTCCTGCACCAGATCACCGAGCAGCCGGTAATCCTGCACCGGGCGGGGGAGCAGGCGGCCGATTTCTGGTCAGCCGATGCGGTTCAAATCTATCTCCTCGACGAGAGCGACTGCCAACTCCAACTGGCCTGGAGCGGCGGGGCGCAGACGGGTCAGGAGTTCCTGGCGCTCAGCCGGGCAGAACCGTCCTTGCCGCTGACCCGGGGCATCGTCGGGTGGGCGGCCATGACCAATCAGGGCGCCACGGTGCCCGATGCACGCCGCGATCCGCGCTGGGCGTTCGGGGACGTGTTTCACGGCCCCGTCTCGGTGATGGTTTCGCCCATCACCGCGGGCGGGAAGGTTATGGGTGTAATCGAGGTGTTGGGCCGGGGCGAGAGCCGGTTCGGTCGGCCCGACCTGAAGGTGCTGAAGGTCTTTGGCGCACTGACCGGGCACGCAGTGGCGGCTGTTCAGCAGCGCCCCGTCAGCGAAGCGTCGCTGGCGACCGATGCCCAGACCGGCCTGGGCAGCGGGCACTATTTGCGTGGGCTGCTTGAGCAGTTGGAGCGCAACGGCTGGAACGCCCCACTGTCGGTCGCGTTCCTGGACGGTGACGGTCTGCGCAGCATTAACGAGCGCCACGGGTATGAGGCCGGCGACCAGGTCATCAGGCACATCGCCCGGTCGCTTCAGGCATGGGGGCGCCCCGAGGATACGGTGGTCCGCCTGGGCGGCGACGAGTTTGTCGTGCTCTTTGGCGGCCTGACCCTGCCGGAGGCTTCTACCCGGCTGGAGCGCATTCGTATAACAATCTCCGAAACACCGGTCGAGTTGATGAACGGCCGGCGGATCTATGTGTCGGTCTCCTGCGGGGTGACCGAGGTCGATGCGGAATTAGGGCCGCACAAAGCGGTGCGGGCCTCCGAACAGGCGATGTACAACGCCAAACGGACGGGCAAGAACCGCATTTGGACCGTGGCTGGGTGATTGAGCCGCCCGCCCATGAGGGCATCCTAACCGGGACGTCCCTGAGTGAGGTGCTCTTTGTATGCAGGAATTGGTGTATACGGCGCTGGTACCCCATCCGCCCCTGCTGATTCCGGCTGTGGGCGGCGAGGAGGTCGGGCGGGTACGTGCGACCCACACGGCCATGGAGCAGGTCGCCACCGAACTGGCAGCGCTGCACCCCGAAACCGTGGTGATTATCTCGCCGCACGGACCGGTGTTCAGCGATGCCATTGCCGTTCATATGCTCGATGCGATACAGGGTGACTTCGGTGCCTTTGGGGCGCGTGAGGTCACCTTTGACTTGCCCATTGACCGGAACCTGGCTGCCCTGGTCATCGACTCGGCCCGCCAGCAGGGCCTGCCGGTGGCGCCTGTTACAGACGAATGGGCGCCAGAGTGGCGGGCAGAACGGCTCGATCATGGCACCATGGTGCCGCTCTACTTTGTGCAGCAGGCGGGCTGGCAGGGGAAGATTCTGCCCATCGCCATGGGCATGCTGCCGCCCGTCCAACTGTACGCCTTTGGCCAGGCGCTTCAGGAAGCAATCGATCGGTCTGATCGGCGCATTGCGGTGTTGGCCAGCGGCGACCTGTCGCACCGGCTGACGCCCGATGCACCCGCCGGCTACTGCCCGGACGCCCACCAGTTCGACCGGGAGGTCGTGGAGGCGCTGGGGCGCGGTGACCTGGGCCACCTGTTCCGGCTCGACCATGACCTGTGCGAAAAGGCGGGTGAATGCGGTCTCCGCCCGATGATGATGCTGGCGGGCACGCTCGACGGCATTCATGTCCACCCGACGGTACTGTCGTATGAAGGCCCGTTCGGGGTCGGGTATGCCGTGGTGCCCATGTTGCCCGGGGCGGAAGATGCCGGGCGCCGCCTGCGGGCCGGCCTGGAAAAAGACCGCCGGGAGCGGGTGGAGCGGCGACGGGAGCAGGCCCACCCGTTGGTGAAGCTGGCCCGGGCTGCCCTAGAACACTATGTAGAGACCGGCCTCCAACTGGACTGTTCGGCCGGCGCTCCGCACGAGGGCACGGCGCCGGTCCAGTTCCCCCGCGGGCTGCCGGAGCAAGCGGGCGTCTTCGTATCGCTGAAGCTGGACGGCGAACTGCGGGGCTGCATGGGCACCACGGAGCCAACAGAGCCATCCCTGGCGCTGGAAGTGGTGAAGAACGCCATTATGGCAGGCACCGGCGACCCTCGGTTCGGCCCGGTGGAAGATGAGGAACTGCCCTTCCTCGACTACTCGGTCGACGTGCTGCACCCGGCTGAACCGTGCGGCCTGGCGGACCTCGACCCGGCCCGATACGGAGTCATCGTCCGGAAAGGGCGGCACACCGGGCTCTTGCTGCCCGACCTGCCCGGAGTCGACACGGCGGAGGAGCAACTCAGCATTGCCACGCAGAAGTCCGGCCTGCCGCCGGGCGAAGCGGGGGTTGAACTCTTCCGGTTCCGGGTCGATCGTTACCGATAGACGCACAGGCGCCCTGACCGTTGCCGGTCAGGGCGCCTGTGACTTTATTTAGAAAGCTGACTTAGGCTGCGGCGTTCGCCTTGGCCTTAGCATCATCGAAGAGGAAGCCCAGCTTGCTGCGGAACCAGGGGCGGAACCAGTAGTCGACGCCCAGGTAGCCGGCGTAAGCGCCACCAGCAGCCACGAGAATGAAGGAGAGAGCGAAGAGGTTCGGGTTGGTGCTGACGGTGCCGCTCATGAGGAAGGCGAAGTTCATCAGAGCGCCCATGGTGGCGGCGAAGATGGTGGCGAAGCCGATGATCAGGGCCAGGCCGACGAGGACTTCACCGTACTGAACCATGAAGTTGAAGAGGCTGATGTTGGGAAGAGCAAAGCTATCCAGGAAGTTGGCCCACCAGCCCTGAACGACGGGCTTGGCACCGGGGGAGGCGGGAACAGCCTTGGCGATGGCGCCCTTGATCATACCGGCGGCGCTGAACGGGGTCTCACCGGTGACCTTGTGCCAACCGGCGTTGAGCCACTGGTAACCGAGATACAGACGGATAACGAGCCAGATCCAGCTACCCTTAGCGCCCTTGAAGAACTCCATGAAAGAAGACCTCCTTAAAATGAATGATACCGTTGTTATTGCGAACCGGAATCGTTACCGAAGTCATTACGTTTTTGTAACCGGCTCTGGCATTAGAATAACAGGTCAGGGCATAGCGACTCTATCCGGCGATGTTGCTAACTTCCGGTTGGCGACATGGCGTTATGTTTTGTGCTCATTTCTAGGGTCAACAAAGTAGGGACGTATGTGATTTAGATCACGCAGGACATAGATGATGCCAATGAGAATCAGTCGTATGCATGTTACGAAGGTTGAAAGCGATTCTCATTCACCGTGGTCATCCTCACGGGCGTAGTGCGTACTAGTTACAGTGTGCTGTGGTACCACTGCATTCGCGTGAAATCCACGTCATTTTGGTGACTTATCCAACAGGTAAAACCGCATCTAGTACCGAATAGGCATTGGCACGGCTACCAGTAATGCGGCAATTGGGTAACCTCGTCTGAGTTTCGTCACGAAAATGAAAGTCCTGGTATCAAAGCGTGGGTAAACCTAGATGGAGGTCATGATCGGTGGCGACCTGTGCACTTTTTATCGATTATGAAAACGTCTTCAAGTCATTGCGCGGCCAGAACATCAACACAACTCATAAACAACTGGCAGAGATTTTCAAAGCTGAGGCGAATCGGTTCGGCGAGGTTACCTATGCCCGGGCCTACGCACCGTGGGACATCTTCCCCGAGGCCATGTCGGTTTTCGACCGGCACGACATCAAGCCTGAGTATGTAGAGGGCGGTCGCAAGGACAATGCCGACCTGGTCATGAGCCTTGACATTCAGGAATCGCTCCGCATCCCCAGCCGCGACGCCGACACCTTCATTCTAGTGACCGGCGACGGCGACTTTGTCCACGTCATTCGCATGCTCCAGCAGGAGCAAAAGCGGGTTGTGGTCTGGGGCGTCGAAGGTTCCATCAGCACCCGCCTTGCCGCGCGGGTGGCCGAAATTGTTAACATCCAGACCCTGCTGGCCGACCACGGCGTCGTGCCCGCCCCTGCTGCAAACGGCGAAAGCACCGCCCCGCGACCAATCCGGCCCGACGGCCCCCCCTCGAAGGACACCCCGACCCGGGCGCTTATCGTCCGGAGCGAAAGCGTTATGTTGGGGCGCGGGTGGGTACAGGTCCCCTTCCTTACTCTCATGCATGAAATGTCCACCTCGAACCTGTTCGGGGAAGACAGCGAGCAGCGCCGGCTTCTTATTGTGCGTTGCCTCGAAGAGGGCATTTTAGAAACCAAGAAGCAGCCCAACCCCAAGCGGCCAGGTACCGAAACAACCTTCGTGCTCCTCAAAAAGGAGAACCCGACGGTCACGCATACCCTGCGCTCCCTTTCGCGGGTCGTGCTGCACATGCGGCAAATTCTCGGTTCCATGCCGGGCGCCAGTTGGGTTGCCTATGGGCTGCTCGACAAGGCCCTGGCCAGCGACCCCATCATGCCTCAGGGCACTGCGGGCGAGCCCGAGCGCCGCGCCTGGATCGACCTGTGCGTAGCCGAGGGCATCCTGCGCCTCGAGCGCAAGGAAAACCCCAAGAATCCCGAGTTCCCCACGTCGGCGCTCTACCTGTCTGAGGAGCATGCGCTCGTGCAGCAGGTAGTGCCAGGCGAAGATCATACCCCCATGCTGCGCCGGCTGATCATTCACATGGACCATTACCTCACCCGCACCGGCTACCAGTGGATGTCCATGGGCCTGCTGCGCCAGCAGCTCACCATCTACGGCCAGAAAGAGATGGAGCGGGCGATTCGGGTCGCGAATGAGTCGGGCGTCATCATCATCCGGCAGCAGCCAAACCAGTTTGGCAGCCGGCCCACCACGGGCGCCTACGTGCAGCTCGACAACCCGGTCGTGCTGGATGTGCTGGGTCACCGTGACGGCGTGCTCGATGCGCTCCTGGCGTTGTACTCGGGGCGCGATGTGGTGTCACGCAGCCAGGTGGAAATCGCACTGGCCGAAGCGGTGGGTGTTATGGAGCCAGACTGCCACGAGTGGCTTCAGATCCTGATCAATCATCAGATTCTGGCCCACAGTTCCACGCCTGAAGGCGAGAACGGCTTCTCGCTGAACCGGCAGCACCCGGTGGTCGCACGGCGGACAGCGCTCATTTCTTTGTAGATATACAACAGCAGCGGGCCTTTGCAGGCCCGCTGTTTTTCAATGGTCTAAGCGCATTGGGTTCTGGAACCTAGGCCATTCATGGACCTTTTCGCCGATTTCTCGCGGGCGGCGGGTGTGGTAACCTGAGAATAAGCTGAGAAAAGCGGAGGTGAACCGCATGCAGGTGTCCGTGCGCCGGCCCCCGATGCTTGAAAGCACTGCCGACGAGGAGATTCGTCCATGCGGTTTATGCCTTCGTTGCGTGGATATTTGCCCGACCGGGGCGCTGACGTATCAGGATCGGATTTGGCACCTGGACCTGGGGCGGTGCCAGAGTTGCCGGGAGTGTACCACGGTCTGTCCGAACTCGTTGATCAGTGGTAGGATGCCGTAATAGTGAAGGCCGCCGGCAGTTAGCTGGCGGCCCTTTTTTGTGGGTGATCACGTGCGGCGGTCGGGTCCGGCCGGGGGCGTCGTGGCGGCGGGGCGGCTTATACATAGGAATAATCCTGGCTGCCGCCAGGATTTTCAACTAACGCCCCGAGGCTCCTCAACCCCCGACCAGACCCGACCGCCGGGGGTGGCACCACCCACCAGGTTTGACAGGGCGCAGCGGGCGGGCCATCGAGGCCCGCCCGCTGCGTAGGCGTAATTTACTGGTTTTCGCCCGCCCCTGCTGGCTAATCGGCAAGGGCGGCACCCAGTGTCTTGAAGAGTTCCTGGGAGTCGGTCATGATGACCGCGTTCCGATGGGCCTAGAAGAACCAGGGTCGGTTGTGATGATAAACCTCTTCCTGTTCACCTGTACCTCCTGTCCAGTCAGTCGAGGATGAGCTGTGCCCCCATGCTCCAGACCGCGATCGTCTTATTCTTGCAGTCAACGACGCCCTTGCCGTCCGCACTCGTGAGCCCGGGCAGGTCCCGGGCAGTTCGCCCGATGGTGTAGACGATGTCGATGCCGCCATGCCAGCTGCCTGCGGTGACGTCGTCGCGAACATCCTCTGGCGAGCAGGTATCGGGAAATGGAGCGCTTCCTTCCCTTACCCGAACCTCCACACTGTTAGAGTCGACCTGTTTGGGAGTTGGCACCTGCGTTGAGCTACAAGCCGTCATCAGCAGCATGAGGACGAGTCCAGTCAGCAGTCGGCGCATCCTGACGCACACCCACATCCGTAGAATCCGTGAAATCCGTGGCGAAAGAAAAAAGGAGGAAGGGAACGAGCCCCTTCCTCTTTTTATGCCCTTAGCCAGCCATGTAATGGCCCTGGAACTTGCCCCGCAGTACCTTCTTATCAAACTTCCCGGTGCCCGTCTTGGGCAACTCATCCAGGAAGACGGCATCGTCCGGGACCCAGTAATGCGGGAACCGGTTCCGCAGGAACTCCAGAATCGCTTCCTTATGCAGGGCGCCCTTCGCATCGGCCTTGGGCACCACGCAGGCCAGGGGGCGCTCATCCCACACGGTGTGCGGGCAGGCAATCACCGCTGCCTCGGCCACCCCCGGGAAGGCCATAATCGCATTCTCCAGGTCGACCGACGAAATCCACTCGCCGCCAGACTTGATCACGTCCTTCGCCCGGTCAACCAGCTTCAGATAGCCCTCCTGGTCCACAATGCCAATGTCGCCGGTGTGGTACCAGCCATCGTAGAAGGTATCGCTGGAGCGGTCGTCCTTGTAGTACTCGGCGGCAATCCATGGCCCCCGCATCACGACCTCGCCAAAGGTCTTGCCATCCCAGGGGACCTCGTTGCCGGCTTGGTCGAGAATCTTCATCTCCAGGCCGGGCACCAGCAGGCCCTGCTTGTCGTAGATGTCCTGCTGGGCATCAGGCGGGAGGATGGTCAGGTGGCTCTTGAGCCGGGCCACGTGGGTGAGCGGGGCCGCCTCGGTCATGCCGTAGGCATGCAGAATCGGCAGGCCGAGCTTCTTGCGGTAGGCCTCGGCCAGGGCCCGGGGCACGGCCGACCCGCCACAGGCGATGGCCCGGAGGGCGGAGAGGTCGTAGTCGCCCTTCTCCAGCACTTGGAGCAGGCCCAACCACACAGTGGGCACGCCGGCCGTAATCGTGACCTTCTCGTCCTGCAGCAGCTGGGCGATATCGGCCGGGTGGGGGCGGGCGCCGGGCAGCACCTGCTTGGTGCCCATCCAGACGGCGGCGAAGGGCAGGCCCCACGCGTTGACATGGAACATGGGCACCACGGGCAGCACGGTGTCACTCTCGGAGAGGCCCAGGGTGTCGGCCATACAGAGCAGCATGCTGTGCAGGAAGATCGCCCGGTGGGCGTAGAGCACAGCCTTGGGATTGCCCGTGGTGGCGCTGGTGTAGCACATGCCTGCCGGCTCCCACTCGTCGATATCCTCCGGCCAGGCGAAGGTGGTGGGGCGCCCGCTGATCAGCGTCTCGTAGTCGACGACGTTCTCGGCGGTCAGCGGGTGGTCGGCCATGACGATGATCTGCTCGACGGTCTTGAACTGGTCGCGCAGCGGGAGGATGGCGGGCAGCAGGTCCTCATCGACCAGCAGGACCTTGTCTTCGGCGTGGTTGAGGATGTGGATGATGTGTTCCGCCGGCAGCCGGATGTTGACCGTGTGCAGGACGGCGCCCATGCAGGGCACTGCGAAGTAGGCCTCCAGGTGGCGGTGGTGGTTCCAGGCGAAGGTGGCGACCCGGTCACCCCGCCCGACTCCCAGGTCGGTGAGGGCGTGGGCCAGCTGCGAGACCCGCCCGTAATACTGGCCATAGGTGTGCCGGACCACACCAGTCGGCATACGGCTGACGATCTCCTTGTGGGCAAACATCGTCCGGGACCGCTCCAACAGGTTCCTGACTGTCAAAGGATACCGCATCGTCACCCTACATTCCCCCAACTTCTATAGATAAGATGTCAATATATTTGACGCTAGTTTGAGAATTCCTTCCGACGGAATAACAGTTCCTGGACATTTCGGACATGTGAGAATAATAACTTGTAACCTTTGCGGGAAAAGAAGGACTACGCCGCATATAGTGCGAATAGAGTGGGTGCTGAATGGCTGTTCATTCAGTTCGGGTCTTGTACATATAGATAGTTCGTACTCATTTGGAACGGACTCGCGCCGAGGGGCGGCGCGGGAGGTATCCCGAGCCATGCAGGCGAGGGTGTCAGGGGGGAAGGGGGAACCGCTGTGACTGTAGGGGCCTACGATGCGAAGCCGTGGCTCCGCGCCTATCCGGCGCAGGTGCCGTCGGCGCTTGAGTATCCGGATGAACCGCTCTATGCGCTGCTGGAGCGGGCTGCTGACCAGCATGGTGACACAATCGCAACCATCTATTACGGAGCGCAGTTGACCTACCGGGAAGTGCGTGACCAGGCCCGCCGCCTGGCCGCCGGGCTCCAGGCGCAGGGCATCAGGCCGGGCGATCGGGTGGCGCTCATGCTGCCCAACTGCCCGCAGGCGATTATCGCCTATTACGGCGCTTTGATGGCCGGGGCAGTCGTCACGCAGATCAACCCCATGTACACCCGCCGCGAACTGGCCCACCAGATGAGTGACAGCGGCGCAGCGCTGATCATTACGCTGGATTTGCTTTATCCCCGTCTCTTTGGCGTCTGCCTGGATAAGGCGATCTTCACCGGCTTGCCTGAATACATGCCCGGCCTGACGGCCTTTGTGGCCCGGCGGAAGCTGAAGGCCCCTAATATCACCTACGGCGGCAACGTCCAGCGGTGGTCGGACCTGCTGGCGCACGCGCCGCTGGCGGAGCCCGTCAAGGTCGATCCGAAGAAAGACCTGGCCCTGCTCCAATACACCGGCGCCACCACGGGGCTGGCCAAGGGCTGCATGCTGACCCACGCCAACCTCATGGCCAACGTCCGCCAGACGGCGGCCTGGCTCTACAAATATCAGCGCGGCCAGGGGCTGCGGACGTTGGCGGCCCTGCCGTTCTTCCACGTCTACGGCATGACAACGGTGATGAACTTCTCCGTTCATATGGCCGGCACCATGGTGGTGGAGCCGAAGTTCGAGGCGAAAGAGGCCGTCAAGCTGATTCAGAAGCATCGGCCCTCGATTTTTCCCGGTGCGCCGACCATGTACGTGGCGCTCAACCATCTGCCCGGGGTGGAGAAGTTCAAGCTTGACTCCATCGATGCGTGCATTTCCGGGGCGGCTTCGCTGCCGCTGGAAGTGCAGCAGACCTTCGAAAAGCTGACCGGCGGCCGGTTGGTGGAGGGCTACGGCCTGACCGAGGCCAGTCCGGTGACCCACGCCAACCCCCTGTGGGAGGGGCGGAAGGAGGGCTCCATCGGGTTGCCCTGGCCCGATACCGAGGCGCGCATCATCAACCCGGAGACGGGCGAAAGCGTGCCTGTGGGCGGGGTCGGCGAGCTGATCATTCGGGGCCCGCAGGTGATGCAGGGCTATTGGAACCGCCCCGACGCCACCGCCGAGACCTTGCGTGACGGATGGCTCTATACCGGCGACATGGCGCGTATGGATGAGGACGGTTATTTTTACATCGTCGATCGCAAGAAAGACATCATCATCGCCGGTGGGTTTAATATCTACCCCCGCGAAGTCGAAGAGGTTCTGTTCATGCATCGGGGCGTGAAGGAAGCGGTGGTCGCCGGCGTGCCCGATGAGTACCGGGGCGAGACGGTGAAGGCCTACATCGTCCCGAAGGAAGGGTACACGCTGGACGAAGCGGAGCTGAAGGAGTTCTGCCGCCAGAACCTGGCCGCCTTCAAGGTACCCCGCAAGATCGAGTTCCGGACCGAACTGCCCAAGTCGCTGGCCGGCAAGGTAATCCGCCGGCTGCTGGTGGAGGAGGAGAAGGCGAAGCAGCAACCGCTCGCCAAGGAGGTGGGCTAGGCTTGGCGACCAAATCCGGCGATAAATTCGCAGCCATATTGGATGCGGCCCAGGCCGTGATCGCCAGGCAGGGGTACCAGGGCGCCCAGATCTCCCGCATCGCAGCGGAGGCCGGGGTGGCGGCTGGCACGGTCTATCTCTACTTCAAGAATAAGCCCGACTTGCTGGTGAGCCTCTTTCGTGACCGGTTGGGCGTGCTGATCGAGCAGGCCCGCGGCAATCGGACGGAGTCGGCCGACCCGGCGGAGAAGCTGCGCTGGTTCATCTGGCAGCATTTGAAGTCGTTGTCGGCGCACCGGGAACTGGCGGTGGTGACGCAGATCGAAATGCGCCAGGCCGAAACCGACGTGCAGCGTGAGATCAGCCAGATCATGAAGGGCTACTTTCAGGTCATCGACGAGATTATCGAGGAGGGGCAGCAGACCGGCGTTTTCCTGCCGGCGGTTGACCCCAAGCAGATTCGCAACCTGGTTTTTGGGACCCTCGATCAAACGGTGACGGCCTGGGTGATGTCTGGCTTCCAGTTTGATTTGGAGGCGATGGCGGAGCCGACGTATCGGCTGGTTACCGGCGGCGTGTGTCAGTCAGGACAAGGAGGAACGCAGAGGTATGGAGATTCTTGTACTGCTCAAACAGACGTTTGACACGGAAGCGAAAATCACGGTCAAGGACGGTCACGTCGTTGATGATGATGTGACGCTGGTCATCAACCCCTACGACGAGTACGCAGTGGAGGAAGCTCTGAAGCTTCGGGAAGCCCAGGGGGGCGCCGTGACGGTGGTTTCCGTGGGGACGGACCGGGTGGAGGAGGCGCTGCGCCGGGCGCTGGCCATGGGCGCCGATGAGGCGGTGCTTGTCGAAGCGCCGGCGGGGGCAGATGAGCTGACGGTGGCGCATGCGCTGGCGGAGTGGGCTTCGGCGAAGCAGTGGGATATCGTGCTGGCGGGCAACGTGTCGGTTGATTCCGGTGCGGGCCAGGTCGCCCTGCGGTTTGCGGAGGTTCTCGGTCTGCCGCACGTGGCGGCGGCGCTCAAGCTGGAGGTTGGCGACGGGAAGGCGGTCGTCCACCGGGATGCCGAGGGCGACACCGAGGTGCTTGAGGTGACGCTTCCGACGCTGGTGACGGCGCAGCAGGGCTTGAATGAGCCCCGGTATCCCAGCGTGCCCGGCATTATGAAGGCGAAGCGGAAGACGATTGCCCGGGTGACTCCGGCTGCTCCCGTGGCGGCTGCGACGGTGGTTCAGTCGGTCTTCCAGGCGCAGCAGAACCGGCGCAACACGATGATCAAGGGCTCTCCCGCTGAGCAGGCGCAGCAGTTGGTGCAGCTCCTGCGCGGCGAAGCCAAGGTTGTATAAGGAGGGCTGAAGCAATATGGCACGCAACGTTCTTGTGCTGGCTGAGGTCCGGGGCGGGGCGCTCCGGCCGGTGTCGTTTGAGTGCATCGCCGCCGGGCGGGCGGTGGCTGAGGGCGGTTCGGTTACCGCTGCTTTGATCGGCGCTTCTGCGGATTTTGCCTCGGCCCTGGTTGAGCATGGCGCTGACCGGGTCGTTGTGGTGAAGGGTGAGCATCTGGCGAACTACACGCCGGAGGCGTGGGTGGGCGCCCTGCACAACGTGGCGCTGGAAGTGAAGCCGGATGTGGTCTTCCTGGGGCACACCGGCCTGGGCCGTGATTTGGCGCCCCGGTTCGCCCAGCGAAATGCCGCGGGCATGGTGTCGGATGCCGTCGATGTGAAGGTGGCGGATGGGAACCTGGTCTTTACCCGGCCCATCTACGCCGGTAAGGCCTTTGCGACCCAGGTGATCAAGCAGGGCATGGCTGTTGCGACGATTCGGCCGAACAACGTGGCAGCGCTCGCGGCGGAAGCCGGCCGGGCCGGCGAAGTGACCGAGGTTGCGGCGCCTGCGGCGGATCTGCGGACGGTGATTCGCGAGGTCGTGCGGAAGTCGACCGGTGGGGTGGATCTGGCGTCGGCGAAGATTGTGGTCTCCGGCGGCCGGGGCGTGAAGAGCGCCGATGGGTTCAAGCCGCTCTATGAGTTGGCTGAGGTGCTGGGCGCCGGTGTGGGCGCTTCCCGGGCGGCTGCAGATGCGGGGTATTGCGATTATGCCTTGCAGGTCGGGCAGACGGGCAAGACGGTGACGCCGGATCTGTATATTGCGTGCGGGATTTCGGGTGCGATTCAGCACCTGGCCGGTATGAGTGCGTCGAAGGTGATTGTGGCGGTAAATAAGGATCCGGAGGCGCCGATTTTCAAGGTGGCGGACTATGGGATTGTGGGGGACCTGTTTGAGGTGGTACCGCTGTTGACGGCGGAGTTCAAGGCGCTGCTGGGGCGGTAGGGTCCTGTATCGGGCGCGGCGTCGCCGAATGGGGCAGCCCTGAGCCCCGGAGGTTCGCTAAGGGGGTACGCCGTCAAGTCTGGTCCGCCGATGGGGGAACCGTCGGCGGGCTTCAGGGCCACCCCACACGGCGCCACCTTCCAGGTCTCGCGCCGGCACAACCAGGCCACCGTCCCCGCCAATCCTTTTTGTGACGGGCTGGGTAGGGGGGACTGGGCGCTACGTGAGCCCACCTAGTTACGTTAAGAAAAGCCCGGGCGCCGCATCGCCGGGCCCTGCCGTTGCGGACCCCGGGCTGGGGAAGTCCGGCCCGCCGCGGCGTGGGGCTGCTCGCCTGGGCGGCCCCACAGGCGGGCGAGGAGCCTTTCGGGGGCAACTCGTGCGACGTTCGGGGGACTGGGGTTACGGGGACTTATGCCTACCCGACTTGGCCGGTGTCGGGCGGTGCGCTACCTGACTGGGTCGCAAATCACGGTTCCCGACACCGGCCTCGCTTAAAGTGCAGCATTAGTCCCCGTTCCCCAGCCCCCGGGGAGTAGAGTTGCCCACGAAAAGGCGACGTCATCCTGGGAAGAAGGCAAGCACAGAGAGAACACCCGCAAAGAGGAGGCGAGACTGCAACATGCCCAAGGCGATCCGCAAAGTGGCAGTGCTCGGCGCAGGCGTCATGGGCGCCCAGATAGCTGGGCACCTGGCCAACGTCGGCATTCCGACCCTGCTCCTGGACATCGTGCCCAGGGAACTGACCCCGGACGAGGCCAAGAAAGGCCTCACCCTCGAATCCAAGGCCGTTCGCAACCGTTTCGCGCTCGGCGGCATCCAGAAGCTCAACACCCTCAAACCCTCCCCGCTCTTCACCAAAGAAGCCGTCGAACTCATCACCCCCGGCAACTTCGAAGACGACCTCGCGCAGGTCGCGACCTGCGACTGGGTCGTCGAAGCCATCGTCGAAAACCTGGCCGTCAAGCAGGACCTCTGGAAGAAGGTCTCCCTCTTCTGGAAGCCCGGCACCATCGTCTCCTCTAACACCTCCGGCATCTCCATCGACAAGATGTCCGAAGGCCTGCCCGCCGAGTTCCGGAGCCACTTCCTGGGCACCCACTTCTTCAACCCGCCCCGGTACATGAAGCTCCTGGAACTGATCCCCCTGCCTGAAACCGACCCGGCCATCGTCGCCTTCATGACCGACTTCGCCGAGCGCACCCTGGGCAAGGGCGTCGTCCTCGCCAAGGACACCCCGAACTTCATCGCCAACCGCATCGGCACCTACGGCATGATGGTGACGCTGCAGGTGATGCAGCAGATGGAACTGGGCGCCGACGAAGTCGACTCCCTCACCGGCCCCATCATCGGGCGCCCCAAGTCGGCCACCTTCCGCACCCTGGACGTGGTCGGCCTCGACACCTTCGTCCACGTGGCCAACAACTGCAAGGCGACCATCACCGACGCGCAGGAAGCGGCCGTCTTCACGGTTCCCGACTCGCTCACCGAAATGGTGAAGCGGGGCTGGCTTGGCCAGAAGTCCGGCCAGGGCTTCTTCAAGAAGGACGGCGACGCGATCCTCACGCTTGACCTGAACTCCCTCGAGTACCGCCCCCGCAAGAAGGGCAACTTCCCCTCCCTGGAGGCTGCGAAGCAACTCACCGACCTGAAAGCACGCCTCCGCACCCTCACATACGCGGAGGACCGGGCAGGCAAGTTCCTCTGGCAGGTCCTGAAGACCACGCTCCTCTACAGTGCCAACAAGCTGGGCGAAATCGCCGACGACGTGGTCGCCGTCGACAACGCCATGAAGTGGGGCTTCAACTGGGACCTCGGCCCCTTCGAAGTCTGGGATGCCATCGGCGTTGCCAAGTCGGTCGCCCGCATGGAGGCCGAGGGCGAGGCTGTGCCCGCCTTCGTCAAGGCCGCGGCCGAGGCCGGCGGCTTCTACAAGCGGGAGCCTGAAACGACCTACCACTTCCTCAAGGGTGAGTACCGCCCGGTGCCCGCGAACGAGCGCATCATCGACATCAACGCCCTGCGCGCCCAGAATCGGGTCGTCAAGGCGAACAAGGGCGCCAGCCTCATCGATATGGGCGACGGCGTGCTCCTGCTCGAAACCCACGCCCCCAAGACGGCCATCGGCCCGGACGTCATCTCGATGGTGAAGGCAGCGGGCGACCTGCTGAACAAGGACGACAAGTGGCAGGGCCTGGTCATCGGCGCCCAGACCGAGAACTTCTGCGTGGGCGCCAATCTGATGATGATCCTGATGGAAGCCCAGGACGAAGAGTGGGATGAACTGGACGTCATCATCCGCCAGTTCCAGACCGCCATGATGGGCCTCAAGTACGCCCCCAAGCCCGTGGTCTCGGCCCCGTACGGCCTCACCCTCGGCGGCGGCTTCGAGCTGTCGGCGGCGGCTGACGTGATCGTCGCAGCGGCGGAGAGCTACATCGGCCTGGTTGAAGTGGGCGCCGGCCTGATCCCCGGCGGCTGCGGCAACAAGGAGATGCTCGTCCGGGCGCTGGAGGGCCTGCCCGCCAGCGGCGGCGGCATGGGCGGCGCTGCCCAGATGGCCGCCGGCACCGGCCTCGACCTGCAGCCCATCGTCAACAAGGTCTTTGAGACGATCGGCATGGCGAAGGTCGGCACCAGCGCCGTAGAAGCCCGCACCCTCGGCTACCTGAAGAAGACGGACCGCATCGTCGTCAACCGTGATCATCAGCTGTACGAAGCGAAGCAGACCGTGCTGGCGCTGACGCAGCAGGGCTACAAGGCCCCGACCCCGGCGCTCATCCCCGTGGTTGGCCCGGCGGGCCGGGCGGTGCTGGAGCTGGGCCTGTACAACATGAAGCTCAGCGGCTGGGCCTCCGAGTACGATTGCCACATCGGCAAGAAGCTGGCCTACGTGCTGACGGGCGGCAAGGTCGCCGGCGGCACCTACGTCACCGAGCAATACCTGCTGGACCTGGAGCGTGAGGCGTTCCTGAGCCTCTGCGGCGAAAAGAAGTCGCAGGAGCGCATGGCCTACATTCTCAAGACCGGCAAGCCCCTGCGCAACTAAGGGAGGTGGGCGAAAATCATGCGTGAAGTTGTGATCGTCAGCGCCGCCCGCCTGGCCCAGGGCAAGGCGCCCAAGGGTACCCTCAAGTCTTTCCGTCCCGAAGATATGGCGGCGACCGTGATTCGTGAAGCGGTGGCCCGTGTTCCGCAGCTGAAGCCCGACATGGTGGAAGATGTGGTCATGGGCTGCGCCTTCCCCGAAGGCGAACAGGGCCTCAACCTGGGCCGCATCGCGGCGGTGCGGGCTGGGCTGCCCACGTCCGTCCCCGGGTTCACCATCAACCGGTTCTGCTCCAGCGGCCTGAACGCCATCGCCATCGCCGCGCAGTACATCCAGGCGGGGAGTGCTGACGTGGTTGTGGCCGGCGGCGTCGAGTCGATGAGCCGGGTGCCCATGGGCGGCCACGTGCCCCGGCCCCATCCCGAGCTGGTGGAGACCTACCCGGAGATCTACATCTCCATGGGTCACACGGCCGAGAACGTTTGCGCCCGGTACGACGTGAGCCGTGCCGACTGCGATGCCTTCGCCCTGCGGTCGCACCAGCGGGCGGCGGCGGCGATTGAGGCCGGCCTTTTCAAGGATGAGATCGTGCCGGTCAAGGTGAAGGACGTTACGTTCGACGGCAAGAAGGCGGTTGAGCGGGAGTTCGTTCACGACACCGATGAGTGCGTGCGTAAGGATACGTCGGCGGAAGCGCTGGCGAAGCTGCGGCCTGTCTTTGCTGCCAAGGGCAACGTGACCGCCGGCAACTCCAGCCCGATCACCGACGGCGCTGCCGCCGTGGTCGTCATGAGCGCTGAAAAGGCCGAAGAGATGGGCGTAAAGCCCCTGGCCTACTTCCGGTCCTTCGCCGTGGGGGGCGTCGATCCGGATGTGATGGGCATCGGCCCGGTGGCGGCTGTGCCCAAGGCGCTGAAGATCGCCGGGGTCACGCTGGATCAGATCGACCTGATCGAGCTGAACGAGGCGTTTGCGTCGCAGTCGCTGGCGGTCTGCCGGACGCTCGGATTCGACATGGAGAAGGTGAACGTCAACGGCGGCGCCATCGCCCTGGGCCATCCCCTGGGCTGCTCGGGCGCCCGGCTGACGGTCTCCATCATCCATGAAGCGATGCGGCGGAAGGCCAAGTACGGCCTGGTGACGATGTGTGTTGGCGGCGGCATGGGGGCGGCGGGTGTCCTGGAGTTCGTGAAATAGGGAGGTTTCGACCGATGGCGGATGTGAAAGCGAAGATCAAGGGTGGGTCGTTCCTGCTGCAGACGGCCAATCCGGCCGATGTCTTCACCCCGGAGGATATGACCGAGGAGCAGCGCATGATCGGGCAGACCTCGAAGGATTACGCCAAGAAGGTGCACGGCAAGCTGAAGGAGATCGAGGCGAACAAGCCGGCCGTCTCCCGGCCCCTCATGAAGGAAGCCGGCGACCTGGGCCTGCTGGCGCTCGAGATTCCCGAGGAGTTCGGCGGCCTGGGCCTCGATAAGGTGACGGCCACGGTTTCCTCCGAGGAGTTCACCCGGGGCGGCTCCTTCGCCGTCACGCTTATGGCGCACACGGGCATCGGCACGCTGCCGATCGTCTACTTTGGCACCAAGGAGCAGAAGGCGAAGTACCTGCCGAAGCTGGCCAGCGGCGAGTGGGTTGCCGCCTACGCCCTGACGGAGCCGGGCAGCGGCTCGGACGCGTTGGGGGCGCGCACGACGGCGCGTCTGTCGGATGATGGCAAGTACTGGATTCTGAACGGCTCCAAGCAGTGGATCACCAACTCCGGCTTTGCCGACGTGTTCGTGGTGTACGCGAAGATCGACGGTGAGAAGTTCACTGCGTTTATTGTGGAGCGTGGGTATGAAGGCGTCTCCGTCGGGCCGGAAGAGGATAAGATGGGCCTGCACGCCTCCTCGACCGCCACGCTGATTCTCGAAGATGTGAAGGTGCCCGTGGAGAACCTGCTCGGCGAGCCCGGGCGGGGCCACGTCATCGCCTTCAACATCCTGAACATCGGGCGGTGGAAGCTGGGCGCCGCCACCAGCGGGTCATCGAAGTACATGATCGAGGTGGCTGCCCAGTACGCCAAGACCCGCGCCCAGTTCGGCAAGCCCATCGCCTCGTTCCGTGCCATTCAGCAGAAGCTGGCCGATATGAACATCCGCACGTTTGTCACCGAATCGGTGGCCTACCGCACCGCCGGCCTGCTGGATGTGGTCCTCGGCGACCTTGACCTCGTCAACACCGACATCAAGGAAGCGGGCAAGCGCATCGAGGAGTTCGCGGTCGAGTGCTCCATCAACAAGGTCTTCGGCTCCGAGGCCTTCGACTTCGTGGTCGATGAGGCGGTCCAGATTCATGGCGGCTACGGCTACATGAACGAGTACGAGGTCGCGACTGCGTACGTTGACAGCCGCATCAACCGCATCTTTGAAGGCACCAACGAGATCAACCGGCTCCTGATTCCCGGCACCCTGGTCCGCCGCACCATGAAGGGCGAGCTGCCGCTCATGCCGGCCATGATGGCCCTGCAGGATGAGCTGACCAGCCTGACCCCGTTCGAGGATGATGGCGAGCCCCTGGCCCAGGAGCGGTATATGATCGACCGGGCCAAGAAGGTCTTCCTGATGCTCGCCGGCCTGGGCGTGCAGAAGTATCAGCTGGCCCTGGAGCACGAGCAGGAGCTGCTGCTGGGCGTGGCCGATATCGCCATTGAGATTTTTGCGATGGAGAGCATCGTGGCCCGGGCGCAGAAGGCCCTGGCCGCCGGCAAGCCCGGCCTGAAGCCGGAGATGGCCACGGTCTACTGCCAGGAGGCCTTTGAGCGGATTGGCATGTTCGCCCGGAACATCATGCCGGCCATCGAGGAAGAAGGCGACACGCTGCGGACGCAGCTGAGCATCATCAAGCGGCTGCTGCGCTACACGCCGGTGAACGTGGTGGCGCTGAAGCGAAAGGTTGCGGAGAAGGTGCTGGATAAGGAAGGCTACGTTCTCTAGGCCCCCTCAATGGGGGCCGTAGCCCGGCAGGCGTGGGCCAATGCGTGACCGGCCCACGCCGAGAGGGTCTAGGCCCCCCGGGTGGGGGCCGTAGCCCGGCAGGCGTGGAGTGCGGATGAAATAGGAAAGCAGCCGGAGGTCCTCCGGCTGCTTTCTAGGTTGCTGACAAAGCCTATCCCTGGTGAATGCCAGTGCATACCCATGCACTGTTATTCTTTATGTCACCACAGACAAGGGATGTTGCGTAGACGCTTC
>JARBUG010000044.1 GCA_029239785.1 Symbiobacteriaceae bacterium | reverse complement strand
TCCCCCAAAATGCTCTGAAGGGACCCGCACAAGTGCGGGTCCCTTCGTCTCGCATGCGGTGACCGTCCCCCTCCTCAGTACAACTCCGTTGCCCCGTCCCACCGGACGACCTGACCGTCCCGGGTCACTTCCCACCACACCCCCGGCGACCGAGTTCGGAACCCCAGACTCCCGTTCAGGAGCACCCTCGGATCATCCACCCCCACAGGGTTATTGTGGACCCGAATCGCCTGACTCTCGGGTGCGGCGGACTGCACAACGACTTCCTGAACCGATCGGCGGTAGGTGAACCAGGACCCGGCTGTGTTACTCCAGGCACTCTCCATCATTCGGTACTCCGTCCCGTCCGACTGCGTGGGATCGCCGTCCGAGAGGACCCACGTGTGGCCCCGGTTGAAGCCCCGCTGACCGGTCATGAACCGCACTGTGTGCTGGTCGCTCCATCCCAACAGCCACAGCCCATACATCACTTTGGGCTGCTCTGCTGGCCACCTCAGAATCGTTCCTGCCTCCAGGTCGTACGCCCAAATCGCACCCGCCCGCGGCCCCTGGGGGATATCCAGGTCGTAAGCCACCACGCCATAGCGCCCATCGGGCGATATGCTTACACCATAGACCGCGGAGAGATGCTCCGGCGCCGGCAGTGCCACGAAGTCGCCCCCGGGGCGCCAGTGGAAAACCTCTTTCTCACCGGCCATCAGATATGTATCACCGTGCACAGCGACTCTGTGGACAACCGGGGCGCCGGCAATCTCCTCCACGTCTCCAGCCTCCGGGTCGAACAAGAAGGGCTTCGCCCCATCGCTAACCAGCACGCCCTCTGAACCGACGGCCAGTGCCCGGGGCCGGGCGCCCGAGAGCACGCGCACACGCCCGCCGCCCTGGCAATAGAAGAGTTCCTCCCCTTCGACTGCGAACACCCCGGGCAGGGCTGACGGAGTCGCCGCAAAGAACGGTGCCAAATCCGCGTGGTTGATCATCAACCGATCTTCCACTTGATGCGCACCAGCCGGTACGACGGTTTGCACCTGCCACGCCCGGTCAGCAACGGGGGCCTCATGCACCGCACCCTGCTCCGCTTCACCCGACGTCGCCTCTGCCTGTTCCGTAACCTCACCTGGCGCAACCGGCTGCACCGCTGCACCTGACCCACAGCCTGCAAGCAGTCCTGCCGCCATCAGAAGACCCAGGAACCGGCGCACGTGCCCCACCCCCTTACCCTTCACACGTATGACGCCAGGGGCCGAACGCCGGTTGTGCGCGATTAGCCCTCCTTCAGAATCGCTTCCCGCTTCACCAGAAACTCCTTGTACAGCCCCTCCCAGTCAGCCCCGCCCTGCAGGACCTTGCCCAGCGCTTCCCGGAAGGCCCCGTTCACCAGAAAGGTCGTATCCCCCGGCACAAACGACTGTCCCATGAACTCCACCTCGAACACGAACGCGGTCGACCGGGGCGGCGTCGGCGACCGCTCAAACCACGCCTCCTGCACGGCCGGAGTCCTCACAATCGGAAACCTTCCTGCCCTCACGATTGCAACCGATCCTTCCTCGGTGGCCAGAAACCGGAGGAACTCCCACGCCGCATCGACATGCGGACTCTCCTTCGCAATCGCCAGGCTGAGGGGGAACGCGCTGATGGCAGGCCTGACGCCCGGGTATACCGGAAAAGGTGCCGCCTCCCAGCGGGGCGCCGGGATACCAGCCGGCCGGGGCGGCGTGAAGGGCGGATAGATCCCCTCGTATTCATAAACAAGGCCTGAGAAGATCGCCACCCTGCCTTCCGCACGGGCCGTGGCGCTGATCGTCCCCCCGTTCACACGTGGCACCAGGGGCAAGACGGACTTATCGGTGTCGACCATCGTCGCCCAAAAGGAGAGGATCTCCCTGGCCGCCTCGGGACTGATGGGAACGCCGGCCGCCCGCTGCCAGATCATCATCTCGGCGATCTCTTGGATACCAAAGGGGTCGTACACACCCCAGACCCGCTCTTCCCCGGCGCCCCGGGTCAGCTTGGCGGAGGCCTGCCGGAACTCCTCCCAGGTCCATCCCGGCGTGGGCACCGGCACCCCCGCCGCCTCAAAGAGGGCAGCGTTATACCAGATGAGCGTCGGCGTCGCATGGATGGGGAGAACATACAGCTTCCCCTCCAGCCGCAGGCCGTCAATCAGGCCGCCATACGGCGACAAATCCAGGCGATCCTTCTGGATGAACGGGTCGAGGTCAAGAATCAGATCATCCGCAGCGAGCTGCGCCTGCTCAAGACTCACCCGCAGGATGTCCACTTCACGGCTGCGCAGCTTCTCCTGCCTGATCTGGTCCACTGACGAGGCGCCGCCAGGGCTGTAGGTCACCTTTTCGATCCGGATGTCGCCATGTGTGCGCTCGAACGCTTCAATAGCCAGGTCGAAGGTCTTGTCGGTCGGGTCGACCAGAAGGTTGAGTGTAACGGGGTCGGATAAGGCGGTCTTCTGCTTCGGCCCACCCGAGGTGCAGGCGGTCAGCATGAGCAGCGTCAGGAACAGAGCCAGCGAACGCATGGACAAACACCTCCGCCGAGGCTGTTCGTCCATGCGCTCTTTCTTCCCTGTTCACTTTGCGAAGATAAAGATATCTTGAACTGCCCACGGCTGCCGCACGCCTCACAAGCCCCGCAGAAGCAACCCAGCGACTCCGCCCGCAGCCACCCACCACGCCGAGTTCACTTTCCGGAACCGCAGCAGCAGCCCCAGGGCCACCAGCCCCAGCAGCACGCTCTGCCAGTCCACCAAGGTCCCCCGTGCCAGGGTGATCGCCACCCAGGCCATCAGCCCCAGCGAGGCCGCGTTGATGCCTTCCAGGAACCCGGCCATCCACCGGGACTTCCGCAGGCGAGGCAGCAACGGCCCCAGCAGCCCCACAAAGAAGAACCCCGGCAGGAAGATGGCCACGGTCGCGAGCAGCCCGCCCTGCCATCCGCCGAGCACATATCCGATGAACGTGGCCGTGGTAAAGAGCGGCCCAGGCGTGAACTGCCCCACCGCCACGGCGTCAAGTAGCTGTTGCGAGGTCAGCCAGCCCAACCGGTCCACCAGGTCCGTCTGAATGAAAGCAAGCAGGACATACCCGCTGCCGTAGAGCACTGCCCCGACCTTCAGGAAGAAGAGCACCAGCCCACCCAGGGTCGGTGCCACAGCTGCAACAGCCGGCACAGCCTCAGCCGCCCCCAGGCCCAGCCCCCAGAACGGCACCAGCCCGGCAACCCCGGAGGCCCGGTTCTGCCACAGCATCACCAGCAAGCCCAGCCCAAAGAGCAGAAGCAACTCCGACCCGCCCAGCAACATGCCCACGACCATGGCAATGAAGGCCAGACCCGTCGGCCACCCCTTCACCGCCGTCGCCCGCAGGTTCCAGAGCGCCTGTCCCACAATCGCCAGAATCACCGGCTTCACGCCATAGAGCAGCCACCCTGCCTGCGGCAGGGCGCCGAACGCCAAATACGCCCACGCAAGCGCCAACACGATCGCCATGGCCGGCAGAATGAAGCAGGCCCCGCCCACCACCAGCCCCGGCAGGCCGGCCCGCACATACCCCAGGTGCATCGCGAGCTCGGTGGAGTTCGGCCCCGGAATCAGGTTTGTCGCCCCCAGCAAGTCAAGGAACGTCTGCCGGTCCACCCACTTGCGCCGCTCCACCACTTCCGCCTGCATCAGCCCCACGTGGGCCGCCGGTCCCCCAAAAGCGGTCGCCCCCATGCGCAGGAAGACCGCTGCTACCTCTGACACCCGTCCTCTGCTCAGTTCGCTCGCCCTCCCTGCACAGGCAGCGCAAACCGGAACGTCGCCCCACCCCCGGGGCGGTTCTCAGCCCGCACACTTCCGCCATGCGATTCCGCCACCGCCCGCACAATTGCCAGGCCCAGTCCAAGGCCACCAGACCCGGCGCCTTTGACAAAGGGCGTAAAGAGCCGCGGCAACAGTTCAGGCGCAATCCCCGGCCCGTCATCTTCAACAGTAACCACACCGCCTGATACCGTCACCCGAACGTCGCCCCCCGCCTCCGACCAGCGTATGGCGTTCTGCAGCAGGTTATCCAGCGCCTGCCCCACCCGTTGCGGGTCTGCCAGCACCGTTACACCGCCCTCCGCCGGCCCCGCCAGCCGCACCACAACCCCCTTGGTCTCCGCCGCGTCCTGCGCCCCCGCGACCGCATCCGCCACCAGCGCCCCTACCGCCACCTCCGCCAGGTTGAGCGGCGCCGTATGCGACTCCAGCTTCGCCATATCGACCAGAAACTGCGTCAGATGCTCCAGCCGCCCGACCTGCGCCGCTCCCCGCTCCAACAGACGCTGCCGGCGCTCCGGCACCTCCTGCTCACCATCGAGCAGCAACTCGTGATATGTACGCAGCGATGCAATCGGCGTCTTCAACTCGTGGGCAACCTCCGCGATCGTCCCTTTCAGCTTCTCCCGCTCGCCCCGAACCCGGCCAAACTCCGCCCCCAGCCGCGCCGCCATGGCTGCAAACGCCGCCGATAACTGACGCACTTCCGAGGGGCCATCCGACGGCAGGGGCGCATCCCACTGCCCCGCCGCGACCTGCCCCACCGCTGAAGCCATCCGGTTCAGCGGCCGCGACAGCGTCCGCCCCAGCCAGACCGCCGCCACACCCGCCAGCGCCAGGGCCAGCAAGAATGCGCCAATCAGCGACCGGCGCATCGCCACCAGCCGCAGCCCGTCCTCCTCATCCCAAATCAGCCGGTAGTAAGTCTCCACTTGCCCCCCCTGCTGATAGGTAATGATCCGCGTCCGCGGCTCCCCGAAGACCCGCCAGACCCGCGTCTGAAACAGAACGCCCCGCCCCGGCCGCGTCGTGGGCAGCCCGACTCCTTCGCCCGGATCGCCGTAGCCGTACTCGCCCAGCCCCGTCAGCAGCCGCCAGTCCGGCATCCCCTCAATCCGCTCCACTCTCCCGGACGGAATTGACGCCTGCAGTTCGCGGGTCAGCGCTTCCGAATCGGTAATGTCACGTAAAAGTGTCGCCATGGCGATGGCCGTCGCCGCACTGTCCAGCCGCTCCTGCACCTCTGCGGCATCATAGCGGGTAAGCAACGGGGCGAGCAGCGCCTCAAGCAGCATGCCCGCCCCGCCCAGTGCCAACACCGCCAGCAGCAAGTGGCTGATCACCAACCTCACTGTCAGGCTCTTCACCGCTCCGCCTCCCTCAGCTTGAACCCGGCGCCCCGCACGGTCAGAATCAGCTCGGGGCGGGACGGGTCCCGCTCCACCTTCTCCCGCAGGTGGCCCAGATGGACGTTGACCGCATGCTCAACCACAAACCGATGCCCCTCTTCCCAGACCGCCTCCATCAACTCCTGCCGGCTGAAGACCCTTCCTTGGCGCCGCGCCAGGGTCAGCAGCAGCGTGAACTCCGTGTTGGTCAGATGCACCTCCGAGCCATCCTGCCGCAGCACCTTCCGCCGCTCGGGATAGATGGTCAGTCCATGCACCACTACCCGCCGCTCCCTGCCATCCGCCAAAGCGGCCACCACCCCGCCCGAGGCTCGCCGATGCAGGGCCCGCACCCGGGCGCACAGTTCCCGGGTGCTGAACGGCTTTGTCAGGTAGTCATCGCCGCCCAGTTCCAGCCCCAGCACCCGGTCCATCTCTTCGCTCCGGGCGGTCAGAAAGAGAATCGGCACTGCGCTCTGCCGCCGCGCCTCCCGGCAGACGGTCAGCCCATCCATGCCGGGCAGCCCGATGTCAAGAATCACCACATCGGGCGCCCCTTCTGCGATCAGCCTCAGCCCCTCGGACCCGGTGGCGGCATGCGTCACATCCCAGCCATCGCGACATAACGTCAGGCTGACCCCGTAGGCGAGGTCCGCATCATCTTCCACCAACAGCACTCGTCTCGTCACGGCTTCCGCACCACAATCCTGTCTCCCTCAACCTCAACCCGGGCGCGGTCCCCGAGCCCGATCTGCTGCATCAGCTCCCTAGGCAGTTGCAACCGCCCGGCCGAATCCAGCACGGCCAGCTCCTCATGTGTCTCCTCATGCGCAGCAACGGGCGCGTCATCCAAAACGACCCGCCGCACCGCCTCCTGCGCCACCTTCCCGTCCCGAATCAACACATACCGGTCAACAGCCCGGGCCAGCCCCCGGTCATGGGTGACAATAATAATCGACGTCCCCCACCGCCGGTTCACATCCCGGAAGATCTCCAGGATGCGCGCCGCCGTAGCCGTATCCACGTTGCCCGTCGGCTCATCGGCCAGCAGCATCTGCGGCTGATTCGCGAGCGCCAGCGCAATGGCTACCCGCTGCTGCTCACCGCCCGACAGGCTGAGCAACTTATGCTGCGCCCGGTCCGCCAGCCCAACGGCCTCCAGCAGCTCCCGGGCGTGGCTCCGGGCCGGGCGCCCCGCCTTCCCTGCCAACTGCATCGGCAGCAGCACATTCTCCATGGCAGTCAGATACGGTATCAGGTTTCGGGCGTTGTTCTGCCACACAAACCCGACCGTCTCCCGCTGATACTGCACCCGCTTGGCGGCACTCATGCGCAGCAGGTCATACTCGCCAACAAAGCACCGCCCGGCGGACGGCACATCCAGCCCGCCGAGGATGTTGAGCAGCGTCGACTTACCCGACCCCGAGTTGCCGATGATCGCCATCACCTCGCCGGCCTGCACCGTCAGGTCCAGGCCCTGCAGGGCAAAGACTTCGAGATCCGCAACCTTATAGATCTTCACCAGGCCTTCACACCGAATGAACGACACGGCTGCGCACCTCCTTAGTGATCCTCACCCAACTTGACCGCCTCATGCACCCGCATCCGGCTGATCACCGTCATCAGCCCTCCCAGGCCGGCGATCAACATGAAGAGCAGCACCACATAGAGGCGAATCCGATCGGCCGGGTCAGCCACAATCAGGAACGGCGGCGTCCGCGACGTCACATCGGTCCCCTGCTGGAGGAAGGGCACAAAGAGTTTGGCAGCCGCCAGACCCAGGCCCGTGCCCACGCCCACGCCCAGCCCCACAGAGAGAATCTGCTCCAACGCCACGGCGCCCAGCAGCTGCCGCACCGACAGGCCCATCGCCCGCAGCACACCAAACTGGAGCACACGCGACCGCACCGACAGCGCCGCATAAAGCCAGAAGCCCAGCAGCGTCACCGCCGCCGAGAGCAGGAAGCCCGAAGTCAGCCCGCCCAGCAGCCCGTTCAGCTGCGCATCACGCCGGGCGTCTATCAACGCCTGCCGGTTGTCATAGGCGGACAGGGTCAGCACCGACTCCTTCTTCAGGGCGTCGACGATCGTCTGCACCTTGGCGCCTTCCGCCAACTTGAACCAGACGTTGTACCGCTTGATGCCCAGGTTGCTCTCGATATAGTCGAGGTTCGCGACCATAAAGTCGCCCTTCGAAGCGTAGAGCGTCGGCCAGTTCGGCACGCTGGCGTAGATCACCAGCGACACCTCCTGTCCGCTCTCGCCCATCAGGCTGATGCGGTCGCCTGGCTTCAGCCTGTGCTTGGCCAAAAACCCCGGAGTTACCAGCACCGCTTCCTCATCCGTCGCGAGCAGGTTCAGGTATTCATAGAAGTGGGCCGGCGCCAGGTCCGACCGGAACCAGGCCACCTTGCCAAAGTCGTTCGAGTCGATCGACATGAGCGGGGCCTTGCCCTGGGCCCGCCCGCCGATGATCACGTCGACCAGGTCCTCACGAACCCGAGCGGCGTGTTCCACCCCCGGCAGCGTGTAGTGGATGTTCCAGGGCGGCACCAGCACATCGGTAATCGGCCCGTCCGGCGTCTCCGAAATATACTCCCAGGCCTCATCGAGCACCAGGTCGGCGCCGCCGGCGTAGAGCACCCGGTCCGCCGTATTCCGCTCCAGCGTCCGGGCTGCGGCGGCGCTGTACAGGCCCATCCCCACCGTCAGCGTCAGCAGCAGCACCACAGGCGTGTACGATGCCGCCGCCCGGCTCAACTGCGTCAGCGTCAGGTAGAGCGGGGCGCCCGCCCGCCGCTCGGCCAGCTTGGCCGCCAGCCATGATACCAGGGGCACCAGCCGCAGCAGCACCAGCCCGGCGCCCGCCACAAAGAGCGCCGGCGCCAGAATATCCAGGGGCTGCATCAACATCAGATCGGTCCGTGCGGCGCTGGCCGAAGCACCGCTGGCCGCTGCCCTCTCCAGGGCCGCCAGCGCCGCCTCGTGCTTCTGCAGCAAGGTATAGTAGGCATACCCGGCCGCGCTCAGCAGCACGAAATCCAGCCCCCACCGGGCCCAGAAAGGCTGCCGCAGCTTTCGGGCGCTCTCCGTTTTATAGGAGATGATCGACTGCCGCGCCGCCCCCACGGCCGGGAGCACGTAAGCGACAACCGCCAGCCCCGCCGCCGCCAGTCCGTAGGACCAGAAGTTCGGCGACAGCAAGAGCTCCGGCTGTGTCCGGTCCACGAACTGCAAGAAGCCTGAGGTTGCGCCCATCGCCCGGGCCAGCAAAATCCCCAGGGGATAGCCGCCCGCCAGCGCCAGGCCGCCCAGCAGCACCCCTTCAAACAGGTAGACATTCAGCACCTGCCAGAGGCTCGCCCCCCGGCTCCGCAGCACCGAAATCTCCTGCCGCTGCCCATCCACCATCATGCCAGATGTGACCACCAGGAAGTAGGCCACCACCGCCAGCGGCGCCACGGCCAGCAGCAGCAGCATGAACTGAAGCTGCTCCGCCTTCACCAGATACCGCGACAGCAGGTCAAAGGGCCCCTCAAAGAACGCTGTGTCCTGCATCGCCTGGGCCGCCCGCGCCTCCAGATCATAGAGGTTGGTCAGCAGCCGCCAGACGTCAGTCATCTTCACATCTTCATTCTTGATGCCGTAGTACCAGGACAACTGCCCGATCGTAGCCTGGGGCTCATTCAAAAGCTCCTGCCGGAAGGTCGTCTCCGACACGAACAGGTGCTTTTCATAGGCGCCGCCGATGAACCAGTAGGGGTCCAGCGGGTCCTTCCGCTGGAAGGAGCCCACCACCGTCACCTTCACAAATGGCGACCGGTCGCTCCGGTTGACGGGCACCGCCAGCTGGGCGCCCACGGTCATGTCCAGGTTATCGAGCGCATCCTCTTCAACGATCACCTCATACTGGCCGTTCACCCGGCCGTCCTTGGGCCAGCGGCCATCGGTGATCTTGATCTTCTCTTCCAGCCCCGACAGGAAGGCCAGCGACGACCACCGGTCGATCTCATCGTGCAGCTTCGTCGGGTCCTGCGGCACGGCCCGGGTCAGCTCCAAGGCGCCGTACCTGACGAACGGGTCGATCGGCACCCCAATCAGCCCCGGCCCATCCACCGTGGCAATCTGATCGATCGCCGCAAACTGTGCGGGCTTGGTGGGCCGCTTCGGGTCCTCAAAGTGCGCCAGATGGACCGACGCAGGCATCCGCTTCTCTTTCACCTTGTTCAGATCGATCTGCAGCATCCGCTGGAGCGCGCCGTTGGCAAAGGCCGGCACGCTGGACGCCGCAGCCACGGCAAAGATAAAGCCAAGGAGCAACCCTGCCGCCAACCGCCGGTTGGCGCGCAGCCGCCTGCTAGCTATGCGAAACGTCGCCAGCAGCAGCGCCAGGGAGGTGCGAAGTCGTTTCACGCCATCCTACCTCCCAATCACCACTTCGCCCTCTTTGAGGCCGCTCAGGATCTCGCTGAACTGTTCGCCCTCAATGCCGATCTTGATGTCGACATCGCGGCGGGGCTCCTTGGTGGTCACGTAGCTGCGGCCGCCGAAGGTGCGAATGGCGCTCTTATCCAGCAGCAGCACATCGTCCTTCTTCTGCAAAATGACGTGGACCTTGCCCACCATCGACATCTTCGCCTGCTCGCTGTGCTTGGTCGGGCGGACTTTGATCTTCTTCTGGGCCGCGGCGGCGCCCGCCTGGGTCGCCTTGGCCAGCGGATCGGGCAGCGCCACCAGGGTGCCTTCCGTCACATCCTTGGCGTCGCTGAACTCCAGCCGCACCTTCTGGCCCACCGCCAGGCGGACCAGATCGTTGTCGCTCACATCCGCCTCAATCCAGAGGTCCGACGGGTCTTCAATGCGGGCCACCACTGCGTAAGGAGCGATCGTCTCGCCCACCTTCAGATTCACGGCGGAGATGACGCCCCCGAAGGGCGCCACCAGTCGGGTCTCGCTGAGCAACCGCTGGTACCGGTCCACATCCATCTGCGCCGACTTCAGGTCCAGTTCCAGCCGCTTTAACTCACTGTCGATCGACGGCGAACTGTTGAACTGGTTCTTGTATTGCGCGTCGGCAATGGCCAGCTTCACCTTCTCAAGCTGGATCTCCGCCTTGGCAAGCTGGTACTCGGCATCGTCAGCGAACAGCTCCGCCACAATCTGCCCAGGCGTCACTTTGTCGCCCGACTTCACATAGACCGCCTTCACCCGGCCCCCGTTCTTGTAGAACAGATCCTCGGCGTAGACGGGCGCCCAAATCGCCCGCAGGCTGATCTTCTCTTCAATAGCGCCCTTCCTGGCCGTGTAGGTCGCCTTCTCCGTTTTGATGGGGGGCGCCAGGGCCGGGGCCTCCTCCTCCACTTCCTTCGGCAGCAGGCCGCAGCCGGCGGTCGTCAGGGTCAGCGCCGCCAGCAGTGCGGCGGCCGTCATGGCTCGTGCGTACTTCATAGAATTACTGCTCCTCCCGTGCCAGACGTCCGTCCACCAGGCCGTACACGACGTCCACCATCTCCATAATCGCCGGGTCATGGGTCGTCAGGCAGATCGCCACCCCGGTCTCCCGGGTTACCCGCTTCAATAGATCCAGAACCTGGGCAGAGGTAGTGGTGTCCAGCTCGCCCGTCGGCTCGTCGGCCAGAATCAGCCGGGGCTGCATGGCCAGGGCCCGGGCCAGGGCCGTCCGCTGCTGCTCGCCGCCCGACAACTCATAGGGCCGGTGCTTCATCCGCTTTTCCAGGCCCACGTAGGCGAGCCAGCGCTCCGAGCGCTCCCGCCGCTCCTTGTGCGGTATGCCCGCCATGCGCAGGGGCAGCTCCACGTTCTCCCGCGCGCTGAGCAGGGGCATCAGGCCGAAGGACTGAAAGACGTAGCCAATGCTGCGAAGCCGGATGCGGGTCAGCTCTGCTTCGGGCAGTTTGGTGATGTCGCGATCATCAAAGTAGACCGCCCCGGCGTTGGGCCGGTCCAGCCCGCCCAGAATGTTGAGCAGGGTCGTCTTGCCGCTGCCCGAGCGCCCTTTCAGCGCAGTGAGGCGCCCGCCTTCGATCTCCAGACTGACCCCGCGCAGTGCCCAGACCGCGGTCGGGCCGCTGCCAAATGTCCGCTCCACGCCCACGGCCCGTACCAGAGGGCCTGTTGCCATGATCGTCACTCCCACTGACAGGGTCCGGCGCCGGCCCCTGCCCAACTACGACTGCTTCAAGAACTTCATCGATAAGATGTTTCGCCACCCGATAGTGAGACCCTTGTGGTCTGCACTTCGTTCATCGTGATTTGCTCACTCTACGACATAGCGCTTCCGGAACTCCAGGTACTGCGTCACCGCAGTGTCGGGGTCAAGCTCACCCCGCAGGCAGAGGTTGGTCAGACGGAACAACTCGTTGACCAGCCTGCTTGCATTCCCCTCGTACACACCATCGGAGACCCAGGGAGTGTCCAACAGGTGCGTCATCCCGGCAGGCGGGGCCGGCTGCATGGCGGCCCAGACCTCCTCGGTCACTCCCGCCCCGTCGGTGGGAAGCGCACCGCTGGCAGCGATTATGGCCGCGCCCTCAGGGCCCACTGCGAACCGCAGGAACTCCCAGGCCGCGTCTTTCTGGTCTGACGATGCTGCCATGGCATAGGAGACCGTCCTGACACGCAAGACTGGTCTCCCTCCAGACCGGGCAGGCATCGGCAGGATGTCCCACGCAAACGGGTACCGCTCGTTCATCAGCAGGATCTGGTGGACCCCACCGTATTCGATCACCGCCCGTTTGTCACGAAACAGATCGCGCTCAGACATGGAGACTAATCCGGTTCCCCAGTCTCGCTGCGGAGGCCGGGGCATGGACTGATCGGTCCCCGCGAGACCCATGAAAAAGCGCAGCCCTTCCCGCAGATCCTGCTCTGCGGCCAACCAGAACTTCGGGCCGGCCTTCTGCATCAGCCAGGTAGAGAAGAGGAACTCATGAAGCGCGGTATTCAGCCCCCAGACCCGGTTCTCCCCATCTCCGTGCGTCAGCCTGGCAACCGCCGTGCGCAAGTCGTCCCAGCTCCAGCCAGACTCCGGCAGCGGCAGGCCCCCTGCCGCCCACAGCTCCCGGTTGATGATGAAGCCTTCCGGCACCCGCCAGAGCGGGAGGCCGTAGAGGCGCCCGGAGATGCGCAGGTGCTCGGATGATTCGGCCACCCTGGTCAGCGCCGGCATACTCCTGGTCAGGTACGGGTCCAGGGGTTCAAGCAGCTGGCGATCAAACGCACCGCGGATGATGTCGTACGCCCCTGACCTCAGGCCCTTGTCGATCTCCGCCTGCTGCCCCGGCCCCCGGGGCGGCAACTCCACCTTGTTGATGCGGTACTCGGGGAAACGCTTCTCAAATGCGGCGATCAGTTGGTCGATGAGCGGTCGAAAGGCGTCCGTCGAATGATAGCCCAGGTCGATGGTGATGATCGCCGGCGGGGCGTCTGGCTGCGCTGGCGGCTGCGCCGCCCGGACCGGGGCGCCCTTCTGGCAAGCGGCGGCCAGCAGCATCACGAGCGCCAGGACAATAGGGAATGTGCGTTTCATCTGCGCTTGCGCCTCCTACCAGTGCGGGAGCGTGGTGGTTGTGAAATTACAGGTATGATACTGATATCACAATCCAAATACCTTCCAAGTTCACACTTCGTCAAGAAACCTTGAATGAGGGCGCGCGAAAAGCCCCCTGTGCCAATCAGCGATTGTCCCGAAATCCGCGTAATCCGCGCAATCCGCGGCTAAATAAGGAAGACCCGCAGGGGTAATCCCGCACAGAATACGAACCCCCGCGGGCGGCTGCCCACGGGGGTTTCTTTGTTCACAGACCTTATTCCTCGAAGTTGGCGCTCAGCACCACGCCCGCACACCGCTCGCACAGCGTCGGATGCGCTTCAATCACGCCGACCTCCCGGTAGTTCCAGCAACGCTCGCACTTCTCGCCCGTCGCCCGGACCACCTCGACCGACAGATCATCCGGCCCCTGGCCGTAGTACGTGCCACTCGGCGCCGCCTGACCGCCGGCGAACAGATGCACATCGCTGACGATGAAGATCCCCGGCAGGTCGGACAGATGCGCCTGCAGCAGATCAGCCAGCCCGCCCTCGGGACCGCCGGTCACATACAGGTTGACCTGCGCCTCCTGGCTCGAACCGATGTGCTTATCGGCCCGGGCCTTCTCCAGCACGGCCTGCACGGCAGTCCGAACCTCCAGCAGCTTCGCCCACTGCTCGCCCAGCTTCTCGTTGACAAAGGCCCGATCGACCTTCGGCATCGAGAGCAACTGCGACGTGGCAGGCGCGTCGGCCGGCTTCGGCAGATAGCCGTAGGCCTCCTCCGCCGTGAAGCTCAGGATCGGCGCCAGCATACGCACGAGGCTATCTGCCACAGCGTAGAGCACCGTCTGGGCGCTCCGCCGCTCCACCGAGTTCTTGCCGCTCGTGTAGAGCCGGTCCTTCAGGACATCCAGATAGATAGCCGACAGGTCGACCGAGCAGTAGTTGTTGATGGTGTGATAGACCAGGTGGAAATCGTAATCGGCGTACGCCTTGTTCACCCGCTCGACGACTTCCTGGAGCTTGTGCATCGCCCAGCGGTCGATCTCCAGCATGTCGTCCTTGCTGACCGCCTCGGTGACGGGGTTGAAGTCCGACAGGTTGCCCAGCAGGTACCGCACAGTGTTGCGGATCTTCCGGTAAGCCTCCGCCACCTGTTTGATGATATTCTCCGAGACCGCCACGTCGCTCCGGTAGTCAGTCGATGCGACCCAGAGGCGCAGAATGTCGGCGCCATACTGCTGGATCACCTTCAGCGGGTCGACGACGTTGCCTTCCGACTTCGACATCTTCCGGCCCTTCTCATCGACCAGGAAGCCGTGGGTCAGCACCGCCTTGTAGGGCGGCTTGCCGTCACGGGCAACCACCGAAGTGAGCAGCGACGACTTGAACCAGCCGCGATGCTGGTCGGAGCCTTCAAGGTAAAGGTCGGCCGGCCAGTTCAGTTCGGGCCGGGTCTCAAGCACGCCCGCATGGCTGGAGCCGGAGTCGAACCAGACATCAAGGATATCCTTCTCCTTCTTGAAGTGGCGCCCGCCGCAGTGCTTGCAGACCAGCCCACCCTCGGGGAAGAAGTCGCTGGCCGGCCGGGTCCACCAGGCGTCGGTCCCTTCCTTGCGCACGATGTTAGCGACCCGCTCGAAGACCGCCTCATCAAAGGAAGGCTCGTTGCAGGTCTCGCAGGTCAGAATGGGAATCGGCACGCCCCAGGAGCGCTGCCGGCTGATGCACCAGTCGGCCAGGCCCTCGATCATGTTGTGGATGCGGCTGTGGCCCCACTCGGGGATGAACTGGACCTCATCGATCGCCTTCATCGCCGTATCCATGAAGCCTTCGACCTTGGCGAACCACTGGACCGTCGCCCGGTAGATGACCGGGTTCTTGCAGCGCCAGCAGTGGGCGTAGGAGTGGCGCACCTTGCCGTGGGCCAGCAGCATGCCGGCCTGCTCCAGCGCCTCGATGATGACCGGGTTCGCCTTCTCGTAGAACATGCCGGCGAAGGGGCCGGCCTCTTCGGTGAAGACGCCCTTCTCATTGACGGGGTTAAGCGGCGGGATGCCGTACTGCTGCCCCACGATGAAGTCTTCATGGCCGTGGCCCGGGGCGGTGTGGACGGCGCCGGTGCCATCTTCAACGGTGACGTGGTCACCCAGGATGACCGGGCTGACCCGATCGAAGAGCAGGTGCCGGTAGGTGACCCCTTCCAGCTCCTTGCCCGTGAAGGTCGCCTTCAACTCGCCTTCGGGCAGGCCAACCGCTTCAAAGACCTTCTTGGCCAGGGCGACGGCCAGGACCATGTTGCCCTTCTCAGTGGCGTACAGGCCGTACTCCACATCGGGGTGGAGGCAGATAGCCAGGTTGGCGGGCATCGTCCAGGGGGTCGTCGTCCAGATTACCATGTAGGTGTCCTGCTCGGGCAGCTTGCCCTTGCCGTCGACCACCGGGAATCGGACGTAGATGGAGAACGAGGTCTTGTCGGCATACTCGATTTCGGCTTCGGCCAGGGCGGTCTCGTCGACGGCGCACCAGTAGACCGGCTTCAGGCCCCGGTAGATGTGGCCCTGGGTCGCCATGGCGGCGAAGACTTCGATCTCCTTGGCTTCAAACTCGGGCTGGAGCGTCAGGTAGGGGTGCTCCCAGTCGCCCCGCACGCCGAGCCGCTTGAACTGGTCGCGCTGGGTGGCCATCCAGTGCTGGGCGGTCTCCGTGCAGAGCTTGCGCAGTTCGATGGGGTCGACCTTGTTCTTGTCGACCTTGCCCGACTTCAGCGCCGCCAGCTCGATGGGCAGGCCATGGGTGTCCCAGCCGGGGACGTAGGGGGAATCGTACCCGGCCATCACGGCGTACTTGACGACGATGTCCTTCAGGATCTTGTTCAGGGCATGGCCCAAATGGATGTCGCCGTTGGCGTAGGGCGGGCCGTCGTGCAGAATGAACTGTTTGCGGCCACGGGTCGCCTTCTGGACGGTCTGGTAGAGGTCCATCGCCTCCCAGGCCTTCAGTTGCTCGGGTTCCCGGGTCGGCAGGTTCGCCTTCATGGGGAACTCGGTTTGGGGCATGTTCAGTGTGGCCTTGTAATCGGGCTTGTCGCTCACGGTGTGTCCCTCCCGCTACTATGGTGCCTATGAGAAATCAAAAAACCCCCGCCCCTGTGAAGGGGCGAGGGTAAAGCTCGCGGTACCACCCTAGTTGATGCTCTGTGCACAGGCCAAGCAGCCTGGCTCCCGGGTAACGGTGGGCGACCGTCCACGCCTACTGCCTATGAGGCTTCGGGTGGAGACTCAGGGGTGATTTTCCCGGGTTGCGCGGGTCCGGTCTTGCACCTTGGTGACCGGCTCTCTGTGCCCGTGGCGGGCCCGGTACTCGTCCCATCATCGTCGTTGTCAGATTGATTGTCTCACTTTAGCATGTTACGGCGGGCGGTGTCAAGTTTTGCCGTGGCGCCCGCCCGTGGCCGGGAGGCGGGCCGGGCGAGGGCACCCTCGTGCACCCGTCCGCGCGCCGCGGGCGTTCTCTTGGTGTGTCGAACACATGCGAACGAAAAGAAGGAAGCACCGCCAGCCTTCGACAGGTTTCGGTGCTTCCTTCTGCTATCCTGATTATGGGAGTCGTGCGGCCAAGCCTCCGAAAGGAGGTGGCCTGGATGAAAATCACCACTGAGGTTGACGTGTTTACACTGATCCTCCTGGTGCTACATCTTGGCACTCTCCGCTACCAGGTAGCGGTAAGCCAACAGTCTTAGACTTCGGCTGCCGTCAACTGCGCATGAGGCGGCAACCGCTGACTCCAGGGCGTCCGTGCTAGCGGGCGCCTTTCCTCAATGTAGCCAGGCCTGCAGGCTTCTATACAATCACTTGCCTGATTGCCTGGCGTAGTTCTTGTGCATCATGCCGGTCGCCGGGCGCATGCCAGCACGTTGGTAGAACGGCTGGAGTTCCGGATCGCACAGGAGATCAACCGAATACAGACCATCAAGTTCCGCGAGCATCCGTCGGACCAGTTCCTGCCCGATGCCCCTTCCTTTGTACTCGGGCAAGACCTCTAGTAAGGGTATGTACGCAAACAACACCTGGTCGGTAATCGCAGTGGTGAACCCGACAACCTTACCCGTGGCGTCCTCCTGGGCCAGAACCACGTGGTCGCTGTTCTGGAGGAGCCGGAGGTGAGTCTCCGGGGATGGCGAATTCGGCCATCCATCGAAGAAGCCCGCAAGCTGATTAGCCCTCACACCTGCTATCGAAGTCGTATATGTGATCACTTCTATACCTCCAGGAGTCAAATTCCTACTCTGACGAGGCCGCGCAGAAGCATCCACCCAACAATGGCACCGAGCACGTTCACCAGCAGGTCATCAATATCAAACTGCCCCATGGCGGTCAACAGTTGCACCATCTCAAGCGAAAGGCTGACGGCAAAGGAAACAGCAGCGGTGTGCCAACCCTTGTTCAACCGCGGAAACAGCAAGGGCACCAGAAATCCCAGCGGGACAAACGCCAGGAGATTGCCGGCCAGATTCTCCACGGCGATCCAGGGGTTCAAATCCGTGGTGAGGTAAAAGGCGATGGAACGAAAAGGGACCAAGTTGATGAACCTGATCCGCTCAGACAGAGGCGGTCTATCGACAGATCCCAACATCACTTGGAACGAATGGGAGTATTTAAATAGAATCACTCTCAGCAATGCAGCAAAGTAAACGAGGGTGGCCACCCACAGGAGCCACCGCCGCTGATTCAGCCAACGATGCAAAATGCTCACCCGCTACATCTCTACCCATCGAATATCGCACCCGTCATGCGACCTCACGCCCGGCAAGCAACAAGGACCGGAGAATCTCCCGGGCATGGGTCCAGAGCAGGGCGCCCCCGGCCTCGGGGAGGAAGTGCCTGACCGACCCAGGAATCCGCCGGGCCAGGGTCTCGCCGAAGTCCGGCGAGTGAACCGGGCTGGTGTCCAGGCCCCCGTACCAGAGGTCCACCGGCACGGTAATGCCGGCTGGGTCGAACGGCCAGCGGCTCATGGTGAGCACCGTGTCCCGGGCGTACCCTGCCGGCCCCTGGGCAAATCCCTCTTCCAGGGCGCGCCGATAGGCCCCTGCAAAGTCAGGCTGCGTGTAGACCGCCCGATCCCCCTCACCGCTCATGGCGAACACCATCTCCCACATGGCCTGGGCGCCCCCGAAGCCGCAGAAGAACACCTCGGCTCCGGCCGGGTCGGCTGCCACGGCGTCGACCAGCTTGCGCACATCCGGTACGAGGCGGTCCGCAAAGCTCGGGTTGGCCAACTCATCGCCACCCGACACCACAGCGACGGCCGACACGGCGCCCGCCGCCGCACAGGCCAGTACAAAGGGCGCCCCCTGGGAGAATGCCACCGCCCGCAGCCCCGACGGCAGCCCCCGAGCCACGGCGAACTGTTCGACATCCTTCGCCCAGTCCATCAACGTACGGCCGGGCGCCGGGTCCGATGCCCCCAGCCCGGGGCGGTCCAGCGAAATCAGCCGTACGCCCAGTTCTTCCACCACACCGCTCCCGAAGCCCAGCCACCGGCTGGTGGCCGCCCCGGGACAGAGCAATACCGGGACACCATCCGCCGGCCCCCACTCCGCCCAGCCCAGCCGGCGCCCATCTGCCAGGGTCGTCTGGCCGAGCCGGTCCGGCTCCGTCACCTTCACCACTGCCCACTCTCCTTCTTGCACGGCACGCACCGCCCAACAGTTATCCCTACAGCGGATATGACGTCCGCCGACACACGGCTGTTTCGCAATCTGGTACCGTCATATCAGATCATTCCGGTACCGGCAAACGGCAACAGGAGGCGAGCGCGTGAAACGTTGGGTCAGTGCGATAGCGGTGCTGATGCTCTTCATGTCCCTGCTGGCTGTCAACCCTGTTCAGGTGCGTGCTGCAGACTTGGTCGACGTAACCGTCCGGATTCGGTGCGTGCGGCAGGTCGAAAACCCGGATAGCGCCTCAGGCGACGGCGACTACTTCCCCGAAGTCAAAATCGGGAGCCACGCTTTCTCGACCAGCCCCACTTCCTCCGGTCCCCTGGGCCCCGGCCCCATTGAAGATGATGAGTTCTGTCCGGACTGGCAGTTCACCCGAAACGTGGACCGGCTCAGCCCGACCGACATTATCATCCGGCTGTGGGATTATGACGACTTCCTCAACGGCGGTGACGACCGGCTGGATATCAGTCCTGTCGACGGGAAACTCGAACTCTCTGTTCGCTTCGACGCCCTCACTGACACCTGGAACCTGCCGAACTCGGAGGTAAGCGGAACCATCGCCCGGGGCGACGGCGACCACGACATCCCCGAAGAGAACGACGGTCGCATCGCCCAGATCGATTTCGACATCTTCGTCGGCACCAACCCCGACATCGACGGCGACGGAATCTCGAATGCTGTTGAGATCAACGGCGTCCGCCGGGCCGACGGCAGCATGGTGGCCGACCTCAAGGCGCTGGGCGCCGACCCGTGCCGCAAGACCATCATCGTCTGGTCCGACTACATGACCGGCGCAGCCGATGGCCACTCCCACGAACCCAAGGCCGATGGTATCCAGGAACTGGTCGATGCCTTCGATCAGGCGCCTGTGGACGCGGTGGACTGCGACTTCCCGGGTCCCCACAAGCCGCAGGGCGTCGATTTCATCTTCATCAAAGGCGGCACGCTGATCGAGGCGCCCGTGTTGGGTCTAGATGGTGCATTCCGGGCGGCCCGGGGCGTCAACTTTCCGCCGGAACTGCGGCCCTACGCCCACTACGCCATCTTCGTGCATGACCAGGCGCTGGGCACCAGTTCCAGCGGCCTGTGCTGCGAGGACGAAAGCGGCGGCAAGGACTTCCTCGTCAGCCTCGGTTCCTGGCGCAGCACCTGCGTCTGGCCCGGCGACAACGACGTGCTGCAGACAACAGCCCAGGGCGACGATATGGTGATCGGCAACGGCATTGATGTGGGGCCTGATCTCACCTGCGATACGACGGCCAACGCCAGTTCCGATGACAGGCAGGGCATCACCGTTGGCACAGGCGCCGCCGACGCCCGGGTGGGCACCGCCCGCGACCAGGCCGGCACGGTCATGCATGAGCTCGGCCATGCGCTGGGACTCGGCCACGGCGGTGATGAGAAGACCAACTTCATGCCCAACTACCTCAGCAACCTGAACTACGCCTTCCAGTTGGGCATCCCCCGTGGAGCCACGCCCCCCGGCGCCTCTGCACCGCCCCGGGTGCTCGACTACTCACGCATCAAGCTGGCCGACCTGGACACGACAAAGCTGAAGGAATCGGCCGGTATTGGCACCGGCCTGACCGACTGGACCCGCTGGACCGACGGCGGCGGCACCGTGCGCTGGGGCAGTGCGGCCGGCGCCATCGACTGGGACTGGTCGGGCAGCATCGACGATGGGTTCTTCCCCTGCGGGGATGGCACGAACAACTGCGTCTTCCAGACGATCAACGCAGACGACGACTCCGGCGCACCCAAGGTCGTGCTGACCAGTTTCGATGACTGGCAGAACCTGCGGTACAGGGCCGCCGACTCGCCCACAGCCGGTGCGTCCCACTCGGCGCCGCACCCCAACCACTCCGACTTGAACTACCCGACCGCCCACCAGCACGAGCATGAGTTCTTTGCATTCTTCGACCCCGACCTGGCAACCGCCAAGGCGGTGGACAAGTCGGTCGCCGAACCCGGTGACGACCTGAGCTACACGGTTACAGTCGCCAATGTGGGCCCGGGTCCCGCCACCGGGGCCGCCGTCACGGACACCTTCCCCATGGGACAGGGCAAGGCGCCGGAAACCAGACAGCTCGGCACCCTCCTGCCCGGGCAGCAGAAGGTGGAGAGCTTCGCCTTCACAATTGCCTGCAGCACGCCGGACGGAACGCTCCTGGTGAACAGCGCCACAGCCTCCGGTACCGACGCGGGCGGCGGTGCTGAAGCCAACCTTGCGAACAACGGAGCCACGGCCAGCACGGTCGTCCAGGCGCCCAGGCTGCAAATCACGAAAACAGCCAACGGCACCGGCCTGGCCGGCGAAGCGATCGGCTACAGCCTGACGGTCAGCAACGTCGGCAGCGGAGCAGCAACGAATGTGGTGGTGCGCGACGTCCTGCCGGCGGGCCTTTACTACAGCACAGCGCTCGACCTTGGCGCCGGCCCCCGGCCTGACACCGTCACCCACGAAGCGGACGGCACAACAACCCTGGTCTGGAACCTGGGTGCGCTGGCCGGGTCGGGTGCCCAAACGCTGTCGTACACCGCCAGGCCGAGCTTGCTCTTCCTGGGCGGCGAGTCACTCGCAAACGCAGCAGAGGTTTCGTACCAGAACGCTAACGGCTGCGTTTTCGATGCGGAGCAAACGTCCGCCCCGATCATCATCACGACCGTGGCGCCCAGCGGCGACCCGGAGGGGCTGGGTTTCTGGCGCAACCACGACGAGTTGTGGAGCGACGAGATCCTCGCCCGTATGCAGGCCACGGACCAGCGCTTCGACCTGGACAGCGATGGCGCACTGTCGGGCGCCGAGGTTGCAGAGATGCTGGCCCCGGGCGGCAACATGGACGACATTCTGCTGAAGCACCTCCTCGCCACCTACTTCAACCTGGCAACACGTCGGGTCAACGCAGCGACCGCCCTGGACCCGGATGCGAGCCTGGTCGCTGAGTTGGGCCTGGCCAACGTGCGCGACGCCGTCGAGTACGCCCACGCGACGCTGGAGCTGCCCGTGACGAGTGAGACCCGCCAGCGCTACAGCGACACGACAACGGTCTTGGACGAGATCAACGCCAACTACATCGTGGTCTACTAGAACGGCAAGGGAGCGACGAGTCAAAAAGGCCCCGTACTGCGCCGGTTGACGCAGTACGGGGCCTGTTTTGGTGTGCTGGTTAGTCCCTGTGCCCTTCGGCCGGTTGGTGGGCCGCCGCTGCCTTGGCGAACGGGTCGTACAGCCCGTCGATGGCTTCCAACTGGGCCTGCAGCAGCGACTTGACCTGCGTGCGCAGCACGTTGGACGCCCGCACCAAGTCGGCGTTCTCTTCCATGATGCGGCGGGCCTTGACCTGCCCGGTTTCAATAATCCGCTCCGCCTGGAGGCGGGCTTCCTGGATAATGAGGTCAGCGTTCTTTTTGGCGCTGGCCTTTACTTCTTCGGCCGTTTCCTGGGCGACGATCAGCGTGCGGTTGATTGTCTCTTCCAGGGTGCGGTACTGGTCTAGCTTGCCGTCAAGCTCTTCCAGTTGAATCTTGAGGCGATCGTTCTCCTTGATCAGCCGGTCGAGTTCGCCGACGACCTGATCGAGAAACTCGTCGACCGCATCCTTGTCGTAACCGCCGAATGTGCGCTTGGGAAACTCCTTATTATGAACATCAAGCGGTGTCAGTGCCAAAGTACGATCACCCGCCCTTTACTAGCCTGTAGTGTGGCTAGAAGACGCCACGTTAAAGCGCTCTGATGATAAAGCTGCCAAGGAACTGAATCAAGATCATGAGAATCCAGGGGGACAGGTCAATGCCCATGCCCCCGGTGGGGAGGATGTTGCGGATAGGCGCCAGCATGGGCTCGGTCGCCCGCCAGATCATTTCATCGATGGAGTAGAACCAGCTGTTGCTTCTGGTTCGGTAGCGCGGGCGGAACCACGAGGTCAACACCCGTGCGATCACCAATACCTCCAGGATGCGAATGAAGATCGTAACCGCTTTCGCGAGGATCATCGCCCAGGACCACTCCCCTATGATGCGCAGGCTCGCCTACTTGTTGCGCCAGTCGAACTTGGGACGCCCTTCCAGGCTGGGCTTCTCTTCGACCAGAGGCCGGCCCGTGGCACGGACCAGCAGGTCAGACTCCTCGCGGGTGACGTAGCTCGCTGCCCGGGCCCGAACGGGCTCTTCAGGCGGCGCGACACCCAACTTCTCAAGAATGCTGGGCGGCAGATCAACGGCGCCGCCGCCGATGGCCGTACCGGTCAGCCCGCGCCCCATGGTCGAAATATCGACGCCCTGGGGAGCGAAGAAGAAGATGCCCTGCGCGATGCGCTGTGTTTCACCGTTCAGGGCATAGATTGCCCCGTTGAGGAAGTTGAGGATCTTCTGGGCAAGGTCCTTATCCAGCGATTCGAGATTCAGAATGACTGGGCGCCGGGCGCGCATTTGGTCGACGATGGTTTGCACCTCTTCGAACGAACGCGGCTCGATGACCAGGACCTTGAACCCGCCCTGCGGTTGGCGCTGCGGGGCCGCGGTAATGGGGACGACGGGTGCGCGCCGGTCAGCCGGGCGCTTGATGTCGGCAGGCCATTCTTCCGCCTGTGCTACTGTTTCTTCCTCTTCTTCCTCGATCTCATCTTCTTCCGGGCCGAACCCCAGATAGTCGACAAGCTTTCTCCACAGGCCGTCCTGCTTGGACATGGTCCCGGTCCCTCCCTCTGGTGCTAAGAGGAGCATTACTACTCCGGTGAATGTGCAAAGTGAAAAGCTATAACCTGGCACCGAATATGGCTGTTCCCACCCGAACCAGGGTAGCCCCTTCTTCAACCGCTACTTCGAAATCGCCAGACATACCCATGGAGAGGTGCTCCATGTTGATGTTCGGCAGGCCCCACGCCTTTACTTCATCCGCCAACTGCCGGAGCCGCCGGAAATGGGGCCGGGCAGTTTCGGGGTCGGTACCCTGCGGGGCCATGGTCATGAGGCCCTGGACCAGCACGCTGCCGCCGTCGCTGATGGCCCGCAGCAGAGCGGGCAGTTCGGCGGGGCTGGCGCCATGCTTGCTTTCTTCGCCGGAGATGTTCACTTCCACCAGTGCCTTGCAGGGTACCCCCCGGCGCCCGGCGAGGCGTGTCAGTTCATCTGCCAGCGAAAGGCGGTCCAGTGAGTGGATCAGATTGGCCATTTCGAGTGCCTGCTTCGCCTTGTTGGTTTGCAGGGAGCCGATGAGGTGCCAGGTGGCACTCCCCCCGATGGCAGGCCACTTTTCCTTCAGCTCCTGGACCCGGTTTTCACCCAGATGGGTGAGGCCGGCTTCCAGCACTTGGCGGATTTCATCGACCGTGCGGGTTTTGGTTACCGCAATGATGGTGACATCCGCCGGGTTTCGGCCTGCACGCAGGGCGGCTGTCGAAACCCGTTGCCGAATCTGTTCCACATTCGCCACTATGTTCGACACCAAAATCCAACTTCCCTTCCTGTAAGCAGACAAAATTTCCATTGGGCTGAGAGTGCGATCAGCCGAAGGATCATGTCTGATCGCTTGCGTCTCACCGCATCCGCGTGGGGGCGGTCGTCAAAATGCGGATGCCGGGGTGGAGGTCGGTTTCCAATGCCAGCAGGTCGTCGGTGCCGCCCAGCACCTTCACGGGATGAAAGCGGGTGTCGGCTCCTTCCACCACCCAGACCCCCTGTAGTCCGTCCCGCACATCGATGGCGGTGCGGGGGATCATGATGCCTTCGTGGCGGCCGAGGATCAGCGTGGCGCGGAAGCGGCGCTGATGGACGAATGATTCGGGGAAGACCGGCGTGGTGAGCACCATCAGGACTTCGCCGTTTCCGGCCACCTGCCGGGTGATGCGGGCTGCCACGGGGGGGCCGTCGCGGCCGTCGAAACGGATGGTGACGACGTCGGTGTCGCCGAGCCTGCTGAGGGCCTCTTCGGGGAGGACGGCGAGGAGGGTGACGCTCAGGTTGTCGACGATTTTGAAGACGGGGTCGCCTTTTGCGACGGTGTCGGCCGTCGCCCTGGGCTCGCCGGCGAGGGCCGTGATTTGCGCCGGCGTCCAGGTTTCGGCCTGGGCAGGCGCCAGTTTGCCTTCGAGGCCGTCGGTCTGATAGATGACGACGCCGGAGAAGGTAGCGGCCTGTTCGCGGTGGGCGGCGACTTGGCTTTGCTGCGCTGGGGGCGGGTTTGGTGCCGGGGCAGCCGGGGGCGGGGCGACGATGATGGGCTGGGAGCGCCCGAGCTGGGGCGTCAGTTCACTCTGGCGGATGGCCAGTTGGTCGAGTTCACGTTGGAGGAGGTCGGCGGTGGCGTGGTCGCCGTTGGCTTTGGCTTTGTTAAGGGCCGCGGCTTTCTCGTAGATGGCCGCGTTGATCTGGTCGAGTTCACGGCGGACGGCCGCGTCGCCCTGGGGGGCGGGGGATGTGCCTGTGGTCGGGGTTGTGCCCGTGGTCGGGGTTGTGCCCGTCGTCGGGGTTGTGCCTGTCGTCGTGGTTGTGCCCGGGGCGACGATCTGGGCGATGGGCGCGCCCACTCGCACCCGCTGGCCTTCGGCCACCAGGCGCCGGACCGCACCGGCTGCGGGTGCCCGATAGACCTCCTCGCTGCGAACCACAAGGCCATCGACGGCCTGCGTGATTTCGACCGAGCCGCGGGTGAGGGCGACAGTTTCGGGGGCGACGGTGCTGTTTCGATAAATGAAGACCGCTGCCCCGAGCACGGCGGCGCCGGTCAGAAGGGCGGCCAGCAGTTTCAGGCGGCCGGACGGCGGCTTGCGGACGGGCGGCAACTCTCTGCGGACGGCCCGCAGGTTGGTTCGGCGTGTTGCTGCGGATGGCATGCGTATTCCCCCTGGAAGGGCGATTCGGCAGCCGGGCGGTGGCTCCCTGCTAGATTAATGCGATTACCGCAGCACCTCTTCCGGCGGTACCCGCTTCGGCGCGGTGAGAAAAGAGCCGCCCGACGCCGCACGCGGTGCATTCGCCGCTGACATGGGCGCTGACGACCCCGGACCTGTGCAGGTCCTGCCGGTTCGCTTCCCAGAGGTCGAGCATGTACTTGCCTTCCTGGCCGGGCGCCGGGCTGAGGCAGTGGCCGGCCAGTGCGCCGTAGTAGGCCTTGAGAGGAACGGCGACGGCATCATCAACTTCGTAACAGCAAGGGCCGATGGAGGGACCGACGGCGGCGATGATGTCGCCGGGGCGGGATCCGTACTCGCGGGACATGGCTGCCACGGCCTGCGCACAGATGCCGGCGACGGTGCCGCGCCAGCCGGCGTGGACGGCGCCCACCGCCCGGCGGACGGGGTCGTACAGGAAGACGGGCACACAGTCGGCGGCGGTGACGATGAGGGCGAGGCCGGTCTCGTTGGTGATCAGTGCGTCGCAGTCGGGGATGACCCGGGGGCCGGGGGCGCCGGCCGGCGCCAGGTCTGCGCCCGTCACGGCGGCCACCCGGTTCCCGTGGACAAGCCCCGCGATGGCCGCCCTCTCCGGGGTCAGGCCGAGGATCTCCAGGGTGCGGCGGCGGTTCTCCGCCACCCGGGCCGGGTCATCGCCGATGGAGACGGACCAGTTGAGCCCGCCGTCCCAGCGGGTGCTGACCCCGCCCCGGCGCCCGGTGAAAAAGGCGGCGACACCGCCGGCCGCTTCGAGCGGAGCCATGTGAACGACCTCGACCCCGTCATGCGTTTGCCAGGTCACGCTAGATCTTGCCTCCTTGATACGGGCCTTTGGGCGCCGAGGCCGCAGGGGCTACCGTCCCCCGCCTTCCCAGCAGCGCTCGGCCCCGATCCACCGGTAACCTTCGACAATCCAGGCCAGAGTCTCGGTGTCGGGCGCCCCGGGCTCGGGCAGGGTGCGGAGCCTGTGTTCATAGAGTTCACCCCGCCCGCAGGCGAGCATGTGCGCCTCATAGAGCCCGGCCACGGCCGGGTAGCGGTCCTCCAGCGACTGAAACCACTCGGCCAGGATGTTGGGCAGCAGTTCCGGCTGCAGATCATGGCGGACGGCGTCGCGGGGCGCCTTGATCCAGAGGAGCTCCAGCAGGGCGCCCAGGTTGGGCACCGTGCCCGGCCGGTCCTGCGCTCCGGGCCAGCTCTGACACCACCAGCGTATGGCGCGGGCGGCCGTCTCAGGCCACCCCTTCAGGGCGGTCTCGAGGTCGGCCCAGCCATGATAGGTTGCCCGGCCAAACCCCGGCTGCCAGGGGCGCTCCTCGCGGGTCAGGGTGCGCTGGGGGCGCCCGGCCGAAATGCCCTGCACCTGGAATGGCAGCAGCCAGGCCTCATCCTGCTGCTCACGCTGCTCGTAATGGCCCTCAGCCAGGAGGACCGCCACGGCTTCTTCCTCGGGTATGCCCCATTGGCCGGTATCGGCCATGTGCCCCAGCAGGGCCCGGGCCGCCGGCAGGCTTCGGGCGTCGAGGGTCGGGCGCCGCACCCGGCGGGGGAGCAGCTCCGCCTGCAGGAACGGGCCGGCCGGGTCGGCCACGGTCAGCCAGAGCTCGTCACCGGTCTCGGGACGCAGGTGCTGCCAGAGCCCGGGGGGCAGGGCCGCAGTGGCGCCCGCCGCCTCCAGCGCCCGGTGCCAGTCGGCATCGGTCGTAAAGCGCCCCCTCCGCCACTCATCGAAGGTGATGATGTGGCAGAAGGCGCGCCCAGCCAGGGCTGCGATGCGGGGGCCGGCGTAGCGGCGGGCCAGCACCACCATGTCGGGCGGCAGTTGGCCCAGCGCCTCCGCCACCGCCGTGCGGCCCAGCTTGCCCGGGAGGGCGGCAGCGGTCGGCGCCCGGGCGGTCAGCTCCGCCACGCTGAGCAGCCCGGCCTCCTGCCGGATGGCCTGCTCCACTTCGGGCAGGACCCGTGCCGAGAGGGGCACCGCCTTACCCGGCAGCGGTTCCTGGAGGTACATGGGGGGCATGTCGCCCGTGGTCAGGGCCCGGGTCGCCTCGCCGATGTAGCCGACGTACTCCCGCAGGATGGCGTCCAGGGGGCGGGCGGCGCGGGTCAGCACCGGGCGGGCTTCATCGCCCCGGCCGGCAGTTTTGGTCACGATCATTTCGACCCAGGCGGTCTCTTCCGGCAGCGGCAACGGGCCAAGCCGGCGGAGCAGGGCGTCGGGCGGGGCGGCGGTATCGCCGGCGCTGACGGGAATCGCGTCGGGGTCGGTCGCTGTCTCCCAGAAGGTATCGGCATCAGCGTGGGCGCCGCCCGGGGGGGCGCCCGGGCCCGGGGCTTCGGCGGCGGGCGGGCGGCTTTCGGCGAGCCGCGCCTGCAGCGCCGCCTGCAGTTCCGCCCGGGACCGCCCCAGGACTTCAAGCCAGAGGAACGGGTTGCTGTCCAGCATGGTTACGCCGCCGAGCAGCAGTGCATGCAGATGGCGGCACCCGTCCTCGCCTGCGGCGCGGCAGGTGCAGCGCAGCGTCGCCTGGGGCGGGAAGAGTTCGAGGCCCGCCGCGGCAAAGGCCGTCTCCAACTCGGGGCCGAACTGGCCCGTCAGCAGGCGGAGGGTCAGGGCCTGGTCGAGCGACCCGAGCAGCCGCTTCCAGTCGCGCTCCGCCAGGGGCTTGACCCGCAGGAGGGCGGTCTCCTCACGCCCGACCGGCGCTTCCCCACGGCCCGCACCGGGGGGACGCGCCCCTCCCCCCACAGCGACATAGGCCTCCACCCGGCCTTTCTCCACCCGGAGTCGGGCGGTGGCACGGGCAGCGTTCTTCAGTTGTCCCTCCGTGGGTGCCGCAGGGAGGTGCGCGATGACCTGCGTCAGCCACCACTGCCCCCACCAGCCCACGTCGCTTTCGCCCCTGGTCATCGGCCTATCCCTCCCGCTCCAGACTGATCAG
>JARBUG010000043.1 GCA_029239785.1 Symbiobacteriaceae bacterium | reverse complement strand
GTCGGTCAGCGTGCCCATGCTTGCCATCGCAGGTATAAGTGCTGTGCACGGGGTTGGTACCGTGCAGGAGGGCCTCTCCCTATTGACCGGCAAGGGCACCAAAAAGGACGCAAGTGGCGTGGATCAAGGCGCTAACTTCGCCAAGCACATCTATGCGTATTTTGATGCCGAGGAGGCGTACGATTGGGTGGAGACCGGCCTGGCCGTGTTCTCCATCGGGGCGGCCGTCGGGAAGTACCGGACCGCCGTCAACGCCGCCAAGAAGGCCGTTCCTATCGCCAAAGCGACCCAGGCTGCCTTTGTCGAGCGGGTCTCAAAGGTTGCAGGCAAGGGCCGCATTGCCCGGGTCAAGGCGAACGCCACCCGGATCATCAATCGGGCGATTGCAAATGTACCGATCGTACAGAAGGCCCAAAGGACAGAGTTGGCCAAAGAGATCGCCAAAGAGTATTTGTGGATCTACGACAAGGCGCGGCAGGGCCGCAAGTGGATGTATGAAAAGGTGGCAGGCACCGACCGATCGACCGTGGCGCCCGGCCACTATGAATTTCGGGCGGTTCCCTCTGCCACGGAGCCCGGGGCCGTCATCCGCTGCTATGGAAAGCGACCCGTACCCGCGATGTAGTCGCAGCGAAGCACAGCACGGGAGGCGGGCTAACAGATGGCACAAGATGCGACCTTTTATCTCCTCTTCGTAGCAGTGCTGGCAGTGTCATTCTACTTTGCCGCTCGTGGCTATCGGCGGGAGAGGCGTGAGGGCTGGCGGCGGCTGTCGATGCAACAACTGCTGAGACGGCGCCCCAGGTCGGTCAGCCCGCCGCCGGAGATCGAGCAGCGCCTGCTCGCTGAGTACGGCGGGCTGCCCAGCTACCCGGACCCGAAGTTGATGAACGCTGAGTTCTACTTCAGGCAGGACAGGGCCGGTACTTACCGGCTTTGCACCCTGATTCTTGGTGCATCAACCGATGATGCGCTGTTGGAGCGGTTTGAACGAAAGCTGGCCAGGCAGGGCTGGATGCTTACGCTGCCAGCGCCGGGCGTTCGACGCTTCGATAAAGGCGACTGCTGCTTCACTTGTCAGGTCAAACACCCCAACGAAATGGAGTGGGAACTCTGGCTGAACCCCTAGCCCGGGAGCTGGCCTGTACGGAGATGCATCAGAAGTTGCCACAGGACAGAGAGACTCCCGTCCAGACTTGTGACATGCCGCAATTTTGCATGACCTGGGGCTATGCCCGCTCGACGGACACCCGGGAGGCCGGCGAGACCGGACAGGATTACCTGACGTTTTGCTCCGACGCCAAGTCGCTGCGGTTCGCTCTGTGCGACGGGGTCAGCCAGTCGTTCTACGGCGAACTGGCGGCCCGGTGCGTGGGCGACGCCCTGATGGATTGGTTCAGGGAGCGCCCGGCCGGCGGCGACCTTGCCGCCCGCCTGACCGCTCTGACCGGGCCAGGCACCGACCTGGTGCGTGCCTGCACGCTCCCGGCGGGACTCCCTCCCATTCTTACCCGGGTGCTGGAGCAAAAGCGGAGCATTGGCAGCGAGGCCATGTTTGCCGCCGGGCGTCTGGACCTGCCGGCCCCCGACGTTCCTGACGGGCTGCTCTCCGTGGCCCGCATGGGTGACTGCCGCCTGCGGGTATGGGAGGCTGACGCATCCGGCTACGAGTCGGAGCGGCTGGGCACATGGCTGGGACAGGCCCTCACCGAACAGCGCTGGTCAACGGCCCGAGGCCTGGTGGGCGGCGGGCCCAACCTGCACGAAATCCCCCTGGCCGACCCCGGCCAGGGGTGCCGGATTACGGCGGTCCTGCTCTATTCGGACGGGCTGGCCGGACTTGACACCTTTGCCACCCCACCCACGCCTCAGCAATTGGCGGACATGGCCGCACAGGCGGGCGCCGACCCTGGCAGCGATGACCTTGCGTTTCTGCTGATTCAACTTCCGGTGCCCGGCACCGAGGGAGGTGACACGTCTTCATGCAACGCGTCGTAGTCACCGTCCGGCGCGGGGGCGAATACGACTCCCACGACCTGGAACTGCCGCTTGAGACCCCGTCGGGGCGGGTGGCGGAGCTCATTGCCAGCGCACTCCGGTGGAACAGGGGGCCCGACGGCAACCCGATTGCCTATCAAATCGAGCGTTCGGGCGGCGTGGTGATCGATTCCAGTCGGACCCTGGCTGAAGCAGGGGTGTTGGAAGGGGAACTCCTGGAGCTTTATCCGATCGATGCCAGTCTCCAGCCGGTATTCGGCCTCGGGCGGCAGGGAACGAACAGCCCCGTGAAGGGCTGGCGGCCGCTTGGCGGAAACAAAGGCGTCCCCGGGCCTTCTGACCGGAAGGGGGGGCGTTCGTGAGTTACATCGCCCAGGCGACCAGCAAAACGCCCGCACTCGTGATCTATCTGCTCGATATCAGCCTGTCGATGTACCAACCCCTGGGAGACCGGCGCCGCATTGACGTGGTGATGGATGCCCTGGATGCGGCGGTGGGCCAGATGGTCTTTCGGTCAACCAAAGGCAGCCGCATCGCTCCCCGTTACCGCATGGCCTTGTTCGCCTATAACGACCAGACCTATGACGTGTTTCAGGGGATTCAGTCGGTCGACCGGGTCGCCCACATGGGCCTGCCGGAACTGGAGCCAGCCCGCACCACCGATACCGCCAGGGGCTTCGAAGCGGTCGAGCGGCTGCTTGAAACCGAACTGCCGGCGATGACTAACCATCCCGCCCCCATCGTGTGCCACATCACCGATGGTGAATACACCGGTCAGGACCCTGAGCCGGCTGTCCGGCGGATCATGCAGATGGCAGTGCCCGACGGTCATGTGCTGGTCCAGAATATCTTCATCAGTGATACGGTGCTGACGGAGCCGATTGCCGACCTGCGGCGATGGCCCGGCATCCTCCCCGAAACGGTGCTGACCGACGAGTATGCCCGCAAATTGCGGGCCATCTCCTCGCCACTGCCTGACAGCTATCGGGCCATGATTGTAGAGTCCGGGTACCGGCTTGACCCCAGGGCCGTCATGATGCTTCCCGGAGCGAGTCCGGACCTGGTTTCCATGGGCCTGCAAATTTCGTCGGCGACGCCGATTCGATAATCATCGCAGGTGGGGGAGAGAAAAGGAGGCAACCACGATGCGAACAAGCGCACATGTTGGCCGGCGACTGCTTGCGGCCCTGACCCTGGCAATTACCCTGATCACAGGTTCGTTCTCGGCTCAGGCCGCCGACAACGGCATTCGTGTCCGGCTGAACGGGCAACTGCTGAGTGTGGATGTTATTACCCAGAACGGTTTTTCCATGGTGCCGGTCCGGGCTGTTTCGGAGATGCTTGGGGCGACGGTCAAGTGGAACGAGGCAACGCAGAGCGTCTCCATTCAGCGCGGCTCTGTCTCCATTCTGCTGCCGCTGGGCTCTTACAGTGCGGCTGTGAACAACAAGAAGGTTGACCTTGACGTACCGGCCCAGCTCATTGGCACCCTGACCTACGTGCCGCTGCGCTTTATCGCCGACTCATTTGGAGTGCGCATCGCCTGGGACGGGTCACTGAATACCATTTACATCGGCTCGGGCGATCCCCGGACGTTTGTGGGCCGCGTTTCGGCTGGTGAAAACCACACGCTCGGTATCGATGCAGACGGCAACGTACTCGCCTGGGGCGCCAACGACATCGGCCAGTTGGGCGACCGCGGCACAGACCCGCGAACGGTGGCAACGCCTGTCATGGGGCTGCACGATGTGGTCGCGGTGGCCGCCGGCGGTAACCAGTCGCTGGCGGTGAAGGAAGATGGCACGGTGTGGACCTGGGGCGATACCGCCGTTCCGTCCGTAGATACGACCCTGCCCGTGCAGGTGCCCGGCATGACCGGCGTGACGGCCCTGGCCGCCGGCCCCGACCATGCGGTTGCCCTGCGGTACGATGGCACCGTCTGGGTGTGGGGCAAAGCGGTGGATGATGTGCTGCTGGCCACGTCCGGCGTGCGCTCCAAGCCGTTCCAGATTCCCGGTCTGGAGAACGTGGCTGCTGTCGCGGCCGGTCCCAACTTTGACGTGGCCCTGAAGGCAGATGGCACCGTTTGGACGTGGGGACGCAACCCCAACGGCCAGCTTGGTGATGGCAGCAAAGTCAGCCGGTCGCAGCCGGTGCTGGTCGATGGCATTACCGACGTAACGGCCATTTCAACAGGCTGCGGTCAGACACTGGCCCTGCGCAAAGATGGCACCGTGTGGGCCTGGGGCGTTGGCGCCAACGGCGAACTGGGCAACGGCAACACCATGGACCTGACCCGGCCGGAAAAGGTCAAGAACCTGACCGGCGTGATGGCCATCGCGGCGGGGTGCCGGCACAGTGTGGCACTCAAGGCCGACGGCACCGTGTGGGCGTGGGGTGCCACCGACCTGGGACAGCTGGGCACCGTGTCGGCGAAGCCGCGGCTGCTGCCCGCACAGGTCGATAAGATTCACGGCATCAAGCACTTGGCCGCCGGGCTGGGACACTCTGTGGTAGTCAGGCATGACGGTTCTTTCGTGACCTGGGGGAATAACGCCGAAGGGCAGCTCGCCAGCGGTTCTTACGCTGCGAAAACGACACCGGTTGACGTGGTCGTCCGCCGTGAACTGCCGGATACCTATCAGGGCAACCGGCTCACCTGGAATCAGGCGGATGTGGAGGAGGGGCTGAACGGTCTCTCCGGCTACTCCCCGTCGGGCAAGCACACCTTTAGCGTTGACCTGGAAACTTCCTGGCAGGGCTTGGCCTCGGCCATGTTGGTCACCAACATGGACCAGGACATCGCCATTCGCACCGGTGAGCCCATGGTGGCTGTGCGTGCGGGCCAGCAGTACACCCTGACTGTCAACGCAAAGGCCCGCGCCCAGGCCGGCAGGTTGTGGGCTCTCCGGGTCTTCTGGTACGACAAGGACGGCAAGTATCTGGAGAAGTTCGCACAAGCGCCCCGCATGGAGACTTCGCCCGTGTGGACCGAACTGACGCTGACCGCAAGAGCCCCCGAGGGCGCTGCGTTCGCCTACATGGAAGTTATCATGTACAACGCACGCGTCGAAGAAGCACTCTGGTGGGACGAGGCCTCATTCCGCTAGGGTTTCTGTTGCCACGCAGAGAGAGGATGGACTGCTATGTTCCAGCCGGCGGTCGACCAGCCCATTGTCATTGAAGGGGTATCCTATCGGTTTGCGGTGCACCCGGCAGCGCCGGGCAAGGCTTACGGGCAGCAGGGGCGAAAGGGCACGGTCTACCAGTTGATCGGCGAAGCGGACCGGCGGGCGCTGAAGGTTTTTGCCCCGCACTTCTGCCAGCCCGGACTGGTGGGCATTGCCGACGCGATCGGCCCTTTTCAGTCGCTGCCCGGGCTCGCTGCCGCCGGCCGGACGGTGCTGACGCCGCGCCGACACGTTGAACTCCTGCGCAAATATCCCGAACTGACCTATGCCATGTTAATGCCATGGGTCGAAGGGGCTACCTGGCAGGAGATCATGTTGGATGAGGTGCCGATTTCGCCGGAGGAGAGCCTGTTGCTGGCCCGCTCGCTCGCCGAAGTGCTCGCGGCGATGGAAGAGCAGCGGGTGGCACATTGCGATCTGTCGGCCGCCAACGTGTTGGTGCGACCGGACGAAACCGAAGGCCCGCCGGTCTCGCTGGTCGACCTTGAGGATATGTGTGCACCGGGGCTGCCCAGGCCGGCGGAGCCCGGCGTCGGGTCCCCTGGTTACGCACACCTGGCCGTCCAAAACGGGTTCTGGGGCGTGGAAGCCGACCGCTTCGCCGGCGCAGTATTGCTGGCCGAAATGCTGGGCTGGTGTGACGGCCGGGTCGTGGCTGCCGCCGCCGGTGAAACCTACTTTGCCAAAGACGAAATGCAGCAACCCTGCGAACGGTACCGGATTTTGCACACGGTGCTCTCCGAGCGCTGGGGAGAGCAGGCAGCCCGTCTGTTTGAAGACGCGTGGACATCCGCCGCCCTCCGGGAGTGCCCGCCGTTTGGCATGTGGTGCGTAAAATTGCCCACGGTGATACCCCCGCTGGCTGGCGAACCCGAGGCGGTGGCGGAGGCCGAGCAAAGTGCAGCGGCTGCCGCTGACGCAGGCGCGGCAGCGGCCATGAGCCAGTCGGGGGCAGCCGTGCTGGCCACGGAGCCCGCTCCGGCGAAGGAGACCGACCTCGCCCTGGCCGGGCAGTACTTTCAGGAAGCACGGTCGGCCCGTGAAGCAGGCCGGCTGGCCGAAGCGAAAGAACTGCTGCAGGAGGTGCTGCGCATTGCGCCGGGTTTTGCGCTCGATGGGCTGACGGCCAGCGCCGTCCTGGCCCAGGTGGAGGAGGCCATGCGACCGGTGGCTGTGCTGGCCCCGCCCCCTCGCAAGATTCCTGTGTGGGCCGTCGCCGCCGGCGCCCTGGGCTTAGCAGTCATTCTGGGTGTCGTGGTGTGGGCCGTTTCGCGCCCGGCCCCGCCCCAGGGCCCGGTCGCTGGCAGCAACGCTGCACCAGCCAGCCCGTCGCAGCAGGTAACGCCAGCCGCGCCGGCCTCGGGCATGGCTGCTGCGGTGGTCGAGGTTCCGGCCCCGAATCAGGACCCGGCCCCCAGCCAGCCAAGCAGCGATAAGCCCGCCCCCGCCCCAAGCCAGAAACCGGCGGAAACGCCGAAAGCCCCAGTTTCCGAGCAGGTCGCACCTGCTCCGGAGCCCGACCCGCAGCCCACGACGGCGGAACAGACCCGAGCGCCGGCCGAACCCGAAAAGCCTGCTGTCCAGCAAGCGCCGCCGCAGCCGGTGGGCACGCCGGTTGTAATCAACGGGGTGCCGCAAAGCCGGCACATTCGGACCCGTACGGATTCGGGCCTGGTTTATGGCCACCTGGACGATGTTGCCGGGTTCATGGACCGGACCTGGTGGGAGGGCAGCATCGTCTACCTGAAGCAGGGCGTCGCGAAATGTCCGCCGCCCGTAGTGCGGGTGGGTGACGAGGTCTGGGTTCAACTGAGCGGTATTTCGGAGAACTGCCCGCTTTACGGCGGCCGGCTCCAGGGTGGCATGCTCTATCTCAGCCGCCCCTAATTGCATCTGCCAGTCCGCCCGGGCCTGCGCCAGCAGCGCCCGGGCGTTTCTGTTTCGCAAACGGGGCGCTTTTCTTTCGCGCGTCCAGGTTGAATTTATAGCGCCATAAATTCAACCTTTGACTGAAGGGGTCCAACCGTGACTGGGATTTCAGCCGTTTCACCGGGACCGTTGTCACCAAAGAGCAGCCCGCCGCCTATGCCAACGCCCGCATCAACTACAACACCCGCATCAAGAAGAAGCCAGCCGCCATTGGCTTCTGCTACACCGCCGACGGCCCTGTCGCCATCGCCGGCGCCGGCCAGACGTAGGCCGAACTGTGGGAACGGGTCGCCCAGCTGGGGTACGCCATCGCCACAGGCACGGCGCCCGACGTCGGCGTGGCCGGCGTCGCCCTGGGCGGCGGCGGCGGCAATCTCGGCGTTGCAGCCTTTTCCATCACGCTGCGCCCCATAGGTGAGGTCACGTTCCACCAGCTGAAGTGGCCCTTCGAAGCGACGGCCAAGGTGCTGGACTACTGGCAGCAATGGGGGCCCGACGCAGACCAGCGCCTCACCTGCCAGCTGACCTGCCACGCCAAAGCCAGCGGGAAAGGGGTCACCTCCGAAGGCCTCTTCCTGGGCTCCACGGCCACGCTCCGCACCATGCTGGAGCCCTGGACCGAGGTGGCCGAGCCCACCTACTTCCGCATCGAGAAGACGACCTACCGCCAGTCCCTGGCCCACGCCCCCAGGGCACCTGCTTCAACGTGGTTGACAGCCAGCTCGAATTTGAGATGTACTACGGCGCCAACCTGCCCAGGCTGCAGGCCATCAAGTCCTCATGTGACCCGAAGAACCTGTTCCGGTTCGAGCAGTCGATTCCGCTGCTGACGGAACGGGTTCCCCTGACCGCAAGTAAGCGTGAGGAGGACGACAGCATGTCTGCTCAGAGTTCTTCCCGAACCCCAGTCCCTGAACGCCGTACTCAGGTCCCAGTCCGACCCGTACCTGCTGCGTGCCGGCCCCGGTCCGCCGCCCGGTCTCGGCCTTCCACATGGCGGGTGGTTTCGACAATAAATCCGATTTTGTCTATACATCTGCGATTTATACCTAGACCCTCGTTACTACGAGAGTGTAAAGATGGGACCGAATCGGGTCCCCACTCGTAGGAGGGCTTGTTGGATGAACCAAGTGAGAAACCGCTCGCTATGGCCCATGCTTCGGCTCAGGCGGACAGTCCGCCGCTCGCTGCAGAAGTGGACTTCGGTCTGGCTGGCACTGCTCGTGGTGGCCCAGACCTGGGTTCCTGCCGCCTTCGCCGCCAACCTGACCGACACGCAGGGGCACTGGGCCGAATCCGAAATCGAAGGCCTCGTTGATGAGGGAGTCGTCAAGGGATACCAGGACGGTTCCTTCCGCCCCGACGCGTCCATTACCCGCGCCGAGTTCGTTACCCTCCTGAACCGTGCCGCCGGGGCCGAATCCGCCGGCGAAACTGCCAACTTTACCGACGTTGCACCTGCCGACTGGTTCGCGGCCGACGTCGCGCTGGCGGCTGCAACCCGCACCGTTAACGGCTTTGAAGACGGCGCTTTCCGGCCCCAACAGCCGATTACCCGGCTGGAAGCGGCGGTGGTCCTGGCACGGGTCCTCGACCTGAGCACCGACACAGCCCCGGCGTTTGCCGACCAGGCCCAGATCCCGGCCTGGGCCGCCCCGTCGGTGGCTGCAGTGGCCTCGGCCGGGTTCATGAAGGGCTACCCTGACGGCACGTTCGGCGGCGCCAAGCCCATTACCCGCGCCGAAGCCGCCGTTTTGCTGCAGCGGACCCGCATGCGCATGATTCTGACCATGCCCCGGCGCACTGCGATTACCGTGACCGACGAGCAGGGCGCCAAGGTAGCCGGCGCCACGGTCCGTATTCATAAGACGGGCCAGAAGGCCTATGTGGCCAGCGGCCTCACTGGCGCCGACGGCCAGATCGTCCGCTACCTGCGCGCCGGCGAGTATACGGTGACGGCCGTGGCCGGCGGGCTGGCCGGGTTCAGCAACGAAAAGCTGCTCCCCACGCCCCACGAACTGTCGCTCTCTGTTGCGAAGGCGGCGACCCTGTCGGGCATCGTGGTGGACGGCGCCCAGCGCCCGGTGCCCGGCGCCCTGGTCGCCCTGACCACCAACCCGACCTTCCTGACCGTGACCGGGGCCGACGGCCGCTTCAACGCCAACGTCCCGGGCGGCCGCGACTACCAACTGAACCTCGCTTACTTCGAGGATGGCCAGACCCAGTTCGGCCAGAACCTCGACGAGTACAGCGATTACCTTCCCCTGCTCGATGACCCCAACGCCCCGGTGCCCGGCAACGGGCCCCGCCCCCGGACCACGCAGGTGACGCCCGGCGCCACGGCACCGCAGGGGGAGGGGCGCTCCGACTTGGGCCAAATGAACGGCGCCACGGGCCAGCGCAACAACCCAAACCCCAACCCGAACCCCAACCCAAACCCAAACCCCAACCCAAACCCGAACCCCAACCCGAACCCCAACCCTAACCCCAATCCCAACCCCAATCCGAACCCCAATCCGAACCCCAATCCGAACCCCAATCCGAACCCCAACCCTGGCGGCGGCAACCCGCCCCCGGCGCCGACCCTCCAGCGCCTGACCATCACCCCGGCCGAGGCCACCCTGGGCATCGGCCAGACTCGGGCCTTCACCGTGGTCGGCACCATGTCCGACAACACCACCGCCGACTACACCAGCAAAGTCACCTTCACCACGGCGCCCACCGGCATCGCCACGATCGCCGCGAACGGCACCGCCACAGCCCTGGCCGAAGGCGCAGCCACAATCACAGCCACATCCGGCACCGTCACGGCCACCGCCGAGCTGACCGTGGTCAGCCTGGCCGGCCCCACCATCGACCCCACCATCGCCGCTGACATGGCCACCAGCACCGCCTTCCTCTACACCGGTCCCAACCCGGTCCAGACCGGCGTCGCCCCGGGCGCCATCGCGGAGGAGCGGGTCGCCGTCCTGCGCGGCAAGGTCACGGGCCGCGCTGGCGAGCCCCTGCCCGGCGTCACCGTCACCATTCTCGGCCACGACGAGTACGGCCAGACCACCACCCGCGCCGACGGCATGTTCGACCTCGCCGTCAACGGCGGCGGCCAGGTTACCGTCCAGTACAACAAGGACGGCCATCTCCCCGCCCAGCGCACCACCGAGGTGCCCTGGCAGGACTTCGTCTGGCTGCCCGAGGTCACCCTGATTCCCGTCGACACCAAGGTGACCGAAATCGACCTGACCGAGACCACCGACATCCAGGTCGCCCAGGGCAGCCCCGTGACCGACGAGGTTGGCACCCGCACGGCCACTGTGCTTTTCATGCCCGGCACCAACGCTGAAATGGTCCTGCCCGACGGCTCCACCCAGCCCCTGACCACGCTGAACGTGCGGGCCACCGAGTACACCGTCGGCACCGCCGGCCCGGCCTCCATGCCGGGCGAGCTGCCGCCCTCCTCGGCCTACACCTACGCTCTGGAAATCAGCGTGGATGAGGCCATGGCCGCCGGCGCCACCTCCGTCAACTTCGACAAGCCTGTGCCCTTCTACGTCGATAACTTCCGGGAGTTCCCGGTGGGCGTGGCGGTGCCCATGGGCTACTACGACCGGGCCAAGGCCGCCTGGGTCGCCTCTGACAACGGCCTCGTCATCGCCATCGTCGGCGAAACGGGCGGCATGGCCGACATCGACACCGACGGCGACGGCGCCGCCAACACCGGCACCGACCTGGACGCCCTGGGCATCACCGATGCCGAGCGCGAGCGGCTCGCCGACCTCTACGACCCGGGCAAGAGCCTCTGGCGGGTGCCCATCACCCACTTCACGCCCTGGGACTGCAACTGGCCTTACGGCCCGCCCCCCGGGGCCAACGGCCCGAACGATAACCCCAAGCCCCGCACCCCGGGCGACCAGCAGTGCAAAAAGGGCGGCTCGATCATCGAGTGCCAGAGTCAGCTGCTCGGCGAGGCGGTCAAGGTCACCGGCACGCCCTTCACGCTCCACTACCAGAGCGACCGGACGCCCGGCGGCAGCCGAGAGGCCTACACCATCGACATTCCGCTGACGGGCAGCAGCGTCCACAGCATGATGACCGGCGTGCAGGTGGTCGTCAGCGTGGCCGGCCGCGAGTTCAAGCACCGCTTCGGCACGATGCCGAACCAGCACTTTACCTTCACCTGGGACGGCAAGGATGCCTACGGGCGCACCGTCCAGGGCGAAGTGCAGGCGCTGGTCAAGGTCGGCTACGACTACCAGCTCGTCTACTACGAGTCGCCCCGGCAGTTCCAGCGGGCCTTTGCCATTCCGGGTATTTCGCCCATGGGCGTCTACCGCGGCAACCCCAACATCACCCTCTGGCGTGACTGGACCACCCGCATTGGCGCGTGGGATGCCAAGAGCGTCGGGCTCGGCGGTTGGACACTCAGCGCCCAGCACGCCTACGACCCCGGCGGCCAGGCGCTCTACTTCGGCAACGGCGAGCGGCGCCACCTCGACAACGCCAACCTGATCACCACCGTCGCCGGCAACGGGCTCGATGACCTCGAAGTGCCCAACGGCGACGGCGGCCCGGCCACCCTCGCCACGGTCGCCAGCCCGTACGCGGTCGCCGTCGCCCCCGATGGCACCCTGTACATCGCCGAGGCTACCCGGGTCCGCCGCGTCTCCCCCGATGGCACCATCACCACCTACGCCGGCGGCGGCTCCCACCTCGGTGACGGCGGCCCGGCCACCAGCGCCCGGCTCTCCTACATCACCGCCCTGGCCGTCGGGCCAGATGGCAGCCTCTACATCGCCGACGGCACCGACAACCGCATCCGCCGGGTCAGCCCCGCTGGCATCATCACCACCGTGGCTGGCAACGGCAACTGGGGCAGCAGCCCCGACGGCATCCCGGCCAGCGGAGCGATCATCAGCGCCCCGCAGGCGCTTGCGGTCGCCCCGGACGGCACCATCTACTACTACGAAGGCAACAACAGCCGCATCCGGCGCATCGGCACCGATGGCATTCTGACCACCTTCGCCGGAAACGGGCAGCACGGCAACACCGGTGACGGCGGCGCCGCCATTCTGGCCCAGGTCACCGCCGTGACCGGTCTGGCCCTCGGGCCTGACGGCAGCCTCTACCTGGCCACCGGCGCCTTCCACACCGTCCGGCGCGTCGGGCCCGACGGCATCATCACCACCGTGGCCGGCACCGGCACCCCCGGCAACGCCGGCGACGGCGGCCCCGCCAACTTGGCCCAGCTGAACTACCCCCATGGCGTGGCCGTAAGCCGCGACGGCATTCTCTACATCACCGAGTTCATCAGCCATACCATCCGGCGGGTTGGGCACGACGGCTACATCACCACCGTGGCGGGCGCCGGACAGTCCGGCTACGCCGGCGACGGCGGCCCCGCCGCCCGGGCCCGGCTCACCTATCCCAGGGGCATCGCCGTAAGCCCGCAGGGTCAGATTCTCGTGGCTGACAGCGAGGCCCACCGGGTTCGGCGCATTGAGTCGCCCCTCGCCGCCGAGGGCAACGGCCTGCTCATGGTCCCCGCCGAGGACGGCCGCGAGGTCTACCTCTTCGACTCGGCTGGTCGCCACCTGCGCACGCTGGACGGCCTGACCGGCGCCCTCCGCTATCAGTTCGCCTACACGACGGAAGGGCAGCTCGCCACCATCACCGACGTCTTCGGCAACATCACGCAGATCGTCCGAGATGCAGCCGGCAAGCCCGTTGCCATCGTCGCACCGGGCGGCCAGCGCACCAACCTGACCCTCGGGGCGGATGGCTACCTGAGCGCCATCACCAACCCGGCGGGCGAAGCCGTCCGGCTCACCTACCAGGGCGACGGCCTGCTCAAAACCTACACCTCGCCCGAGGGCGGCGTCTGGCGCTTCACGTTCGATGAAAACGGCCGGCTGACCAAGGACGAGGACCCCACGGGCGGCTACAAGGAGCTGGCCCGGACCACCCAGGCCAACGGCTACACCGTTACGGTCACTACCGCCGAAGGGCTGGTCACGACCTACCAGGTGGAGACGCTGCCCGGCGGCCGCCTGCGCCGCACCGAAACCGACCCCGCCGGTGCCAAGACCATCCTGGAGATCAGACCCGACGGCACCCGGACCGTCACCTACCCGAGCGGCGTGGTCGCCACGGTAGTGGAGGGGCCCGACCCCCGCTGGGGCATGCTGGTGCCCATCCCCGTGGAAGTGACGGTCACGAGCCCCGACGGCATCACCACCACCTACACCCGCAGCCGCACCGCCGTCCTCTCCGACCCCAAGAACCCGCTCAGCATCATCTCCATGGTCGAAACGGTCACCGCCAACGGCAATTCGCTGACGGTCACCTACGACCACGCCACCCACCGGGTGGTGACCAGAACCGCCGAAGGGCGCGAATCGGAGACCGTGCTCAACAGCCTCGGCCTCACAATCGAGGAGACGGCCGACCTGGCCGCCGGTGTGGCGCCCGCCGTCTACGTCTACGATGAGCGGGGCCGGCTCCAGTCGCTCTCCCGGGGCGACCAGATTTACACCTACACCTACGACAACCGGAACCGGGTCATCACCCGCACCGACGCCGCCGGCCACGTGACCGAGTACGGCTACGATGACGCCGATCGGCTGATTCGCACCGATTTGCCCGGCACGGGGGTTGTCCGCTTCGAGTACGATGACGACGGCAATCCCACGCACGTCTACATGCCCAGCGGTGATCTCCACACCATCAGCTACAACCTGACCGGCCAGGCCACGGGCTACACGCCCCCCGGCAGCGCCGCCTTCACCTACGGCTTCGACAAGGACAAGGCCCGCACCACCTACACCATGCCCGGTGGCCGCAGCCAGACCTTTGGCTACGACCTCGGCCGTCTCGTGGGCATCACCTTTGATGAAGCCGAACTCGCCTTCACGTACGATGATGCGACCGGCCGCGTCGACACCATCACCCGTACGCCCGACGGCGGCACCGGCGCCCAGACCATCGATTACGGCTACGACGGCGACATGGTCACCGCCATGGCCTACAGCGGCCTGGCGCAGGGCACTTACACCTACCGCTACGGCAGCAACTTCTTGCTCAGCGGCATCACCCTGGACGGCGGCCCCGAACTGGTCATCACGCGTGATCAGGATGGCAAGATCACCGGCTACGGCCCCTTCACCATCCACCGGGGCGGACCGGACGGCGCCCCCAGCCAGATCACGGGCGGCACCCTGACCATCGACTACGGCTACCTGACGGCGGCCGACGACACCCAGGCCCCGGTCTGGCCCGGCACCGCCGCCCTCACCGTAACCGGGTCAACGCCGTTCACCCTGACCCTGTCGTGGACCGCCGCCACCGACAACGCCCGGGTGACGGGCTACCGGCTATACAAGGGCGACGACCTGGTCGCCACCCTGCTGGCCAACGTGCGCAACTACACAATTGGCGGGCTGACGGAGGACACGGCCTACAGCTTCCATGTGGAGGCGGGCGACGCCGCCGGCAACTGGTCGACCACCGGCCCGGCGCTGGATACCCGCACCCCCGCCGACGTGGCGCCCACCTGGCCCGCCGGAAGCGCCATCACCGCTTCGGATGTGACTGCCGAGAGCATCACCATCTCCTGGCCGAATGCGGCGGATGATGTGGAAGTCCTGGGCTACCGCATCTACCAGGGCGCCATCCTGCTCGACGTGGTCACCGCCGATGTGCACACGCTGACGGTAAGCGGGCTTGACGGCGACACTGAGTACACCTACCGGGTCCAGGCCCGGGACCGGAAGAACCAGTGGTCGGCCGACCTGACCGCCACCCACCGGACCCAGGTCGATCAGGCCCCCGTCTGGCCGAGCGGTGCCAGCGTGACGGCGTCGGGCATCGCACCCACCAGCCTCACCCTCACCTGGACGCCCGCCACCGACGACCTGGCCGTCACCCGGTACGTCATCCGCATGAATGGCACCGTGCGCACGGAAGTGCCCGGGGCCTGGACGACCGCCAACGTGGTCGGCCTCGCCACCGGCGGTCATTACACCTTCCAGGTCGAGGCCTGCGACCGCACCAGCACCTGCGTGGCCGGTCCGACCACCACCGCCGACACGCCCGAGGCCATGGGCATCGACGGTGAACTGGTGACGGTGCGCGCCACCGTAGCTCAGGACGGCACCAATGCGAATGCCAGCAGCGACCTTGTCGTTGTCAGCGGCGACGGCAGCAAACTTGTCTTCACTTCCGATGCCACCAACCTGATCGCCGGCGACACCAACAACAACTGCGGCTACAACGGCACCTTCCCGTGCCAGGACGTCTTCTTGCTGCACCGGTCCACCGGCGCCATCGAACGGGTCAGCCTGAACCCTGACGGCACGCAGCGGACCCAGCCGAGCGGCATTGCCGGCATAGAGATCACCGCCAACGGCCGCTACATCTTCTACACCCTCCATCCGTACAACTACGGCTCCAGCGGCGGCTACATCAGCACCGGACTGGCCGTCTACGACACGCTCACGCACGAAACCGTCGAAATCCTGCCGAACATGAACCTCCAGGAGATCTCCATCAGCGAATCCGGCCGGTTCCTGGTCTTCGAGCGGTCCACCTGGTCCGACTGGGTCTGGGAGTACTACGACCGCGACACCGACGAAGACGGTATTTTTGACGAGCCCGATGCCACCGAACTCTTCTCGCTGCCCACCGACGCTGCCACGGCCCGCCTGAGCCGCGACGGAAACTGGGCCGTCTACCAGAAGCCCGGCACCGTCGATCAGATCTATGCGCACCATCTGCCGACAGGCACCGCGACCGTGGTCAGCACGGCGGCCGACGGCACCCCCGGCATCTACGACAGCTACGAACCTGACGTGAGCCGCGACGGGCGCTTCGTCCTCTTCCACACCACGGCGCCCAACATCCACGGCATCGACGATGACGCGCTGGTCATTCATGACCGCGACACCGACGGGGACGGCATCTTCGATGAAGCCGGGGCGGTGAGTAACCACCCCGTAGACACGGCCCCGGATGGCTCCGCCGCCGGCAGCTGGCCCGAGTACTACCGCATCAGCGCTGACGGGCGGTACGTCGCCTTCACCTCCGATGCCATGAACCTGACCGAAGGCGGCACCAACGGCAACCTGCACACCTTCATCCACGACAGCGTGGCGAACAAGACGAAGCTGATCAGCCGTGCCACCAACGGCGAAGAAGGCGACGACGATACCATCAATTGGGCCGCTCCGGACCTGAGCGACGACGGCTACACCATCGCCTACGCGTCGCAGGCGGGGAACCTAGTTCCGCAGGACACCAACAACGCGGTCGATATCTTCTACACGGCCTGGGTGCCCCAGCAGGCGCCGACCTGGCCCGCCGCCAGCAGCCTGACCGAGTCGAACATCACGCCCTACGGCCTCACGCTCACCTGGACCGGTGCCGCCGACAACACGGCGGTCGCCAGCTACGCCATCTACCAGGGCGCCACCAGGCTCGGCGCCGTCGACGCCGGTGTGCTTACCTACAACGTCACGGGTCTTGCGCCCAGCACGGCCTACACCTTCCAGGTCCAGGCCGGTGACTCTTCGGGCAACTGGTCGGCTGACGGGCCCGCCGTCACCCTCACCACGGCGCCCGATGTGACGCCGCCTCTGCTGCGGTCGGCACACGTGGTCGGCAACCAGCTGGTGCTCACCTACGATGAACCGCTCGATGCGCTGGCCGTGCCCTTCGCGACCGACTTCGCCCTGACGATCGACGGAACCGCTTCGCCTTCTGCCGTTTCGGCGGTTCAGGTGGTGGAGAACCGGGTCGTGCTGACCCTGGCAGCCCCGGTCGCGGGCAGCGCCGTCGTTACCATCACCTACACGCCCGGGTTGGAACCGATCGGCGACGCCTATGGCAACCAGGCCGCGGTCCTGACCGGGCAGGCGGTCTCCAACCGCACCGACGACTTCACGGCGCCCGAACTCCAGTTGGTCTCCTTGGCGGACTCCGACAACTGGCTGCTGATTCTGACGTACGACGAGGCCCTGGACGCGACTTCCGTTCCCGCCCCTGGCGATTTCCACGTCTACATGGACTACCCCAGCGGGCCCATGACCGTTGATGTTCAAGGCGTCACCGTCGTTGCGGACACGGTCCGCCTGGTGCTCGAGTCGTTCGAAGGTGGGTCGTGGTGGCTCCTCCTGGACTACACGCCAGGCGGCCACCCCATCCGTGACCGGCTTGGCAACGAGGCAGCCGCCATCTCTGGCCGGGGCATCGGCGACGGCGAGGTTGAAAGCCTCACGGGCAGGCGGACCCCGGATGCACCTACCCTGGGCGCCCAGGGTGCTGATGCCAGCCCCGCCCCGAACATCGCAGGCGGCCAGTTGGGCAGCCGGGTGCACACCGTGAACGGCCAGGAAGCCTACCGCCTCGACCTCAGCTGGGACGAGCTGGGCCGCATCACCGCCCGCACCGAGACGGTGGCCGGCGTCGCCCACACCTTCGACTACACCTACGACGACAACGGCCAGCTGCTGACCGTGAGGCGCGACGGCACGCTGGTGGAGGCCTACACCTACGACGCCAACGGCAACCGCAAGACCAGCCAGGTCTACGGCGGTGCCCTGGTGGAAGCGTCCTACGATACGCAGGACCGCATCACCAGCCTGGGCGCCGCGGCCTACGCCTTCGACCCGGCCGGCTTCCTGACCCAGCGGGGCGGCGACAGCTTCGTCTACAGCACCCGCGGCGAACTGCTCAGCGCCACCCTGGCCGACGGCACCACCGTCACCTACGGCTACGACGGCCTGGGCCGCCGGGTCAGCCGGACGGACGCCAGCGGCACCTACCAGTACCTCTACGGCAACCTGGGCAACCCGTTCCAGGTGACCGATGTGCGTGACTCCGCCGGTGTGCTGACCGCCTACTTCTACGATGACGCCGGCATTCTCTACGCCATGCAGCGCGGCGGCGCCTGGTACTACATCGCCGCCGACCAGGTCGGCACGCCCCGTATCATCACCAACGCCAACGGCGACGTGGTGAAGACCCTCGAGTTCGACAGCTTCGGCGTGCTGCGCAACGACAGCGCCCCCGGCTTTGACCTGCCCTTCGGCTACGCTGGCGGTCTGCTTGACACGGCGACCGGCCTCGTGCGCTTCGGCTATCGTGACTACGATCCGGCGGCCGGCCGCTGGACCGCCCGCGACCCGCTCCTCTTCAAGGGCGGACAGGTTAACCTGTACGTCTATGTAGGCAACAACCCCATCAGCCTCCAGGATCCCACGGGCCTCTTCTGCATCGGTGGTTCCGTATACGCCGGTGTTGGCGGCGGCATCAAGCTCTGCATCGATGATGAAGGCATGGGTGTCTGCGGCGAAGTGGGCTTCGGCGTCGGCGGCGGCGTTGAAGTCGAGCCGATGGCCGGCCCCGAGGACGGCTCCAAGATCAAGGTCGAAGGCAAGTGCCAGTTAGGCCCCATCGGGGCCGGCGGCGGCGCCGACTTCAGTGAGTGCGGCCTGCAGGTGAACGCCAAGCTGTGCGGCGGCCCGGTCTGCGTGAAGGCCACGTCCGATGGCGATGTGAGCATGCAGGCGGACAGCTACGAGTTCGGCGTCGGCTGCGACGCCAAGCTCGCGGGCGAAGTCTGCGGCAAGTGGTAAGCTAGACCCTCTCGGCATGGGCCGGTCGAGATATGGCCCACGCCTGACGGGTTACGGCACCCATTGAGGGTGCCTAGATGACGAAAGGCCCCGCACGATTTTGCGTCGTGCGGGGCCTTTTGCCATTACCCAAGGGAGCGGAGGAAGGCGGAGAGCGGCGCCCGGGGCCCCGCCTTCGGCGGGAGATGGTACCACCTCGCCTCCCGGTAAGCCAGGTCGCACAGCCGGTCCTCGGCGTCCACAAGGTCGCGCTTCACCCAGCGAAGCTGCACCGAGCAGCCACGCTTGGCCAGCGCCCGGAGCAGGTTGCGCAGCTTTTGCTCCAGGGCGGCGCAGCCCCGCTCAGGCGCCAGAGGCCGGCGCCCCGTAATGTGGTCCACGATCCAGCGGCAGTCGGACAGAAGCTCCACCTGACTGCCTGCCGCCGGACGGGCGGCGTGCAGCCAGCTGAGCGCCATCACCATCGCACCGTACTCGGCCATCTTGCTGCTGGTCAGGGGACCGCAGCAAATGGCCCGGTGCCGCTCGATGACCGCGGCATCGCCCAGGTAGACCTGGAAGGCCGAGGTCGCCAGGCCCGGGCGCCGTCCCTTGCGCCGGTGCGACCCGTCGCATCGGATCTGCAGCCCGGCCAGCACCACCCCGTGCAGTTGCAGTTCGACCGCAGCCGGGCCGCCATCCCCGCCGATGCGAATGTCGGCGCCATCGCCCAGCCCCGGGGCCTCCACAAACCGCCCGCCCAGCGACTCCACCAGCGCCCGATTCTCCCGGGCGTTGCCACCTTCCACCGCCACCGTCCGCCCCCGCAGGAAGTCGCCCCGCCGCTGCGCTATCGCCGTCACAAACTCCTGACGGGCCATATCCAGCTCCCGGCGCAGGCGTGCCAACTCAGCTTCGTACCGCTTGGCCCGCTCCAACAACTCCCGGTGCATCGCCTGGCGCCGGTCGTTCAACTGTCGGCGCGCCGCCGCCACATCGCCCTGCGCCTGGCTCAGCATCTGCCTGCGCGCCTGCTCCTGCCGCCGTGCCTTCTCCCGCAGTTGCTTCCGGTCCTGCTCCAGGCGGCGCACATCCTGCCGCAGGGCGCCCGACTGCTGCGCCTTGGCCCGCAGGTCTTCCACCTGTGCGGGTTCGGCCAGCGCCGGGGCCGCTTGCGCAGCGGCCTTCCCCGGGGTCGCATCCGGATAGACGATCCGCCGCAAGGTCAGTCGGCTCACGTTCAGGAAGCACCGATACTTCTCGGGCGCCCACTCGCCCAGGTTGGGCAGCCACTCATCAAGGTTGACGTTCGGGTCGAGATGGCGCTTCATCTGCGTCAACAGGCAGATGTTGGTCTCTTCGTCATACGCTGCCTGGAAGAGCTCCTCTGTCCATATGTGCGGGTGCGTTGCCACGTCGCGGAACCTGCCCATGCCGGTATTTGTGTTTAGAAACACCAACAGCCCCCGTACCGTGCTCAGCTTCCACTGTCGTAGGATCAGTTTAATGGCCCGCTGGCGCCCGTGCTCCGTTTTCTCGGACACCTCCACCCTCAGGGCTTTCCGCAGCTTGACGAAAAGCGAGCCCTCGCCGAACAAGACGAGGTAGCTGGCGGCCATAAACTGCTCCGCCTCCAGGTCAGGAATCGCCTTTGCCAAGGGGTCCGAAGCAAGCGCCTCACACGCCTCCTGGTTGATATCGTTGACATGCTGACCGAGCTTAAAGCCGTACAGCCAGTGTCTACCCATTCCCATCACCTCCGGAAGGCACCAGCAAGCGATTTCGCAGGGCCAGTGCTCTCTGGTAGCCATCCCCGGTCACCGCCGCCTGCGTCCGCAATGCGGCCAGCGCCCCCTCGAACTGGCGGGCTTGCTCTGCCAACGCCTCTGCGTGGCGTGCCTCGGTTGCCTCCCGTTCTTGGTGCACAGCCTCCATCTGCGCCGCCAGTCGGAGCAGCTCAGGCTCGTCCTGCCGCTGGACCGCCCGAATCCGATTCAACAAGGCCTTACGCTCGCCCCGCAGGGAACGCAGGCTTCGTCCCAACGTGTGAATCTGCACATCATGCAAGCTGAGCCGACGCTTCACCTTCGCCTGCTCCCAGCGGGTCGGCGTGCGGGCCGGTTCCGGCTCGGTCATCAGTTGATGCATCCGGACCTTCCCATAAATAAGCTGCGCTTCGTACTTGGCCTGCTGCCAGGGGGTGAAGCCTTCCAAGACCGCTGCAGCCAAATCGTCCAGTTTCGACCGCCGCAGAATCGCCAGCCCCGGGGCCAGGGCCAGGTTCTGGACCATTTCCCGCGCATGGCTGACGCCGTCCCGCCGCCGAAACTTGGCGACCGCCGCAGGATGGAGGCTAACTATCTCCTTGGAGAGCTTCTCCCGCAGGGCCTGGTCCCCCCAGCGCCGGAAGAAATACCGGCTCAGGCGGTATGCATCATACATCAGTTCAGGTGGATGACTGATGCCGATCGACCGAATCAACCCGCCCAGTTCCACTTCTTCCATCCAATCGAAGGCAGCGGCCACCATGAGAAACGCTTCGGACTCTTCATCGCTGTACGCAGCCGCCTCCGGGCAGGCGGCGAGCGCCTGACGGAAACGCTCGGCGTTCTCCGCAAAGCCGGCATCCGCCAGGTCCGTCAACACCAAGTATCGGCGCCGCTTGGCCATACCGATCCCCTCCCGCATCCCTTTTCTTTGAATACGGATGTTTTGGGCATAAAGTTCGCAGGTATGCACCAAAAAAAGAGGCCACCCGGAAATGCTCCGGGAGGCCTTCGCACAAGACCAGACTACGGCCCTGTGGCTTTGATGTATTCGGTCACATCCGCATTGTAGACCGCCTCTTCGAGGGTTCCGGAAAACCACGGGCCGGCCTCATCGGCCCAGGTCAGGGCCCAGCTCGCAGGCACCATCACGTCCGAAAATCGGCGCCAATCGCCCAGGTCGATGCGCCACAACGTCTTCGCCGTATCCGTTGGCTTCTTCCACCGGGGCGCCGCCATGGACGATATCAGCCCCGTCGCCTCATCAAAGGTGACATCAAACCCGTCGCCACCCGTTACGACCAGCCGGGCGTGGGTCGCATCAACCGGCTCCCACCGCAGGCGGGCGTCGGTCAGGAAGAGGGGGGAGAGGAAGACCGACTCGCCCCACAGGGCCAGGTTGGCGCCCGCGTTGGTCTTCTCATCGTCTGCGATGACGCCGACGGGCAGTTCCATGCGGCACTGACCATCCAGGTACCACTCGTTCACCCGGAAGAGGGGGCGCCCGAAGAAGGTCGTCTCGATATAGTGCCGATACCCCTGCCCAGCCTGGTGCGTGAAGCGGTACCGGGCGGGAAAGCGAATTGGGCCCAGCCGCAGCGAACCCCGCCCCGACAGAATCGCAGAGGTGATGATGGGCAGGCGGTCGCCGCAGCTTACCTGGAAAAACCGGGCCACGGGGGCCGGCAGGGCCCCGGACCCGGGCGCACCGGCCCCGGTGGCCCCGGCCCCGGGCGCCGCAAACGCCCGGGGCTGCACCCGCAGCCCCACAACCAGAAGCCCAACCAGTAGCACAACAACTGCGGCGAAGATGGCAACGAAGAGCACGACGTATTCTCTCCTTATATACAGCGATCGCTACTTTGGCGGAACCAGCCCCTGATCAATCCGCAAAATGATCCGATTCGCTTCACCCCTTAGATCCTGGGGAATCTCCGCGCCGCCGAGCAAAAGGGCATCCTCCCGGGCCTTCGCCTTCTCGCCCAGATCAAAATAGGCATAGGCCCGCCCCAGCCGGGCCGGGTAATGCTTCTCATCCATCTCCAGGGCAGCCGTAAAGTCAGCAGCCGCCTTCTCGGGATCGCCCAGACTCAGGTGCAGGCGCCCCCGCAGCGTCATATCCGCAGCCGTCCGGGGCTTCTGCCTCACCGCCATATCCAGGTCCCACTTTGCCGCCAGCATATTTCCTGCGTAAAAGTAGGCCGTACCCCGCTGCACGTACAACTCCACCGCAGGCGCACGCTTCAGCGCCTCGGTATAATCGGCAATTGACTTCTCCCACTCGCCTATCTCCAGATAGGCTTTGCCCCGTGCCCCATACGCGGTTGCATTCTCGGGATCCAAGACCAGGGCGTTGCTCAAATACGGGACCGACGGACTCCAGCCGTTCCGCGCCTGCAGCGCCTCTCCCCCGGTCAACCATGCCTCAGCCGACTTTCCATCCAGTGCAAGGGCGCGGTCTGCATCGCGCAGCGCCTTTTCCGCCTCCCCCTGCTTCAGGTAGACCCTGGCACGAGCGCCCAGCGCCCGGGCCGACTCTGGCTCCAGCCGCAGCGCTTCATCTACGTCGGCCAGCGCCTTCGCCACATCGCCCTGCTCCAGAGCGGCCATCCCACGATCGACCAACTGTTCCGCCTTCGACGGCGCCTTTGCAATGCCATCGCTCATCTGCTCACCCGTTATGGGCTGACCGTTGGTCTCCGCCCCTTTGCTGCACCCAGCCAGGCTCAAGCCAACCACTGCAATCACCACGACCACTTTCCGGATGCGCTGGTTCATGCGGACTCCTCCCAACAGCCGTTAAGCGATGTGGCGATATTCTGCACCCGAAACAGTTTCTCCCGCCTCTGCACCCGGTTGGCGAGGAGGAACTATAGACTTTTCAAGGAAGAAGTGTTTATGCACGACATAAGGAAGGTGGATCAGCCCGTGAAGCGTCGGATCGCAGGGCTCCTGGCCGCATGCCTCCTCATTGGCGGAACAGTTGCGTGGGCAGACAACACGTTCGAAGGGCTTCCGATCGTCCGGGTCATCCTCAACCAGCAGGAGGTGACCAACGACGTGCCGGCCGTGCTCCTGGGAGGCCGGACCATGCTGCCCCTGCGGAAAATCGCCGAACTCTCCGGCCTGACCATCGACCGGTGGGATGGCGACACCAACACGGTCTACCTGGGCGGTGGCGCCGCCGCACCCGTGGCCACCGTCAACGGCGAGCCCATCACCCAATCCGCCCTTTACAATCGCATGATGATGGAGGGCGGCGCGCACTACGTCGACATCATGATCAGTGAACTCCTCGTCGACCAGGCCGCCCGGCAGGCCGGTATCACCATCCATGCGGCTGAAATCGATCGGGAAATCGAGCGAGTCAGGGTACGCATCGGCGGTGAGGCACAGCTCCAGGAAGCCCTGCGGGCCGCCAACATGACCATGGAGCAGCTTCGCAGCGCCCAGGCCCACCGCCTCAAGGTGACCAAGCTGCTCGCGCCCCGCATCGACATCAGCGACAGTGTGCTCAGGGCCTACTTCGAGCGGAACCGGACCCAGTTTGACAACCGCCGGGTCCACGCCCGCCATATCCTCGTTGCCACCGAGGCAGAGGCGAAGGCGGTCAAGGCAGAACTGGACAAAGGCGCCGACTTTGCCGCCGTCGCAAAGGCAGAGTCCACAGAGCCGGCTGCCCAGTACAGCGGCGGCGACTTGGGCACCTTCGGCCCAGGCCAAATGGTCCCCGAGTTCGAGCAAGTCGTCTTCACCCTTCCGGTCGGTGCCATTTCTGACCCGTTCCAGACCGCGTTTGGCTGGCACGTCGCCCAGGTGCTCGAACGGACGGGTTCGGCACCTGACTTCGCCCTCATCAAGGATGATGTCCGGGCGGCCTACCTCGAAATGGCCGTGCAGGATCAAGCTCCTTCCTTGCTCGCCGAGCTGCGCGCCAAGGCCAACATTACCACCACCGTAAAGCAGAAATAGCACACCCAGGGGCCCGGTTCGCGCAGGAACGTGCGAACCGGGCCTGCTTCGTGCCGCACACTTGCCGAACCTTCCGGATAGGCTACAGAAGCATCTGTGTGACGAGGGGGATTTTCACCATGAACTTTCTGGCCGGAACCATGCCGCTGGGGGCAGCCGGCGGGCAGCCGCCCGTTCTGACCGTCACCGGCGAAGGGAGCGTGCAAGTCGCACCCGACACGGCGGTCGTATCGCTGGGGGTCACCGCCCGCAACCAGCAGGCGGCGGCCGCATTCCAGCAAGTGGCCAACACCCTGAACCAGGTGGTCCGGGCACTGCTCGCCGCCGGCATTCCCCGCGAGCAGATTCAGACCAGCCAGGTCTCCATCAGTCCGGCCTTTGAAGATGGCCGGCAGATGGGGTTCGAGGCGACGGCCACCGTGCAGGTCACCCTGCGTGATACATCGACCGTGGCGGGCGTCATCGACCGGGCCGTGGCCGCCGGTGCCAATAACGTGAGCGGCATCACCTTTGAAGTGCGCGACCCTGCCGCCGCCGAGGCCGCTGCCCTGGCAGCAGCCGTGCAAAACGCCCAGCGCCAGGCCGTGGTGCTCGCCCGCTCGCTGGGCATCGCCCTGGGACCAGTCTTCCGGGTGGAGGCCGAGCCGGCGCCGGGGCCCGTTCAGCCCCTCTTCGCGAGGGCTGCCGTTGCCGCCGAACAACTGCCCGTGCTGCCCGGCACCCTGACGATCACTCGGCGGGTCCGGGTGGAGTTTCTGCTCGGCCGCTGAAACGAAGAAACTTTTTTAAAAAAACTTCGAACAAGTATCGAACCTTGCTGTCTACCTATTCGTATTGAGTAGTGAACGTTCAAGACAGGGAGGTTATCGGTATGTACGTGACGGAAAATCGGGCCGTGGTTGATCTGGATACCCAGCTCCGCCTCACCAACACGCTCCTCAAGAAGCGCGAACGGGAGATCCTCTCCGACTACAGCGTCACCCCGCCGCAGTTTGAGGCCCTCGCCGCTCTCCGGGAGTACGGTGCCCTGACCATGGGTGAGCTTTGCGAGAAGATGTTCCTGGCGTGCAGCACCGCCACCGACCTGGTCGACCGCCTGGAGCGGAACGGCTTCGTCGAGCGGGTCCGTGACACCGTCGACCGCCGTGTCGTCCGCCTGAAGGTCCTGGCCAAGGGCGAGCAAATCGCCGATGAGGTCACCAACGCCCGCCGGTCCCAGCTCGCCGGCGTGCTGGCCAGCGTCTCCCTGGAAGACAAGGAAGCGCTGATTCAGTCTCTGGAACATCTCCAGTACTACCTGCGTAAGGCGTAAGCTATCGTCGATAGGCGCATCGGCCGATTCGTCAACAACGCTGGCGGCGGCTGCCTCTGCAAGAGAGGCAGCCGCCGCTTCGTTCTATTTCACACTCCTGAGGAACTCCAGCACCGTGTCGCCATTCACGGCGAACCCCAGGTTGCTGCCACTCTCGCTCCCGGCGGTCGTGATCCCGACCACTGCCCCGGTTCGCACCTCCACCAGCGGGCCGCCGCTGGACCCGTGGGAAATGGGCGCGGTCGTCTGAATCAGGTCCCGCAGTTCGTTGCCCTCGACCACCACATCCCGGTGCAGCGCGCTCACAATCCCGTCTGAGACCGTGTTGGTCAGCCCCTCCGGGCTTCCCAGCGCCAACACATGGTCGCCCTGGGACAGGTGCTTGGCCGAGGTTACCGGAAGCGCAGGCGTGCCCGTCATTCCCTGGGCCTTCACCACGGCCAGGTCCAAACCGGGCTCGGCCGCGATCACCGCTGCCCGGAACTGCTTCCCGTCAGCGGCGGTCACCACTACTTCCCGGGCGCCTTCCACCACATGGTAGTTGGTCAGAATCATGCCGCCGTCCTGGTAGACAAACCCCGAGCCCACCGCACCGGCATTGCTCAGGCGCACATCAATGCGCACCACCGACGGCGCGACCTGCGCGATCACGGTCTTCAAATCGGGCGAAGCGTTGCTGCCGCCAGGTGCCGGTGTCGGCGCAGGCGCCGGTGTAGGTGCGGGCGCCGGCTGCACAACCTCCGGCTTGCGTGGCGCGCCCGCCGGGGCCTCTTCGTCGGGCATTAACATCACCGAAACCACGAATACCACCACAATGCCGATGAACAAGGCAATGGGCAGGAAGCCCAGGTCGACCCCGCGCCCGCGAAACTCGCTTCTGCAGTTCGGACATACCCGGGTCTGCCTCGGTACCGCCAGCCGGCAACGGGGACATATTTTATGTCTTTGCATTAAAAGTTCTCCCATCCACGAACTCATTCAATGATTCGCAAACCGGAAGGGAATTCCTTTCGGATCGCAAATACTTATCTACCTGTACTATTTCCAGTTGGGAGGGTATCCCTCATGTCCTGGCGCCGTCCTGCGCCCCACGCCGATGAAGGGCCAGGCTACTGGCCCACATTTGTCGACATCATGTCCGTCGTCGTGATGGTTGTCCTTTTCGTCCTCATCGTCTCCTTTGTGCAGACGGCTGTTCAAATCGAACACAGGGTCTCAGGCAGGCAGGTCGTCCAGGACATTTTCGACCGCCGCCTGGAAATCACCCGAGCCCTTGAGGAGGCCCTGGGCAAGGACGTTGTCTCCATTAGCTCCGACGGAAACATCACCTTCAAGGGTGACGTTCTTTTCTTTCCCGACTCGGCCGAACTGCGGAACACCGCTGAAGTCGAGACGCTCATGACACGGCTGGCCAACTCCATCGGCAACGTCGTGGAGCAGCAGAAGTTTCGGGACGGCCTTCAGATGATCCTCGTCGAAGGCCACACCGCTGAAGACGGCCAACCTGCATACACCCACTGGAGCCTGTCCGCCGAACGGGCCCGGCGCATCATCTTAAAACTGCAGGAGAAAGATGCCCGCCTGCGCGAGGCTGACAACGCCCAGTTCCTCGGCGCCGCCGGCCGGGCACATTACCGGCCCGCCGTACCGGGCGCCACCGAGGCGGAAAAGGCCAAAAACCGGCGTGTGGAAATTCGTATGGTCCTCAAAGACGAAGGACTGCGCGATGCCTTGTTGGAAGCGCTTACCCGATAACTGACAGGGAGGGTTTCCCGATTCTTTACTGTCGTAACTGCAAGCAGTGGGAGGTCTCTCCGACTGACTCATACTGCTCCTGGTGCGGAACCTCACTGACCAGCGTCACCCTGGACCAACCTGTCATTCCGTTTTACCCCGAACCGGGAGGCGATGAGCTTTCCGGTGTCCTCATACTGCGCAATAACGGCACTCGTCTGGCCAAGGCAACCGTCAGGGTCCCCGGGGGCTTCATGGTCGAAATGCCCGAGTTGGAAATCGCCCCCGACGCCGAGCCCGTGGAAGTCCCCTTCCTGTTCCGGGCGCCCGTATCCGCCAACTGGTCGGAGACGATTACGGTTGATGTGGAAGGCGGCGAACCCGTCACGGCCCACGTCGTGTGCGGCGCCGTCCCTACCCTGGCTGTTGAGGGCGAAGTCCTGGTCATGTCGCGCGGCGAACAAGGCCCCTTTTCCCTCGTACTGCGCCATGTCGATGGCGGTCCGGCCTGGGTCGTTGCCGTGCAATCAACCACCGGGCGCCTCGAAGTGCTCGGGGGCAAGGGGCTCCTCCAACCCGGCGGCGAGCTGACCGTCCAGGTCCAACTTCCCGGCGGCGCCAGGGCCGACCGCGACGGCTTCCGGGAGACGCTTGAAATCATCCTGCTCGAGGGCCAGCGGTACCGCTCCGTTGAGCTCTCTTTTCCCATCGTGGTCCAAACGCCCCCCCGGCTCGAGTTGAGCGCAATCCACCTCGATTTCGGTGATGTGCTGCCCGGCCGCTCCCGCCGCCAGAGCCTTACGCTCAAAAACGGCGGTGAAGGCGTGCTGAAAGTCCGCCAGGTCGCCCTGCTGGAGAACG
>JARBUG010000213.1 GCA_029239785.1 Symbiobacteriaceae bacterium | reverse complement strand
GCCTGCGCCGGTATGACACCGAACACGCCGCCTACCGTCCTGCCAAAGTGGTCTACTACTTCATCAACGATGAGGCGGAACCCTCCTTCTATGTTGACATAACCGCCTTCCAACAGAAAAAAAGCGAAAGCGTGTTCGCACACCGTTCCCAGTTCTACGTACCGGAGGGCGGGGTTGAGACCAGGCTGAACCGTTCTGGCGGCCTGCCCTACATGGTGGAGAGCCGTGACCGTCTCTACGGCGCCAAGGTGGGCGTCCAATACGCAGAAGGCTTCATCATCAAACAGCCGCGGCTGGTGAGCGATTTCGCCAGCCTCTAAACACTACTCACTTGTTTCAAGCGGAAAGGGGCCGGTTACGTGCGTATCGGCATCGTATGTTATCCAAGCGTCGGCGGCAGCGGCATCGTCGCCACCGAACTGGGCAAGCAACTGGCCAGGCGGGGCCACGAAATCCACATCATCTCCTCCGAAATTCCGTTCCGCCTGCATGAGTTCTATGACAACATCTACTTTCACCAGGTTGAAACGCCGGCCTATCCGCTCTTCAAGGAGCCGCCCTACTTGCTGTCGCTGGCCAACAAGCTGGTGGAGATCCACCGGCTCGTCGGACTGGATATCATCCATGCCCACTACGCCGTGCCGCACGCCACCGCGGCCTATCTGGCACGGGAGATGATCGGTCCGGGCGGCCCGAAGGTGGTCACTACACTGCACGGCACCGACATTACGCTGATGGGCTCAGACCCATCCTTTGCGGAGATCATCGCCTTTTCCATCAATCAGTCGGACGCCGTAACCGCTGTCTCCCGGTCGCTGAAGAGCGATACGTACCGGACCTTGCGAGTCACCCGTGAAATCGATGTGATCTATAACTTCCTGGAGTGCTCCGAGTGGCGCCACACCGATACGCCCGGCATGTGCAGCCGCCTGGCCCGCTGCGGTGAGAAGATCATCGTGCATATGTCCAACTTCCGCAAGGTGAAGCGGGTGGAGGACGTGGTGCGGACGTTCGCCTACATCGCGAAGGCGATGCCGTCGCGGCTGGTCATGATCGGCGACGGACCCGAGTTGTCCAGCTGCGCCTCGCTGGTGCAGGAACTGGGGTTGCGGGACCGGGTGCTCTTTATGGGCAACCAGGAGCAGGTGGTGCCGCTGCTCTCGGTGGCTGACCTCTTCCTGCTGCCGTCGGCCCAGGAGTCGTTCGGCCTGGCGGCGCTCGAGGCGATGGCCTGCGGGGCGCCCGTGATTTCGTCGGATGCCGGCGGCCTGCCCGAAGTGGTGGTAGATGGGGAGACGGGCTTCCTGGCGCCGGTCGGCGATGTGGAGGGGATGGCCGCCAAGGCGATCCGGCTCCTGAGCGATCCGATCATGCACCAGGAGTTCAGTGAAGCGTCGGTAAACCGGGTGCGTACGACCTTCTGCTCGTCGCTGATCATTCCGCAGTATGAGGATCTCTACCGGCACGTGCTGGGGATCAAGGAAGAGTTTCCGGTCTATCCGAACGTTGGGGACTAGTAGTCGGGCCTTTGGAGCAGTTATTTAGCCGCAGATGACGCAGATTGCGCAGATGGGGAGATGCCCGATCTGCGTCATCTGCGGTTAATAACATGAATGCATAAACCATGATCCCTGGTTGCACAATGAAGGGAATTTACCAAACCAACAGAATTTGCTCCTTGTGAAATATCACGAGGAGGCAATAATATGCGACAACGCATATGGATCGCGATGCTGCTGGTATTCGCCCTGCTGACTGCCGCATGCAACGCTACGCCGAAGCGATCGCTCCCTGAATCGACGCCGGTGCCAACGCCCACGCCCGGGCCAGTCGAAGAAGTCACCATCAAACTGTACCAGATGGCTCCTGACAACCCGGGCGAGCCCATGCTCGACGTGCTGGTGGCGGGCTTTACCCAGCAATACCCCCAGTTCAAGGTGGAGCGGGTCATCCTGCCCGGAGAGGGCGACCCCAGAGAAGTGGTCAAGGGCATGCTCGATGGCCAGGTTGATGTCGTGCCCGTTGACTATTGGGAGGAGAGTCTCACTTCTGCATCGTTGCCGCTGGATACGTATATCCTCAAGTCCGGTGTCGACCTGGACGCCTATGGACCGGGCTTTGCGGGCCACCGCGTGGATGGTAAGACCCACTACCTGCCCTATGCCCTCATTCCCATCGGGATCATGGCCAACGCCGACTTGCTAAAGAAGGCAGGCGTGACCCTGCCGCAAGGTACCTGGACGTGGGACGAGTTTCGGGCCCTGGCCAGCCAACTGACCAGACGAGAAGCGCCGCAGACCTGGGGCTTCGTCGACATGCCTCTGGAAGAAGTGGTCCGCATCTATCTGGAAGGGCAGGGCGACCGGCCCGCCTGGGAGGCGACGGACAAGGAGCTGCAGGAAGCCCTCCAGTTCTTCGGAACGATGGTGAGGCTCGACCAGTCCGTTCAGCCCCTGACCATCCGCCAGTGGCAGTTGAACACGCGTGACCCCTTGCCGGATATGCAGCCCGTGATTGACGGCAAGATCGCCATGTGGCCCAGTGTGTACGTGGAGGGCGTGGCTGAAGCGCTGGGGTTGCCCTTTGAAACAGAGTGGGCCCTGATTCCCACCCACGTTGGGCGCAAGCCCGCCTCACTGGGGCACATACGGGCGTTTGCAGTCAGCGGTGGATCAAAGGTCCCCGACGCGGCCTGGGAGTTCGTCCGCTATGCCACCGGGCCGGACGGGGCCAAAGCGCTGGCCGCGGGTGGCGTGCTGCCCATGTACCTGACCGATGAGGTGCAGAAGGCCTGGTTCGCCCGCACCCCGGCACCGCCGCCCTTCACGGAGGCCTTCTTCAAGACGAACTGGTACTTCTATCAGGAGGAAGACTGGAGAATGGGCTTGGGCGGTCCGGAATTCCTGCTCGTGCTTGATTTGAACCGGATGGCGGGCCGCGTCCTGACCCAGGGTATGGACGCCAGCCAGGCAGTCAAGCTGTTCCGGGAAGAGTCCGCCGTGTCCATCAAGAGAGCGGCGGGGCGGTAACCCTTCCGCATTTTGGTCAAGATTTCTTGACGGAATCTGCCCGGAAAACGCAACCCCCATGTCGTATTATCTTCTTCGAGAGGCCCCGAGCCTGAGGAAAGAAGGGAACGCCATGCGCCTCGGCCGAAACAGCGACCCTAGCGCCTGGTATCGATACTACGCGTGGCTGCTGACCCCGGTTTTGGCCACCAGCCTGCTGGCCGGCTGCACCGGGCGCCCCGCCCAGGCCATCACCGTGCCGGATGTCGGCGCCACAATCGCCGCCCCGGCCGTACAATCGAGCGTCCAGGCAGCCCCGGCCGCACCTGCCCAGCCTGACCTGCGCCAACTGCGTCGACAGTTGCACTCCTACCTGGCCGACCAGGACGGCACCTACGGGGTCTTTATCCTCGACCTGACCACCGGCAAGGGCGTCGGTATCAACAGCGACAAGGTTTTTCCCGCCGCCAGCACCTTCAAGCTCCCCATGTCGCTCTACATTTTGGATCAGGTAACCAAAGGTAAGGCCAGCCTGTATGAGAAGATCGCCTATGAGGCGAGCGATTACGACGAAGGCACCGGTACCCTGCAGGACTGGGTCGAAGAAGGCACCGAACTAACGGTGCGTGAACTGGTCGAACTGGCCATTACCCAGAGTGACAACATCGCCACGCATATGCTGCTCCGCCGGTTCCCCCCGCAGAACGTGTATGCCTATATGAAAGAGCAGTTGGGCGGCAAAGTGACCCATTTCGACGAAGAGACCATGGGCACCACGCCCCGCGAAATGGCCACCTACATGATGGACGCGCATTCCGGCCAGGCCCTGGAGGATCGCGAACTCCAGCAGTTCTTGATCAGCGCCCTTGAGAACACCGCCTTCGAAGACCGGGCTGCGGCCGGCGTGCCCGACGGGGTGGCGGTAGCGCATAAGATCGGCACGTTGCCGAACGTGGTAAACGATGTGGCACTGGTTGAGGTGCCGGATCATCCCTTCATCATTTCCGTCTTCAGTCTCGACGTCAGCGAAGAGATCGCCCCGGGCGTCATCAGCGAAGTGACGAGAAAGGTCTACGACTTCCTGACATCGTCCAGCCTCTAGGCACCCCGGGTGGGTGCCGGAACCCGTCAGGCGTGGGCCTAAGCTTGACCGGCCCATGCCGAAAGGGTCTAAGTGGACAAGTCGCCCCGTTACGAGTAAGATAAATAACGTTAAGCTGATGTTGCCGCCGCGCCTGACGCTGTCAGCGCGGCGTTTCACTATGCGTATGAGGAGCGTGTGGGGTTGGCACAGTTTGTTCCCGGTGCACAGGTCGCCGGTCAGGAGATCAAGGTGGGGTTCATCTCCCTGGGCTGTCCCAAGAACCTGGTGGACAGCGAAAGCATGATCGGCCTGCTCTCAAACACGGGCTATAAGATCACAAACCGTAAAGATGAAGCCGATGTACTGGTCGTAAATACCTGTGGGTTTATTGATGCCGCCAAGAAGGAGTCCATCGACTCGATTCTGGAGGCCGGGCAGGAGAAGGCGACCGGGCGCTGCCGGGCGCTGGTGGTGGCAGGCTGCATGGTGCCCCGCTACGGCCAGGAGCTGATGGCGGAGATTCCCGAAATCGATGCCCTGGTGGGCACCGCCGACTACCCGCGCATCGGTGAAGTCATCTCCGGCATTCTGGCGGGCCAGAAGGTCGAGCAGGTGAGCGACCCCGATGCGATTACCGACTGGAACTTCGAGCGGGTCCTGGCCACGCCGGGTTACACCGCCTACTTAAAGATCGCCGAAGGCTGCGACTGCGCCTGCTCCTTCTGCTCGATTCCGATTATGCGGGGCAAGCACCGGAGCCGGTCAGTCGAATCGATCGTCGATGAGGCCCGTCGCCTGGGCGCCATGGGCGTCAAGGAACTGATTGTCATTTCGCAGGATACGACCGCCTACGGCATCGACCTGTACGGGCGCCCCAGCCTGGCCCGGCTGCTCAAGGAACTGGCTGCGGTCGAGGGCATTCGGTGGATTCGTGTCCATTACAGCTACCCAACCCGCATCACCGACGAACTGATCGAGGTGATGGCGACCGAGGAGAAGATCTGCAAATATCTTGATATGCCGCTGCAGCACGGGTCTAACAAGATGCTGCGCATCATGAACCGGCCCGCCAACGCCGGCGGTTACGTCAAGCTGGTCAAGAAGCTGCGGGAGCGGGTGGATGGCATCTGCCTGCGGTCGACCTTTATTGCCGGCCACCCGGGCGAGGGTCCGGAAGAGTTCGAGGTGCTGCTCGACTTCCTGAAGGAATGCGAGTTTGACCACGTGGGCGTCTTCGCCTACAGCCAGGAGGAAGATACGCCTTCCGGCCAGATGGAACAGATGCCTGAGGAGGTCCGGGCCCAGCGGCGTGACGCTGCCATGGCCGTGCAGTCGGAGATCGCCCTGCGCCGGAACCAGGCGCAGGTGGGCAAGCTGCTTGAGGTGCTGGTCGAGGGGCGGGCGCCCCGGGGCCAGGGCTGGTACGTGGGCCGCTCCTATCGGCAGAGCCCGGGCATCGACGGTGTGGTGCTCTTCCAGGCGGCGCCCGGGGCCGAGTTCAAGCCCGGCGACTTTGTGCCCGTCACCATTACGGGCGTCAAGGAGTACGACCTGGTGGGCGAGGCGGCCGGCGCCGTGGCGGAGCCAGCCGACGACCTGCTGCTTCCCGTGATTCCCCTGAATCGGCATCAGTAGAGGTGAGGGGCCCGTGGCCGGCAAAACGATTGCAGCGCGCATACTGGACCAGATGAAGATCACCTACGAACTCCGGGAGTACGACTGGAGCGAAGATGAGCTTGATGCGGTGACGGTCGCCCGCAAGGTGGGGCTGCCGCCCGAGCAGGTCTTCAAAACGCTGGTGCTTGATGCCGACAAGACGGGCATTCTGGTCGCCTGTATTCCCGGCAACCTGGAGCTCGACCTGAAGGCGCTGGCGGCGGTCAGCGGCAACAAGAAGGTGGAGATGGTGCCGGTCAAGGAGATTCTGGGCCTGACCGGGTACATCCGGGGCGGAGTCTCGCCGCTGGGCATGAAGAAGCAGTACCCGTTCTACCTGGACGAGACGGCCGAGATCATCGACCAGATGGCCGTAAGTGCGGGGCAGCGGGGGCTGCAGATGGTGCTTGCCGGGCCCGACTTGATCCGGGCGACCGGGGCTCACCTGGCCGGAATCACGAAATAACTCGGAAAGCCGTCTCTCGCTTTGAGAGGCGGCTTTCCGCTTATTTCATCTGCCCCAGACGGACTGCCGCAATGGCGCGGCGGCCTATCAGGCATGGAGTCTCCGTTGTCCGTAACAAAAAAGTAAGAATCGAAAAGAAGGAGTCGTCAGACGTATCCCCTAATTGCGCTGGTGCGACCGCACGCGGCCGCGGCACTTTTCATCCAGTCGTTGCAGCAGTGGAAGGAGATGTTACGCAGCATGTGGTGGTGGATTGGCGGTATCCTAACCTGGCTCATCTCTGCGGCCTGAATCCTCTCAATCATGGCGGAAGTTTTCCGCGGCAAGGCAAAAGCGTTCAGTCTCAAGGTATTGCCCTGGTACGGCTTTCATGGCGTAACGGCTCTCCTCGCTCTCTGGCTGATTTTCAAGGCGCTGGGGGGTGCTAGCTGATGGCGGCTCTGGCGCGGGTGCTGGGTTTCCTGTTGCTGGCGTTTGGCATGGTCTGAATCGCGGCGATTACGGGAGGGGTGCTCTCCCGGTCACCGGATTGGTCCGATTGGACAAAAGTTGCGCTCTGGTCCTGCTTCCACGGCGGGCTGATGGCCATTGGAACCGGGCTCGTCGCGTGGGCGTCCAAGGAGAAGCGGATCCGTAAAGCGGCCTGATGCAGGAGAGGCGCCTACCTTTGCGGTAGGCGCCTCGGATTTTTACCAGCACCGTGTCCCCAATGGCGCCGTTCATCCGTATCAGCTTGTGACAGAACGAGAGGGGGGCCGACGTGGATTCTACATCAGCCGCCGGGGGCCTCGCC
>JARBUG010000042.1 GCA_029239785.1 Symbiobacteriaceae bacterium | reverse complement strand
AGACTGGCATGCCGAAGGGACGGCGCAGTCCCCCTGTTTCCCGGCGCCGCCCCTTCGGCTCTTTCATACAGACCACCGTCGGCCGGGCCCCGTCAAGGTGCAAAGCTCCGTCCGGGCATGACAGACCCCGCGGGTGACCCGCGGGGTGATTGAAGGTGACTTTGGGGTTTGGTTGGAGTCGCCTTGGGGTAAGTTGCGGGTAACGATTTGGGTTACCTGTCGGTGACCTTGGGGAAGGGTGGGGGTGACCTCGCGGCAACCTTTGGGTAACCTCTGGGTTCGCCCAAGGTGACATGTAGGCCACCTGTGGGTGACTTTGGGGTCGCCTGAGGGTAGCCTGAGGGTAACCTGAGGGTAACCTGAGGGTAACCTGAGGGTAACCTGAGGGTAAACTGAGGGTCGACAACCCTCGCCCTCCAAGGGTCTGCAGAATCGACCTGCAGCCCGTGGAGAGACTGGTTAAGCTCCCCGAGGGCGGCCAGACTCCCTATTTCGCCACGTGCGACTCGATGACCCAGGTGCGGGCAGGGCCATCCCACCTGTACGTGTACGTATGCCACTTGCCCACGGCGTTGTCATAGCTCTTGCTGGTAAGCGTCCCGTCCGGTTCCAGCGTGAAATGGGCCGAGGACGCTCCGGTGACCCGCCCATCCTCCCGCTTCATCTGAGGCTGGTAGCCGGTCTTCGTCGCATGGTCGTAGGCGTAGATGTCATAGAACGTCGGGTTGGCACAGGAGCCGTAATCGCCGAAGAAGAGGAAAGTGGTGTTGACCGACGAGACAGTTGCCGCCGTCATTCCCCGTTCGCCCGGGAAGCTGCGGGCCCCGACTTCCAGCACCTTCGCTGGCGCCCCGCCGCCCACGCTGTGGTAGACCGCCCACTGCATGGCCGAGGCGTTGAGCATACCGGTCACGGAGCCGCAGAAGTCGTTGGTTTCCACCGTGCGGATCATGTCTGGCGCGTAGAGAAAGAACTGGCCTTGCTCGCCCCGGTCGGCTTGGCTCCAGCTTAGCTTGCGGAGGTCCTCCAGCGTGGGGGTGGCGGGGAACGGCGCTCCGCCGCCTGGGGCTTCTGTCGCGCTCCCTGCCAGCGCCCGCCGGACCGGCGTTGCCGGCCCCCACTGCTCGCCCATCGCGACTGCGGCGGTTACACTTGGCCAGCGCTCACCGTGTTCCTGCCAGGTCCCTCCCACGGTCGCCGGCACGCCCCGGACGCCGAAGAGCCGGATGGGTCCCACCGCCTGACCCGGCGAAAGGGCCGGGAGTGTGACAGCCCCCTGGCCGCCCTTCCCGTCGCCCCAGTCAAAGCGAAACTCCAGGCGGGGCGCCTTGGCTGGCAGCGCGGTGGCGTTGCAGGCTACCACCACGGCCGAGGGCGTCCAGAAGGGTTTGGCCGCGAGGGGGTGGGGTGCCCACTCGGCTGAGCGCAGATCAACGGTCAGGCCGGTGCCATCCGTGGCGCAGGCGTTCTCGGTCAGTGGGGGCAAGGTGCGGGGCTCCCTCGGCGGGAAGGACTCAACCCAGTCCACGGGGGCCCCGGTGATAGCAGCGAGCCCCAGGGGCGCGGGCTTGGTGGACGCGCCGGGGTCCGGCGACCCGGCGCCGGCGCCCGCCGCCCCCGGTCCCGCCCCCGGCGCCCCGGCCCCCACCGGCCCCTGCTCCGCCACGACCGGGGCGCTCACCTCGCCCCGCGGCGCCTGCCTGGCACACCCCGAAGCCCCCAACACCGCTACAGCCAGACCCAACGCCAAAACCCTGCGCATACGCAGTCGCCTCCTATATTCGCCTGTGAGACGACCCGGCAAGCATGAAAGTTCCGCCCATGCCCCCCAAAACCGGCGTAGCACGGGTTCTAACTATCTGTACATAGATGTATAAGAATCAATTCAGGAGGCTCAACATGTTACCCGCAAACTCGGCGCCCGCTATCCCCAGCCCCTGGCCCAACCGACTGCGCCTGGCCGCCGCCGGCGTCATCTCCGGTATCCCTGCCGCGCTGGTCGGCGGCCTGCTCTCCCGGGTCGCCATGCGCATCACCGCAGTGCTTGAGAACGAGCCCACCGGCTTCTCCGTCATCGGCACCCTTGCCATCGCCGTGGTCTGGGTCATCATGTTCGGCTTCGCCGGCGGTATTCTCACCCCGCTCATTGTGCGTGGCACAGCCCGCTCTCGACTGGTACAGACCCTGGCCTCCGGCTTCGTCGCCTTCGTCCTCTTCGGCATCCCCTTTCTGCTCAGCGGCACCAACGGCCTCGGCACCGCTCAGCCCCGCTGGCTCAACCTGACCATGTATGGCTTGATCTTCTTCCTGCAAGGCCTCGGCAACGTCTGGGTTTACGCCTGGTACGAAAAGCGCCTCAAGCTCCCGCAGCCCGGGCGCCGGGGCCGCCTTATCTGGTACTGCTTCCTCAGTCTGCTGGCGCCCCTCGGTGCTGCCCTGTTCATCGTTGGGGTACTGGTCCCGAGCCTGTAACTTGGGTTGCATCTGGATTGAGGCACATTTTCCCAAACGCCGGTCGATGAGGAAGGGAATTTGTAGTGGAATCGCCAGGCTAAAGCGGCTGTTCGACCCTGAAACCGGTGTTGGGTGCCCCAGAGGGAGCGTTTTGGCCCGGATTAAGCGAAAATGGGCGGCTCCGTGTCCCGATGGCCCCTTATTTTCGGGGATTCAAGCAGAATTTCCCCACCCGGCCGGAAATCCTATGGGAATTTCTGACGGAACCTCGACAGCGCGGCACCTTGGGCCGGGAGAACAAGGGCCGGGGGGCCGGGCGCCCGGGCCCTGGGCCCAGGGGACGCCGGGCCCGGCCCCCACACGTCGGAGCCTGACCAGCAAACGCAAAGAAGCCTGCGAGGGTTCCATCAACCCCCGCAGGCTTCTTCTTATTGCTGCCCCTACTCTTCCAGGAAGTTGACCTCGCTCACCGCACCATCCGCCCGGCTCACCCGGTACGTCTTCACCTGATGCGCCCCAGCCGCTACCTGGAACTTCACCCCCGCCACACTCACCTCGGCCGACGCAGCCCGCCCGGCCGGCTCATACAGCCGGACCACCACATCGCTCCCATCCTCCGCCTGCTTCACCGCCGTCACCACCACGCTATCGGCCGGCGTCACCGTCAGGAACGACTGCTCCTTCGGCAGCGCACCCTCATGCGCATACTCCCGGATAAACGGCAGCGGCGTGTTCAAATCCACCGCCGCCTGCACCACACCGGCCTCCTGCCACGGCCCCGTGTGTGGCACCAGCGCCCAGCGCATCGTCTGCTCGCCCTGGTCCTGGTACGGGTAATGGACGCCCGGCTTCAGCTTGGACGGATCATGGTGGGCAAAGGCCGGGCTCCGCAGCACGGTAATCCGGGCCTCGCCGCCCATCACATCGGCGCCGTACTTGCAGTCGTTCAGCACCGCTACGCCGTAGGCATGGCCCACGCCCCGCTCGTCGGCCACCTTGCCCGTCACATCCAGCCACTCCTGCACCGGCTCCTCCTCGCCCGCGGCCGGCCGCTCCACATGGCCGTACGGCGTCGAGAAGGTCGCCCGGGCATCACGCACGGCAAACGGGAAGGCCAGCTTCAGCGCCTTGTGTTTCTCATGCCAGTCCACGGTCAGGCGCCCCTCAATCTGCGGCGTCTGCCGGTAGATGGAGATGGTCTGCACGGCACGCGACGCACCAAACGTCGACTCGATGCGCAGCGTCGCCCGCACGGGTCCGCTCTCCAACAACTCGACCTTCGGCCCGAGCAGGCCACCGAACGTCCCCGCCAGATGCCGCATCGCCACAATCCCATGGCCCCACGTATCGGTGGGATCGTCCATGACGAGCAACTGCGCGCCCGCCCCGGCCAGCAGCTCCAGCTTCTGCTTCTTATCGTAGATCGACTTCAGGGCGCCCGTCGCGGCATCAAGCTCGATCCGCCACCAGTCGTTCTCCAGCTCAGTGGCCGTCGCCCGGAGCAGCGGGCCGGCGGGGTCAACTTCCAGCGCCGGCTCATCCACCAGGCGGTACACCCGGTAGCCCATGGGCGGCACCTCAACCGAGAAGATCACATGGGGGCGGGCGCTCGTCTCCGACTCGGGCTGGCCGAGCTGCGAAAGGACCGGCTTATTCTCGTGGTCCAGAATCCGTACATCCGGGTAGCCCCAGTCGTTGGTCTCCACTTCGAAGACCTCCCGGCGCGGCCAGGGGCTCGGGTTGAAGATCACCACCGGCACCCCGTCACCAAGGTCGACCGTCCACTCCGACGGCGACCAGCGTACCCGCCGAATCGGGGCGCCCACCTCACCCCGGCCGGAGGTGGTGTTGATCTGCTGGGCGATCGTCTGCAGGGCGCCGTACAGGGCCCGGCCGCCCACGGCCTGGGCCTCGCCCATCTCATGCTTCGAATCCTCATAGGCCGACGGAATCGACGATCCGGCCAGGATATCGTGGAACTGGTTAAAGAGCACGTTCTGCCAGGCGCCCGTCAGGGCGGCGCCCGGGTAAGCGTAGCCGTAAGCCCCCGCAAACACGGCAAACTTCTCCGCCGTCAGCAGCAAGTTCTCGCCCTTCCGGTTCATGGTCTTGATGGGCGAGTAGGCGCTGTAGCAGCCCCGGGCGTGGTGCTGCAGTTCGTGCTTCACCACCGGATGCTGCCGTCCCCGGGCGCCATCAAAGAACTTGTCCAGCCGGCCGAACTGCAGCGTCGGCCAGTCGGGAGATTTCTGCAGCTCCCGTAGGTTCGCGATCGCCTTCTTGGTCGGCCCGCCGCCGTGGTTCCCTACCCCGAAGATGGCGATCCACTCCGGCGCATCGGCCGGGCGCCAGTCCAGGTTGCGGGTCAGCGACATATCCACCGTCTCGGGGTTGGTGTTGTAGCACTCGACCCGGGCGGTCAGCACCCGGGTGCCGTCCGGCGACTCCCACCAGAACAGGTTCGACGGCAGATCGATCTCGTTCTTGCCGGGCCGCATGAAGACGAAGTAATCCATACCCGCCAGCTTGAAGAGCTGCGGCAGCGTGCCGGGATGGCCAAAGGAGTCAGGCAGGAAGGCGACCCGCGCCCGTTTGCCAATCGCCTTCTCCAAGTACCGCTGGCCGTACAGCCCCTGCCGGGCCAGCGCCTCACCGGACGGGATGTTCACGTCCGGCTCCACCCACCAGCCGCCCACCGGCTCCCACTGCCCCCGGGCAACGGCGTCACGAATCTCCTGCATCATCTGCGGATGATGCTCCATCCAGTGATAGTGAGAGGCTGAACTATGGACAAAGACCATGTCCGGATTCTCCTGGAGCCGGTCCAGGGCCGACCGGAAGGTGCCCTTCACGGTCTCGTAGCCCTCTCGCCAGTCCCACAGCCAGACCGGATCGATGTGGGCATGACCTACCACGTGAAATGTAATCGCCTTGCTCCGCTTATCCTCCAATTGTCAGACCCTCCGTCTATTCGTTGTCAGGGTGAGAGGATTTCCTCCCCATCCAGTCGAAACTTACTTCAAGTATTAGACTAAGTTGGCCGCGTTCCTTTGGGTTTGCGTGAATTTCTTCTAGCTCATATGGTCAACTTTCTCGTTAAGGTAGGAGTAAGTGACTGACAAGGAAGGATGAACCCCATGCTCCGTTTTCCGGAAGGCTTCCTGTGGGGCGTCGCCACCGCCGCCTATCAGATCGAAGGCGCCGCCCGCGAAGATGGCCGCGGCCCCTCGGTGTGGGACACCTTTGCCCACACGCCGGGCAACATCGTTAACGGTGATACCGGCGATGTTGCCGACGACCACTACCATCGCATGGAGTCCGACGTCGACCTGATGGCGGACCTGGGCTTCAAGGGCTACCGGTTCTCGACCGGCTGGTCGCGCGTCTACCCCGATGGGAAGACGGTCAACCAGAAGGGCGTCGATTTCTACCGCCGGCTGGTCGATAAGCTTCTGTCCAAGGGTATTCTGCCCGCGATTACGCTCAATCACTGGGACCTGCCGGAGGCGCTGCGCTGGACCGACCGCGACACCGCCTACCGCTTCGGCGAGTACGCCGAGACGATGTTCCGGGCCCTGCCCGAGGTGCCGATGTGGATCACCCACAACGAGCCCTGGTGCGTCGCCATGCTGGGCTACTGGCGGGGTGTGCATGCCCCGGGCGTCAAGGGCGACCTGGCCGCCGCCGTCAAGGTCTCCCATCATCTGATGATGTCGCACCACCTCGCGGCGCAGGCGCCCCACTCGGGCAAGATCGGCATCACCCTCAGCCTCTTCCCGTCTTACCCGCGCAGCGATAGTGACGCCGACCGGGCCGCCACGGTCCTCTCGGATGGCTATACCAACCGCTGGTACCTCGACCCGGTGCTGAAGGGCGAGTACCCCGCCGACTTGGTGGCCCACTTCGCCTCCCTGGGCGCCGACGTGAACGAGTTTATGCAGCCCGGCGACCTGGGCGGCCCCCGGGCCGACTTCATCGGGGCCAACTACTACCACCGCCGGATCATCCACGCCACGCCGGGCAACGACCTGGGCTGGGCCGTCACCGACCGGAGCCCCGGCGTCCCCACCACCGACATGGGCTGGGAGATTGTCCCCTTCGGCCTGACCGACCTGCTCCTCCGGCTGGGGCGCGACTACGACAACGTGCCGGTCTACATCACGGAGAACGGCGCCGTTTACGATGATGAGATCAGCCCCGACGGACAGGTCCATGACCCGGCCCGGGTCGAGTTCCTGCACAAGCACGTGGTCGCCGCACACAAGGCGATCGAAGAAGGGGCAAACTTGCAGGGATACTTCGCCTGGTCATTCATGGATAACTTCGAGTGGGCGTTCGGCTACACCAAGCGTTTCGGACTGGTCTATGTCGATTATGCCACCCAGCGCCGGATTCCAAAGGACAGCGCCCGCTTTTGGGGCAAAGTGACCGCACAGAACGGAGTGGAGTAACCCGTGCGCCATACGCAGGACACGGCTGGCCTGAAGATTGAGGCCGCCGCCTATACGCTTTCGTTTCCGTCTGACCGTCCCTTCGCGATGCTCGATGATGCTGCCGGGCAGCGCTGGGCGGAGCTCTTTCTTGCCTCTTCCATCCACACAGCCGAAGGCCTGGACGCCACGGCCCGCCTGAGCGCGCCTGTGGTGGAGGAGGAGGGCGACGCCCTCCGGATCACCGTCCTGGCCGACTCGACGATATGGCAGCAGAAGGAACTGGTCTTCCTCTGCCGCGACCAGTTCATTCAGGCCTTCGTGCGGGTGCAGGGCAAGGGCCGACTGACCGATGTGAACCTCTTCGGCGGGTACTATTCCGGCCATCTGCGCTGGGGCAGCGGCTTCTTCCAGAGCGGCTTCCGCTTCAAGTCGCTCTTCAACCCCGAGCCCTGGGGCTCGGAGCAGCGGGCGCTGCCGGCTGTGCAATCGACGCTCATCGATGTGATGGGGACCAGCGTGCCCGGCAAGGGCCACTGGTTCTTCACGCCGCCGCCCTTTGTCTACGCTGCGAGCCTGAACGCCCCCCTTGGCACCGTCTCGCGGGTACAGGGCGGCTCCATGGGCGCTGACCAGGGCGGTACCCCGGTGGAAGGCGGCGCCCCCGATTCCGCAGCGGTAGCTCATCGTCCTCTCGAGGGTGGGAATAACCTGCCCGACGGCCCCTGGCTCACCATGGGCCTGGCCGTTAAGCCCGGCGAGCACAACTTCACCATCTTCCACTACGATGCGATCGAGTACGCCTTCTCCTTCCGCCTCGCCTACGAAGGGCAGACGGCGGTGGACGGCGCCTTCGAGACCCCGTCCATCCTCTTCCAGTTTGGCGTCGCCGACCCGTACGCGGGCATCGAGCGGTACGTGGCCACGCTGGAGCAGCTCGGCCTCGTAAGGCAGCCCGACACCAGCGGCCGCCCGCAGTGGTGGAGCGACCCCATCCAGTGCGGCTGGGGCGCCCAGTGCCACCTCTCCAACCTGGCGAAGGGCCGCGCCCCCGACTTCTGCACCCAGGCCAACTACGACAAGTTCATCAGCGCCCTGGAAGCGAACGGGCTGAACCCCGGCATCCTGGTGCTGGACGACAAATGGTCCGCCACCTACGGCACCTGCGAAGTCGACACGAACAAGTGGCCCGACCTGCGCGGCTGGGTCGACCGGGAGCACGGCAAGGGCCGCAAGGTCCTGCTCTGGTGGAAGGCCTGGGACGCCGAAGGCCTCCCCGCCGACGAATGTGTCCGCAACATCGCCGGCCAGGGCATCACCGCCGACCCGTCCAACCCGGCCTACGAGGCGAGCCTGCGCAAGGCCGTCCGCCTGATGCTCTCCAAGGAAGGCTACGACGCCGACGGCTTCAAGGTCGACTTCTCCGCCCGCACGCCCTCCGGCCCGGGCCTGACCCGGCACGGCAAGGAGTGGGGCGTGGAGCTGCTCTACAAGCTGCTCTGGATCCTGAACGACGAGGCCAAGAAGGTCAAGCCGGACGCCCTGGTCATGACCCACGCGCCCAACCCCTACTTCGCAAACGTCACCGACATGATCCGCCTGAACGACATCAACGGCGGCACGCCCGTCATCCCGCAGATGATCCACCGGGCGAAGGTGGCCAGGGCCGCCTGCCCGAGCCTGCTGATCGACACCGACAACTGGCCGATGCCGAGCCGTGCCCAGTGGCGGGAGTACCTGGAGATCCAGAACGATCTGGGCATCCCCTCGCTCTACTTCGCCACCGACCTGGACTGCATGGAGCCGCTGGAGCCGCAGGATTACAAGCGCATCGCAGAGGTCTGGGCGGAGGCGCGTGCCCGGGGAGGTCGCTAAGCCGTGAGCAAAACCACCGTCATCATGTACCACCACACCCACTGGGACCGGGAGTGGTGGACCACCTTCCAGAACTTCCGCTTCCGCCTGGTTAACCACGTGGACAAGCTGCTCGAGGTGCTGGACGCCGACCCCGCGTTCAACAACTTCGTGCTGGACGGCCAGACGATTGTGCTGAAGGACTACCTGGAAGTCCGACCTGAAAACCAGGAGCGCCTCACCGGCTACATCCGGGAAGGGCGCATCAGCGTGGGGCCGTGGCACATTCTGCCCGACGAGTTCCTGGTCAGCGGCGAGGCGACGATTCGCAACCTGTGGCTGGGCGAGCGGACTGCCCGCCAGTACGGCGTGCAGAATGTGAAGGTCGGCTACCTGCCCGACCAGTTCGGCCACATCGGCCAGATGCCGCAGATTCTGGCGGGGTTTGGCATCGGCAACGCCGTGGTCTGGCGGGGCTTTGGCGCAACGGCGCCGGGTGTGCGAGGCACGACCATCATGAACGCCGCCTACGAGTACCCGATCATCCACAACGCCGAGCGCTTCCCGGTGGAGATTCAGTCCGAGTTCTGGTGGGAGGCGGAGGACGGCACCCGGGTGATGGGCACTTACCTGCCCTTGGAGTACTACCGCAGCCATTACGCCGAGTACCCCGGCGACCCGGAGCGGACCTACGACCAGACCGTGGGTCGCTCCCGCCGGTTTGTGAACTACATGAAGAAGTACGCGGCCACCCGGTTCATCCTGGAGCCGATGGGCGGCGATCACCTGCCTATCGATCCGCGGCTGCCGGCCAAGTTGGCGTGGATCAACAAGGAACTGGCAGATGACGGGATCGAGTATGTTCACGGCTCCCTCGCTTCGTATATCGAGGCGGTTAACGGTGAACACCCCGACCTGCAAACGGTCTGGCACGGCGAAGGCCGGGCCTTCGGCCGCAAGGCCTACATGCTCCCCGGCGTCTACAGCGCCCGCATGTACCTGAAGCAGGCCAACCGGGACGTGCAGTCGGCCCTGGAGCGCTACGCCGAGCCCTACCAGGCCCTGAACTGGATGCTGGGCGGGCGCTACGAGCAGAACTACCTCTGGCTGGCCTGGGAGAAGTTGATCCAGAACCATCCGCACGACTCCATCTGCGGCTGTTCAACCGACCCCGTCCATAAGGAGATGGAGGTCCGGTTCGACGAGTCGAAGCAGATGGCCGACCTGCTCGCCTTCCAGGCGCAGGAGGATATTGTCGGACGGATCGACCTGAGCTTTGTGCCGGAGGGCGCCCAGCCCTTCGTGGTCTTTAACCCGCTGACATGGGCGCGGACGGACACGGTGACGGTCCAGATTAACCCGGCCTTCGGCGTCGACCCGCTGACCTGGGCGCTGAAGGACGGCGAGGGCCGTGAGGTCGCCTTCCAGGTGCGGCGGGGGTCGGCCCCGCTGCAGAAGGTGGAGCGGTACGACTGGCTCGGCGTCGGCCCGGGCGCCTACGTGACCGATTCGGCCAACGCCATCGACGAGGTCGCGTTCGTCGCCACCGACGTCGCCCCTCTTGGCTACGCCGCCTACTACCTGGAGCGGCGGGAGCGGAAGCTGCCCCGCGATATCCGGCGCTACACGGTGCAGGGCGAAGTCGCCCACTGGAAGGGCGCCGCCGAGACCACCGGCCTCAGCATCGCCCCGGGCGTACTGGAGAACCAGTTCCTGCGGGTGACGGTCGACCCGGCCAACGGGTCGCTGGTAATCCTCGATAAAGAAACGGGCCACAACTACAGCGGCCTGAATCAGTTCCGCGACGGCGGCGATGCGGGCGACACCTACAACTACGCGTGGCCCCTGGGCGATCAGGTGCTGACCACGGCGGGGATTCAGCCCCGGCTGACCTGGGCCGAGTACGGCCCCGCCCGGGCGACCCTCCGGGTCACCTGGCCCTGGTCCCTGCCCGCCGGCCTCACCCCTGACCGGGAGAACCGCTCGCCCGAGTACGTGCCCCTCGAACTGCACAGCGACATCACGCTCTACCCGGGCGTCAAGCGGGTGGACGTGCGGACCCACTTCAGTAACACGGCGAAGGATCACCGGCTCCAGGCGATCTTCCCGTTCGGCGCCCCGGTCGCCAATTCGGCGGCGGAGTCGGTGCTGAGCGTGGTCGAGCGGCCGACGGCCCTGCCCGAAGGCGAGCGGGGCTCCACCGAGCCCCAGGTCCACGAGCATCCGCAGATGACCTTCGTCAGTGTCAGCGAAGGCGGACGGGGCCTGACCATCGCCAACCGGGGCCTGCCCGAGTTCTCGGTGATCGACGACACCGTGGCAGTGACGCTGCTCCGGGCCGTGGGCTGGCTCAGCCGGGAAGACTTCCTGAGCCGCTCAGGCGGTGCCGGCCCCCAGATGCCGGTGCCCGGCGCCCAGATGCTGGGGCCGGTGGTGGCCGAGTACTCGATCATCCCGCACGCGGGGAATTGGGACCAGGCCAAGAGCTACCGGGCCGCGCACGACTTCAACGCCCCGCTGGCGGCGGTAACGAAGGTGGCGCAGTGGGCGCCGATGCGGTCGCACTACCCCTCGGTCTCCGCGGACCTCCCACCTGTGGGCAGCCTGTTGGTTGTGGAGGGCGACCTGCTCCTCTCCGCCCTCAAGAAGGCCGAGGATAAGGATGCGCTGGTCATCCGGTTCCTCAACGAGTCCGCCCACGGCGGCGGGGCGGTGCTAAGGCCTTTGCGTCCGGTGAAGCGGGCCTACCTGGTCAACCTGAAGGAAGAGTTCGTGGCCGAGATGCCGGTTGAGGCGGACGGGTCGATCAAGCTCGCCGCCCGCCCGTGGCAACTGGTCACGCTGGCGGTTGAGTTTTAGGGGACAGTTTATATGACCACAGAGTACACAGAGAACACTGAAACCTGGCTAGCCTTCCTAGCCATAATCATGAATATATGACCAGGAACGACTTACCCGGTTTCAGTGTCATCTGTGTACTCTGTGGTAGAAACACTGCCCCAAATACCCCACCCAAATAGGAGGCAGAAGCAAATGCCCAAGACGCTTGCCCTGCTCCATACGACCCCGGTGACTGTGACGGGCCTCAAGGAGCTGGCCGCTGAACATGTGCCCGGCGTCCGCATCATCAACCTGCTGGACGACAGCCTGCTGGCCGACGTGATGGCTGCCGGGGGCGTTACGCCCGCGGTCGAGGGCCGCATGCGCGCCTACATCGACCAGGCCAAAGTCGCCGGGGCCGATGCCGTCCTCTGCTGCTGCTCCTCGGTCGGCGAGGTGATCGAGCGGGCCCGCCCCGGCGCCGCCCTGCCCGTCCTCCGCATCGATGAGCCCATGGCCGAGGCCGCCGTCAAGGCCGGCAGCCGCATCGGCGTGGTGGCTACCGTCGGCACCACGCTGGAGCCCACCGCCAACCTCATCCGTCGCAAGGCTGCCGAACTGGGGCGCGACGTGACCGTCGAAGCGCTCAAGGTCGAAGGCGCCTACCAGGCGCTGACCGGCGGGCGCCCTGACGAGCACGACGCCCTGGTATTGAAGGCCCTCGAAGGCCTGCTCCAGCGCTCGGACGTGATCGTGCTGGCCCAGGCATCGCTCGCCCGGGTGGCGGGCAAGCTGACCACCCAGATTCCCATCCTCTCCAGCCCCGTCTCCGGCCTGCAGGCCGCTGCCAAAGTCGTTACTGCAAAGGATTGAGCTAACCTATGAAGATTCCGAAGGGGCTTACCCTGCCTGAATTTCTCCCCAAGGCCCAGGCCGAGGGTTATGCTGTCGCCGCTTTCTCCGCCCGGTACCGGGCCTGCATCCGGCCCGTGGTCGAGGCGTGCGTCGAGACCCGCTCGCCCTTCATCATCGAAATCAGCCAGCGGGAGCTGGGCTGGTTCGACCTGACCCCCCGCCAGTTCCGGGACGAACTGGAGCAGGTGATTACCGATCTGAACGTCGACCTGCCCTTCGCCCTCCACCTTGACCACACCTGGGAGATGGATGTGATCAAGGCCGCCATCGAGGCCGGCTTCACTTCCGTTATGATCGATGCCTCCTCGAAGCCGTTCGACGAAAACGTTGCGCTCACCAGCGAAGTAGTCGCCTATGCCCACGCCCGGGGCGTTACTGTAGAAGGAGAGCTAGGCAAGCTGACGACCACGGACAAGCTGGAGTCCGAGAACGACGAGGAGATGTACACCGACCCCGCCGAGGCCGCCGAATTCGTGCGGCGCACGGGCGTTGATGCCCTGGCTGTGTCGGTCGGCACCGCTCACGGGGTCTATATGGTCAAGAATCCGAAGATCGACTTCGACCGCCTGGCCGAAATCCGCCGGCAGGTGGGTCCGCAGACGATCATCGTGCTCCACGGCGGGTCGGGCCTGCCGCCCGAGACGGTCCACAAGGCGATGGCCCTGCCCGGGGGCGGCATCAGCAAAATGAACATCGCCACCGACCTGGAGAACGCCATGCTCAAGGCGATGGGCGGCCTGAAGCGGATGACCTCCGCCGAACTGGACGCCCTGGACCCCGACCTGAAGGCAAAGGGCCTGGCTGCGGTCAAGGCTGAGGCGATGGATAAGATTCGTCACTTCGTGAGGTCTGCTGGTCGGGCTTAAAGGCAGTTATATTGCCGCGGATTACCCGGATTACGCGGATTCAAGACAAACGCGGATTACCGAGTATGTTACTCCGAGTCCTTATTTCATATATTTGGCCTGGGACGATTACCCGGTAATCCGCGTTGTATCCCAAATCCGCGTCATCCGCGAAATCCGCGGCTAAATAAGAAAGAAGCCCGCAGGGAGGAGCCAAGGCAAAACCGTGGCAGAACGCATCGCACTCTCAGGCGCCGGTTGGCAGATCGCCGGGTTCCACGGCGAGGACTGGCGCTTTCGCACCGCCTACCGGCGGGAGACCAAAGTAAAGGATCACGAATGGCTGCCGGCCACGGTGCCGGGCTCCATCCACTGGGACCTGCTGAAGGCCGGGGAGATTCCCGACCCTTACTTCGAGCGGAACAGCCGCCTCGTCGAATGGGTCCACCAACGGCACTGGGCCTACCGCCGGGAGATCACGATCCCCGAGGACTGGGCCGGGCGCCGCATCCGCCTGCGCTTTGACGGCATCGATTACGAGGCGGAGGTCTTCCTCGACGGTGAACTGGTCGGCGAGCACGAGTCGATGTTCCGCCCCGCCGTCTTCGACATCACAGACAAGGCCACACCCGGCGCCACGCACCTGCTGGTCGTCATTATCAAAGATGCGCCACGGGAGTGGGGGCAGCTCGGCCACACCTCCACCGTCCACACCGGAAAGGCCCGCATGGGCTACTGGTGGGACTTTGCCACCCGCCTGGTCAACCTGGGCCTCTGGCAGGATGTCTGGCTGGAGGCCGCCGGCCCCTGCGACATTCGCAACGTGTGGGTCCGGGCCTATCAGGACGGCACCGTGCGGGTCGCCACCCTCCCCACGGCGGGCGACGTCTCCGTCGAAATTCGCGACCCCGCTGGCGCAGTGATTGCGAGCGGCGAAGGCACCGACGTGACCCTGCGGGTCGCAGACCCCCAGCTCTGGTGGCCCCACACCCTGGGCGCCCAGCCGCTCTACACCGCCCTCGTCACCGTCCCCGGCGACAGCCGCGGCGTCACCTTCGGCTTCCGCACCATCACCCTGGAGCAGAACCCCTGGCCTTACGAGAGCGAGGAGAAGCCCCTGCCCTACACCTTCACGGTCAACGGGCAGCGGCTCTTCGTGAAGGGGTTCAACTGGGTGCCGATCGATCACATGTACGGGCGCCCCGACCTGGGCGAACGGTACGCCCAGCTGATTGAGCAGGCCAAGGCGGCGGGCGCCAACCTGCTCCGGGTCTGGGGCGGGGGCCTGATCGAGCGGGAGCGCTTCTACGACCTCTGCGACCGGGAAGGGATGCTGGTCTGGCAGGAGTTCATCCAGTCCTCCTCCGGCAGCGACAACACGCCTCCGTCCGACGACGCCTTCCTCGCCCTGCTGGAGCGGGAAGCAGACGCGATCATCCCCCTGCGGCGGAACCATCCGTCGCTGGCCGTCTGGTGCGGGGGAAATGAGCTGATGGACGGGAAGATGCACCCGGCGACGACCGCCGAGCCTGCCCTGGCTCTGCTGGCCCGCAAGGTGGCAGAGCTGGACCCCGACCGGTTCTTCCTCCCGACCTCGCCCTCCGGCCCCATCTTCGGATGCGGCGACGAGAACCCCAACCCCGCCCGGCAGCACGACGTCCACGGCCCCTGGCACTACCGGGGCCCCATCGATTCGTACCTGCCCTACAACGCCTCGACCGCCCTCTTCCACAGCGAGTTTGGCACCCAGGGCTGCCTGGCGCCGGCCTCCCTGGACCGGGCCATCGCCCCGGCCAACCAGTGGCCGCCGAACGACACCAACCCCCACTGGGTCCATCACGGGGCATGGTGGATGCAGCAGCACCGGGTGAAGGAGCTCTTCGGCGATGAGGCAGCCACGACGATTGAGCGCTACTGGCGCCTCTCGCAGTTCCTCCAGGCGGAGAACCTGCGCTACGGCGTCGAATCGAACCGGCGGCGCTGGCCGGTCTGCAGCGGCACGATCATCTGGCAGTTGAACGAGCCCTGGCCCAACAGCCACTGCACCAACGTGGTCGACTACTACCTCCGCCCCAAGATGGCCTACTACTATGTGAAGCGGGCCTACGCCCCGGTGGCTGCCAGCCTGCGGTACACGTCGCCCATTCTGGCAGACGGCGTGCTGCGGGTGCAGCCCTTCATCGCGTCAGATGCGCCCTTTGCGGGGAAGCTTACGGTGACCGTGGCTGACCCCGCCGGCCGGGTCTGGCACAGGCAGGAGGGGGATGGGGCGGTCGAATGGCCGCTGCCCGCCGACTGCAGCGACGTCATCATCGTGACGCTGACGCTGACCGACGCCAACGGCCAGGTGGTTGCCACCAACCCCTATCTGTTCAGCCGGGCTTCGGCGCCCATCTTCGGTGCGCTGGCGGACCTGCCGCTGGCTGATGTGGTGGTCGGCCGTGATGACGACCGGTTGGTGCTGCGCAACGATGGTCCCGGGTACGCATTCTTCCCCGCGGTCGATATCGACGACGCTCGCTACTACTGGCAGTTGAGCGACAACTACCCGCTGCTGGCGCCCGGGGAGAGCCTGTCGATTGCGGTCACGCTGACGCCCCGGGCGGAGCGGGCCGATACCGACTGCCCCCACGGGCGGCCGGCAGGCGAGGGGCCGGTGCAGGTGAAGGTAACGGGTTGGAATATGCGTCCGCGGACGCTCTCCTGGGAGGTGTAGGCCATGCGCGCCGCCATTGCAGCGTGGAAGCGAGCCTTCGGACTGGCCTGGTCGAATCTAGTGGGCATGATGATGCTCAACGTGCTTTGGTTAGTCTGCTCGTGGCTGATCATCACTGCGGGGCCGGCGACCTTGTCGGCCTACTGGTGGGCGGCTCACGTGGTGCGCGATGAGAAGGAGGAGAAGCCGGCCTCCTTCTTTGCCGCGCTCAAGCGGTTCTTTGTGCGCGGCCTGATCTGGGAACTGTGCTGGGCCGTGGTGCTTCTGCTGGCCTGGTCGAACATGGTGGTGTACGGGCAGTTGCTGCCGGACTTTGCGTCGGCGGTGCTCCGGGTGGTTTGGGTCTATCTGTTAATCTTCCTGCTCGCCATGCAGCCCTATTTATTGGAGATGCTGGTGATGGAGGAGCTGCGCTTCTGGGATGCCGTGAAGCGCTCGGCCTGGCAGGTCGCGGCGAATCCGGTGTACAGCCATTTCCATGTGCTGATCCTGGTGATTGCCGGGGTCGTGGCTGCGAAGACGACGACGTTGATCGGGATTCTGCTGGTCGCTCTGGTGATGGTCTGGTGGGCGGTGGCCGCGGCCGATGTGCCGCAGCGCTTTGGCGAGCGGCGAAAGATGGAGGCCAACATCGAGGACGTGCTGTAGGGGGGAGGCGCCGCTCATGATCGCGGGGGCTGTTGATTTCGGCGGCACCAAGCTGATGGTCGGTCTTGTCGATGAGCACGGGAAGATCATCGAGCAGCGGACGGTGCCGACGCCCAAGGAACCGACCGACGTGGCAGATAGCGCTGCTTCCATGCTGCGAGAGATGAAGGGCGACCATACCCTGGTGGGCGTCGGATCGACGGTGCCAGGCCTTGCGGACAGCCGGGCAGGCGTGCTTCGGTACGCGCCAGCCCATGGCTGGCGTGATCTGCCCTGGGCGCAGATGCTTTCCGAGCAGACCGGGCTGCCCGTCCGGATCGCCAACGATGTGAACGCCTGCGCCCTGGCCGAGCAGCGCTTCGGCGCCGGGCGGGGCGTGGCGGATCTGATCTGGGTCACTGTCTCCACAGGGGTGGGAGCGGGGCTGGTGCTGAACGGGCGGATCTTCGAGGGCGCCCACGGCATCGCCGGGGAGATCGGGCACATCGTGGTGACGGAGCATGGCCAGACCTGTGGGTGCGGGCATAAGGGCTGCGTCGAGTCGGTGGCGTCGGGGCCGGCGATCGCCCGGCGGGCGCAGTTGGCGGGGCTTGATGTGGCTGATGCCACGGGCGTCTTTGCGCTGGCCCGGCAGGGCAACGACGTGGCCCGCTGGATGGTAGCCGAGGCCGGGAAGTACCTGGGCCGGGCCTTTGCCGTGGCCTTCAACTTGTTCGATCCGGAGATGTTGGTGGTAGGCGGAGGGGTGGCGCGCAGCCTGGACCTCCTGCTGCCGCACATCGAGAAGACGATGCGGGGGCGGGCGATCAGCCTGCCTGAGCATCCGCCCCGGGTGGTCGCCACGGAACTGGGGTATGAGGCGGCGCTCGTTGGGGCTGCGGCGTTGGTGTTGCCTGCGCCTTACTCGGCCTGACTTGGGCCGGGGGGGCGGGCCGGTCAAGGGGCGCCTTCGCTGCCCCGGAAGCCGGTTAAGTGGCCGTCCCCGGAGCCAGCCCACAGGCACTGCCGCGACAGACAAAAACCGCACAGGAGGAAGCACATGCAAGACTACATACGCAACTACCTGACCACCGTCCAAACCGCAATCGCCCAACTCGACCCGGTCCAAATCGAGTCCGTCATCACCGCCATCCACACCGCCTACTGTGGCGGCAAGCAAATCTTCACCATGGGCAACGGCGCCAGCGCAGCCCTCGCCTCCCACATGGCCTGCGACCTGGGCAAAGGCACCTCCGCCGACCTGGGTCAAGGCCCCGCCCTCAGCACCGCCAAGCGCCTGCGCATCATCAGCCTGGCCGACAACGTCCCCCTCATGACCGCCTACGGCAACGACATCCGCTACGACGACATCTTCCTCGAACAACTGAAGAACCTGCTTAACCCCGGCGACGTCGTCATCGGCATCAGCGGCAGCGGCGGCTCGCCCAACGTGCTGCGGGCCGTCGAATACGCCCGTGCTGCCGGCGCCGTCACCATCGGCTTCACCGGCGCCCAGCCCAAGGCCCACATGCTCTCCGCTTTCTGCGACCACACCCTGGCCGCGCCGCTCGACCTCATGGAACAAATTGAAGATATCCACGTCATCTTCCACCACGTGATCAGCATGGCGCTGCGCCGCCTGATCATCTCGGAGAACGCCAAGGGGTGCTAAACGTGATTCAGCACACGGATACCTGCCACGTCTACGTCCTGCCCACCGGTCGTGAGGCGGTCCTGATCGACTGCGGCGACGGCTCCGTCCTCGACCGGCTTGCCGAGTATGGCATCGACCGGGTGACCGATGTGCTCATGACCCACCATCACCGGGACCAGGCCCAGGGCCTCGCCCGGCTGGCCCGGGCCGGCGCCCGCATCTGGGTGCCGGACGCCGAACAGGACCTCTTCCGGGCCGCAAACGAACACTGGCAGGCCCGCGAAATCTTTAACAACTACAACAACCGGGAAGACCGCTTCTCCCTGCTGGAGTCGGTCCCCGTCGCCGGTATTCTGAAGGACTACCATACTTACACCTTCGGCAGCTACACCTTCACGGTGGTGCCTACCCCCGGTCACACGACCGGCTCCATCACACTGCTCGCCGACAGCGGCGACGCTTACGTGGGCGACCTCATCGCCGGACCGGGCAAGGTCTGGTCGCTTGCCGCGACCCAGTGGACCTACAACGGCGGCGAGGGCATCGCCGGATCGATCCTCTCCCTGCTCGATCTGAAGGATCGCAATGTGAAACGACTCCTGCCGTCGCACGGCGAACTGATGGACGATCCCGCCTCCGCCATCGATCAGACGGTGGAGCGCCTGGCCGAACTGCGCACCCTGCGCCGCCAGAACCCGCGCATCTTCCTGCTGCGGGAGAAGCCGTTCGAGAACATCACCCCGCATCTGCTGAAGAACCGGACCTCCATGTCCGACGCCTACGTGCTGCTCTCCGAGAGCGGCAAGGCGCTCTTCATCGATTATGGATATGATTTTATGTTTGGCATCGCGTCCGGCGCCGACCGGGCCTCCCGGCGGCCCTGGCTTCACAATATCCCGGCCCTGAAGCGGCAATATGGTGTCAGCAAGATCGATGCGGTCATTCCCACCCATTACCACGATGATCACGTGGCGGGCTGCAACGTGCTGCGGGCGGTGGAGGGGACGCAGGTCTGGGCCGCCGCCAACTTCGCCGATGTGCTGGAGCACCCCGCCCACTACGACCTGCCCTGCCTCTGGTACGACCCCATCCCCGTCGACCGGGTGCTGTCTCTGGGCGAGCCGATCAAGTGGGAAGAGTATGAGATCACGGTTTACCCCCTGCCCGGGCACACGCTGCACGCCGTTGCCATCGCCTTTACGGTCGATGGCAAGAAGGTGGTGGCCGTGGGCGACCAGTGGGGCACCGATGGCACCCACGTCAACTACGTCTACAAGAACCGCTTCGCTGCCAGTGACTACCGGCAGACGGCGGAGTTGATAGCCTCCCTGCAGCCGGACCTGCTGATCTACGGGCATACGCCGCCGCATGAGGTGACGCCCGATTTCCTCGAGAAGCTGCTGACCGAGGGGCGCCAGTTGGAGCGCCTGCACCACGAACTCCTTGCGGTAGAGCCGGTCGAGGTGATCATCCATCCCTATCAGATCACGGCTGTCGGAGGGGAACCGGTGACCGTCACGGTAGAGATCCGTGGCGTCGCCGACAGGCCTGACGTGCAGTTGGTGGTGCCCGAAGGGTGGACGGCGGTGGCGGCTGGACCGCTCACGTTCACGGTCACGCCCCCGGCCGGCCTCCGCACCCGGCGGGCCCGCATCGCTGCCGACGTCACCCTGGGCGCCCGCCGGCTCGGGCAGGTTGCCGAAGCGCTCATCACCGTCGAGTAACAGGAGATGACCCCCATGCCCTTTGCCATTCGCGGCGTGCTCGAAGGCTTTTACGGCCGGCCCTGGTCCTGGCCGGAGCGGGAGCGGATGCTCCACTTCATGAGCCAGCACGGCTTCAACCTCTATATGTACGCACCGAAGAACGACCCCATTCACCGCAACCGCTGGCGGGAGCCCTACCTGCCCGAGGAGATCATCCGCTTCGCCCATCTGGTGGCGGTGGCGAAGGAGCGGGGCGTGGAGTTCGCCTTCGGCATCAGCCCGCTGCAGTACCACTACCGCGACCCCGGCGACTTCGCAACCATCTGGGAGAAGCTGATGCCCCTCTACAAGGTGGGCTGTCGCTCCTTCTTCATCCTGCTCGATGACATGCCGGACAAGTTCCATCATGAAGATGATCAGGCGCAGTTCGACACGATTGCCGATGCCCAGGTCTGGCTGAACAACACGGTGCTGGATAAGCTGCGGGCCCTCGGCGACCCGGCGGTCAGGCTCTACTTCTGCCCGACGGAGTACCACGGCCAGGGCGACTCGCCCTACCTGCGCATCCTTGGCGAGGGGATGGACCCCGCCATCGAAATCTTCTGGTCGGGCACCGAGGTTTGCTCGCCGGCCCTCCGCACCGAGGACGCCCGCATCGTTTCGGCCTCGCTGAAGCGCCCCGTGCTGTACTGGGACAACTACCCGGTCAACGACCTGGACATGCAGATGGACCCGCACATCTTGCCGGTCAAGGGGCGCGATGCCGACCTGGACAACGCCTGCAAGGGCATCGTCGCCAACGGGGCGCTCCAGGCGGAGGCGAGCAAGATCGTCTTCCATACGTACGCACAGTACATGGATGACCCGGCGGCCTACCACCCGGACGCCGCCTGGCAGAAGGCGTTGCTCGAAGTGACCGGCGATGCCGAAGATGCTGCGGCGGTGGCGATACTGGGCGACCTGGCCCGGCGGTCGGCCCTGGAGCGGGGGCATTTCCTGGATAACTTCCTGCTGCCGCAGCTGCGCTGCTTCTGGGATGCCTGGGGCGGGGCGCCCGCCGTGGCCGGCCCTGAGATCCCGGACCTGGCGAAGCAGGCGCCGCCCTATGAGCCTGGCACCGCCCCCGGCGACCGCGCCGCCGCCCTGGACGAAATCGCCGAAACCTACGCCCGCATGCGCGCCGCCGCCGAGCGGCTGCTGGGCGCCACATTCCGCAACCGGGACCTCGCTGCCGAACTGCGCCCCTGGGCGCTCAAGCTCCAGGGCTGGGCCTCTGTTGGCGAAGCCGCCATCGAAGTCCTGCGCCTGGCCATGGCCGACCCGCACGACCCAGCCATCGACGCGAAGCGGGAGACGGTCCTCGACCTGATCCTGACCACCCGGGAAAACTTCCACTGGGTCCAGGGCGACCTGACCGACCAGTTCGCACGCCGCTGCCTTTGGGCGGCTGATGAGTTGAAGAACGGGACAGTTTTATAGCCACGGATTACACGGATTCCACAGATTTTTGGGGCCAACACAGATTTGGAGCTAGATACATGTTTTTCACCACAGAGAACACAGAGGACACAGAGTTACCCGGTAAGCTGTTCCTGGTGAAATATATGAATATATTGACTCGGATAAGCTCTCCTGGTCATCATGAACACGACCCCAGTGTCTGTGTCCTCTGTGTCCTCTGTGGTCATGATCCGTATCCCAATCCGTGGCAGAAAAATGATCCGAATGGACCCGACCCACACAAAGAAGGTGTACCATGCGCGACCGCATCTCCCTGAACGGTTCCTGGCGGTTTGAGCCCACCCCGGGCGCCGCCTATCTTGACCCGACGGCCCCGGCCACGGCGCTGAACCGCACCGCGGAAGTGCCGGGCTGCTTCCAGGCCCAGTTCGACGACCTGCGCGACTACGCCGACGTGGTGCTCTACGAGCGGACCTTCTCCGTGCCCATGCAGTGGCGCGGCAAATCGGTCCGCCTCCACTTCGGCGCGGCCGATTACCTGGCCGAAGTCTGGGTCGACGGGCAATACGCTGGCCGGCACGAGGGCATGTTCCTGCCCTTCAGCTTTGACATTACCCACCTGCTGAAGGCGGGGGAGGAGCAGACCCTCCTGGTCCGGGTCACCGACACCGGCGGCTCCGCCCTGCCCGAGAAGGCCTACCGCCAGTTCCCCGAAATCAGCTTCAAGGAAGCGCCCCACGGCAAGCAGTCCTGGTACGGGCCCATCGGCGGCCTCTGGCAGGATGTCTGGCTGGAGGCCGGCACTCCCGTTTACATCTACCGGACACTCGTCACCCCCGACGTCGCAGGCGAGAAGGCCACCTTCCGCGCCATCCTGGCCGGTCCGCAGGGGCCGCTGTCGGACAAGGCGGCGCCCACTTACACGGAAACCACCGCCCCCGCCCTGCGGGGCCTCAATCCTGACGATCTGAGCGTCATGGTCCGGGTCACCGGTCCCGACGGGACCACCTACGAATCCTTCCCCACGCCGGTCCAGGACGGCGAGGCGCTGGTACCCATCGGCATTCCCGAGCCGATTCTCTGGTCCTGCGAATCGCCTAACCTCTACGACTTCAGCGCCATCCTGCTGGTGCGGGGGCGCCCCATCGACATGCTGCGGGACTCCTTCGGCATGCGCACCGTAGAGGCGCAGGGCAACCGCATCTACCTGAACGGCAAGCGGCTCTACATCCGGGCGGCGCTGGACCAGGACTACTACCCGACCACCCTCTGGACGCCTCCGTCCGATGAGTTCCTACGCACGCAACTGGAACAGGCCAAAGAGATGGGCCTCAACATGCTCCGCTGCCACATCAAGGCGCCGGACCCCCGGTACCTCTACTGGGCGGACCGCCTGGGACTGCTGGTCTGGGAGGAGTACGGCAACTTCAGCCATCTCGAAGGCCGGGCTGGCGAACTGGGCCGCGCCACCCTGGAAGGGCTGATCGAGCGGGACTTCAACCATCCCGCGACGATCATCTGGTCGATCATCAACGAAAGCTGGGGCCTGAACCTCAGCCGGGAGCAGGACCGCCAGTGGCTGCTGGAGCAATATCATCACTTCAAGCAGGTCGACCCGACCCGCCTGATTTGCGATAACTCCGCCTGCCCCGGCAACTTCCACATGGCCGGCGATCTTGCCGATTACCACAGCTACTACGCCTACCCCGAGCACATGGACGGCTGGGAGCGCCACGTGGCCGAACTGGCGGACCGGCCCGCCTGGCTTTACAGCCCCCACGGCGATGCCCAGCCCGTGCCCGATGCACCGCTGATGAACTCCGAGTTTGGCAACTGGGGCCTGCCCGACGCCCACAACCTGCTGGACGAGCAGGGCCGGGAGCCCTGGTGGTTTGAGACCGGCGATACCTGGTCGTGGGGCATCGTCCATCCCAAGCACGTGCGGGAGCGGTACGCCGCTTCGACGCTGCCGACCATCTTTGGCGACTATCGCTCCTTCGTGAAGGCGACGCAGGTCCAGCAGTACCGGGCCTTCAAGTACGAAATCGAGGCGATGCGGGCTAAGCCGTCGCTCAACGGCTACGTGATCACCGAGTTCACCGATATCCACTGGGAGTGCAACGGCCTGCTCGACCAGATGCGGAACCCGAAGGCCGGCCACTCGCTCTATCGGGATATCATCGCGGGAACGCAGTTCGTGACCCGGCCGGTCAACGGGCGCTGGTCGTACCATCCCGGAGAGGAGATCCGGGTGCAGGTGCAGATTGCGTCTGACGCTGATGAGGCGCTGCCGGGCCACAGCGTGGCCTGGTGGCTGGAGACGTGCGTGACGACGCCGCTGCCGGCGCCGGGGCTGGCGCCATGCATGGGCGCCCGGCAGGGCGTAATCGATGGCGTGACGGTGCCCGCCTTCGGTGTGGCCGAGGTCGGGCAGGTGGCCGTGAAGGGGCCGGCGACGCCGGGGCGGGTGCGGATTCACTTCAGCCTGCGCAACGCCGTGGGCAAGGAAGTTGCCCGCTCCTACGCCGACTTCGCCATCTTTGAGCGGGTGGTCGGGTTCGACGGCGTCCGGGTGGCCGACAAGGTGGATGATGATCTGCTGGCCTTCGTGAAGGACGGCGGGTGCGCCCTGCTGCTGGCGGCGGGGCCCGAGGCGCTGCCTGCCGAGTGGCCCGTGAAGATTGAGCCCCGCAAGGATGCACGGTGGCAGGGCGACTGGGCCTCGACGTGGCAATGGCTGCGGCCCGAGGTGCTTCACACCCAGGCGCTCGAGAATCCGCTGGACCTGCCCTGGGCCGAGGTGCTGCCCGAGTACGTAATTACCGGGCACGAGGAGCAAGAGAACTGGCTGAGCGGCCTGACCGCCGGCTGGGTGCAGGCCCAGGTCGCGACCACGGTGGAGCTGATCGTCGGGGAGGGGACGTTGGTGGTGACCACGTTCCGTCTGAAGGAGAACCTGGGCAAGAGTCCGGCGGCGGATGCGCTGTACGCGGCCCTGCTGGCGCAGTGCCGCGAGTAGTCCCCAAGACAGAAAGGGGCGATCCCCATGACCCGTGATAAGATTCTGCAGGCGCTCTGCGCCCACAGCCGGTCCCTCTTCGAACGCAACTATACCTACTCTACCGGTGGCAACGTCAGCCACCGGTGGGAGAACGGGTTCCTGATTACCGCGACCAACACGTCCTTCGGGCGCCTGACCCCGGCAGACTTCGTCTTCTGCGACCTGAGCGGCGAGCCAGCCCCCGGCGAGGCCCAGAAGCCCAGCAAGGAGGCCGCCTTCCACGCGGCCATCTTCCGGGGGCGCCCCGAGGTGAACGCCGTCCTCCATCTGCATGCCGCGGCCTCCATCGCCCTGTCGTGCATGGCTGAGACAACCGACACCGGCAACGTGCTGCCCGCCGTTACCTCGGGCGCCGTCACCCGGGTGGGGCGCCTGCCCCTGCTGGAGTACATCTCTCCCGGGGCGCCCGCCCTGGCGGCACGCATCGAGGAGCTTTGCGGCAACGTCAACGCCATCCTCATGCAGAACCACGGCATCACCTGCTACGCCCCCAGCCTGGACCAGGCGGTTGACATCGCCGAGGAGGCGGAGCAGAACATCAAGGTCTGGCTGATGACCGCAGGCACGGCCCGTATCCTGACCGACGCCGAACTGGCCAAGTCGAAGCCGCTCTACGGTGCGTCGGTGGGGCCCGACGAGCAGTACCCGAAGCTGCGGCAGGGGGTTACCTTCGGCGGGGGTGTTCACCTATGAACCGCGTCCCCCGCCCGTTCGTAGGCGTCGTGGCCGATGACATCACCGGCTCCGGCGACATCGGCGTGATGTTCGCCAAGCACGGCTACGCAGTCCGCATCTTCAGCGCCGAGACCGACCTCGCCACCCTGCCCGAGCGCCTCGCCGGCAAGCGGACCGACGTCGTCATTATCGATACCGACAGCCGCCTCGACCCCGCCGACCTGGCCTACGCGAAGGTCCGGAAGGCGACCGTCGCCCTGCGCCGGGCCGGCTGCGAGCTCTTTTGGAAGAAGACCTGCTCCGTCTTCCGGGGCAACGTAGGCCGCGAGTTTGACGCCATGCTCGACGAGTTGGGTGCTGACTTTGGCACCGCCGTCGCAGCGTTCCCGAAGAACGGGCGCCAGACCAGCTGCGGCCTGCACTACGTGCATGGCAAGCTGTTGGCCGAGTCGGAGTTCGCGAAGGACCCGGTTCATCCCATGAAGGAATCGAGCCTGGTCGCTGTGGTACAGGGCCAGACCGGGCGCCGCGCCGGGCTCCTCGCCCTGCCCGAAGTGCGGGCTGGCGCCGATGCCATCAGGCAGGGCCTCCAGCGGCTGAAGGCCGACGGCATCCACTACGCCATCTGCGATGCGGAGACGCAGGATGACCTGCTGACCATCGCCGAGGCGGTGGCGGAGGAGAAGGTGCTGCTTGGCTCCTCGGCCCTGGCCGAGGAACTGCCCGGCGTCTGGACCATGCCCGACTCCTTCGAGCCCCTGGCAGGCTTTGACCTGGCCTCGCGGGGCGGCACCCTGGTGGTGGCCGGCTCGGTCATGCCCCAGACCCGCGCCCAGATCGAAACGCTGGAGGCGCACGGCGCCCAGGCCCTGACCCTGGACGGCGTCGCCGCCCTGACCGACCCGGACGGCACCGTTGCCCGCCTCGCCACCGAGGCCGTGGCCCACCTGAACGCCGGCCGGACCACGGTTGTCCGCACCGAGAACTGGCCCGAGGCGGTGGAAGCGACCCGCAAGGTCGGCGCCGAACGGGGCATGGCGCCCGTAGAGGTCAGCCGCCATCTCTCGGGCCTGCTGGCGCGCATCGCCGATGGGGTGCTGCACCGCACTGCCTCTCGCCGCCTGATTACCCTGGGGGGCGACACGTCGGCTGCGGTCTGCCGGCAACTCGGCATCACCGAAACGGTTGTATTGGATGAGATCGAGCCTGGCCTGCCGGCCACCATGGCGCCCGACCTGCCTCTGCTGCTCGTGCTCAAGTCGGGCAGCTTCGGCAAGCCGGAGTTCGTCCAGAAGGCGATCGACCACCTGGAGCGCCTGGGGGGACAGGCATAATGCACGGTTCGGTCTTCTTTCATGCCAACATGCACTACGCAGAGATTCCCCGGGAACGGCTCGGCGAACTGGCGGAGCGCAGCTACGCTCCCGCCCTGGGCCTCCTGCATGACCACCCACAGTTCCGGGCGGCCCTGGAGTTCTCCGGCTTCACGCTGGAGTGGCTGGAGGCCAACCGGCCTGATCTGATCGACCTGATCCGGACGTTGCATGCCCGGGGCCAGGTGGAACTGATGGGTTCTACCTACGCCGACCCGATTCTGCCGCTCATTCCGCCAGACGATGCCGCCCGCCAGCTGGACCGGTATCTTGCCATTCACAGCCGCCTCTTTGGCGGCCACCGGCCCTTGGGCCTCTACGTGCAGGAGTATTCGCTGGATGCTGCTACCGTGGAAGTGCTGCAGCAGATGGGTTATCGGTGGGTGATCGTCAGCAGCGGGCAGTACCGCATCAGCAAGCGGGAGCTCTTCAATACGCGGCTGCAGAAGGTGCCGGCGCAGGAGGAGTTCGACGCGAAGGAGCCCGTCTGTCGGCCATTCACGATTCAGGGCGCCCGGGGCAGCAGCGTGACGGGGCTCACCTGGAACATGCCCGGCCCCAACGACCTCTTCTGGGCATGGAAGGACGGGCGGATGTCGCTGACCGAAGTGGACGGGGCGCTGGGCGCCCTGGACGGCGACGGGTTCCTGTTCCTCTGCACCGCCGATATGGAGTTCGTGGGCGACATGCCGCCGCAGGGGTCGTTCCCGGCGCCGAAGCTGGCTGAGGTACTGACCGGCCTGACTTCGGTGAAGTGGACGCTGCCCGGCGAGTACTTGGCCGCCCACCCGCCCACCGAGGTGCTCTACCTCAAGACCGGTGCTGGGAGCCGCTTATCGGATCTGGCCAACTGGACGAACGATGACGACAACCGGCGGCTCAACGCCCTCTGCGACGACGCCCGCAGCCAGATTCGCCTGACCGAGGCGCTGGTGGGGTTGGTGGCGGCGCTGGGCGCGGGGGTGGGAGAGGCCCAGCGCAGGCTGGCCGCAGCCCGCGACACCCTGCTCCTGGCCGACAACAGCGACGGCCGGGGCTGGAAGCCCATCGCCCAGCGCCGGCTCGACTGCTTTGACCACGCCCTGACCGCCCGGGACCGGGCAGCCGAGGCCCTGCAACTTGCCACAGAGGCGGTGAAGCAGCTTGGATTTGCTTCTCGGAATTGACGTAGGCACTACCCACCTGAAGGCTGCGGCTTTCACGGTGGACGGGCAGCAGGTCGCCATCGCCCATGAGCCCACGCCGCTGAAGCGGGTGGGCGACGGCGGCGAGTATGACGCCCTTGAACTCTGGGCGGGCATCGCACGGTGTCTGCGGCAAGTCGTCGCGACCACTGGCGCCCGCCGCATCGCCACCATCGGCATCGCCTCGATGGCGGAGGCGGGGGTGCTGGTGGGCCGCGATGGCGCCCCGCTCTACCCGGTCATCACCTGGTTCGACCCCCGCACCCGGCCCCAGGCCGTCCACCTGGCCCGGGACCCCGGCACCGCGGCCCTCTTCCGCCGCACGGGGCTCTTCGTGATGCCCAAGCATGGTCTGTGTAAACTGCTCTGGATCAAGGAGCACCACCCCGAGGCGATTCCCGAAGGCGCTACCTGGCTCAGCATGGCCGAATGGATTGGCTTCTGCCTGACCGGCCAGCGGGCCGCCTGCCCGACGCTGGCGGCCCGCACCCTGGCCATGGACCTGACTACCCGCATCTGGGCCGCCGATCTGCTCGACCACCTCGGCGTGAGCTGCGACCTCTTCCCGCCGCTCCAGCCCGAAGGCACCGACATCGGGGCCGTCACGCAGGCGGCAGCGGCACTCACCGGCCTCGAACCCGGCACCCCGGTGGCCCTGGCCGGCCATGATCACCCCTGTGCGGCCTACGCCGCCGGCGTCACGAGCCCGGGCCAGCTGCTGGACTCCACCGGCACCGCCGAGGCGATCATCGGGGCGGTCCCGGCACCGATCCTGACCGATGCCGCCCTGCGCACCGAAATCAGCCAGGGGCCGTTACCCGTGCCCGGCCTCTACGGCCTCCAGGCCGGGGCATCAGCCAGCGGCGGCTCCGTCGAATGGCTGCGGCGGGAACTGCTAAACGACCTCCCCTACGACCAACTCACCGCTCTCGCACAAGCGACTGGTGATGACCCCACGGGCATCCTCTTCCTGCCACACCTGGCGGGAGGCGGCCCCCCCGCCGTGGAGCCCCCCTCCAAGGGCGCC
>JARBUG010000212.1 GCA_029239785.1 Symbiobacteriaceae bacterium | reverse complement strand
GCCCAGCGGAGCGACGCCCAGCGGAGCGACGCCCAGCGGAGCGACGCCCAGCGGAGCGACGCCCAGCGGAGCGACGCCCAGCGGAGCGACGCCCAGCGGGGCGAGGCGCAGCCGAGCGATGCCCAGCCGAGCGACGCCCAGCCGAGCGACGCCCAGCGGAGCGACGCCCAGCGGAGCGATGCCCAGCGGAGCGATGCCCAGCAGAGCGACGCCCAGCGGACCGAAGCCCAGCGGACCGATGCTGACCAGAGTGAACCGCCCCAGCCCGAAGCCGTGAAAGCCGCTCCGAAGCGGAATGAAATCGTACACCCCAGTCTGCAACACCAAGCAGTGCAGACCAAAGCTCATCCCCAAAGCGATGCCCAGGCGAACGAGAGCGTCGGCGAGGCAACTCCGGGGCGGCCCACCCAACCCGGCGGGCCAGACCAAGATTTTCCTAACCCTCGCCGGTCCGAAAGTGAGCTGCCAAACGGAGCCTGGCAGGCCAAAACTGCACAGGAACGCAACGCCCTGATAGCCGACGCCAACCCTGGGAAGTCCTTGTTGACCGAAACGCCCCAGCCCCAGGCTTCGGAGCGGGGCGAGCACTTGCGCAGTAATCCGGGAGACCAGGCCCCAGCAGCCATCTCAGAGCTTGTGGACGAGGTCCCAGCGAACCTCAGCCAGGCCGCGCGAGCCCCGAAACCTTCTCCCCAGCCTAGCCCCGCCCTGGAAGGCCCCGACACCCCGCCTCTATCCACAAATCACCAGCCCCATTCCCGGCAAGCCCGGGAAACCGAGCCAGCCCAGAAGCGGCCCGCCCAGCCCTACCCCGTGCCGACTCCATCACCTGAACCCCAGCACCAAACCTCGCAACCGCCTTTCACCGCCGACCGAGAGCGCGACGCGGCGGAAGCCGATGCGGTCACCCTCAGTTCACTCGAAGAAGGCATCGACACCCGCCTCGGCGGATTCCTCTACCTCATCAACCTCATGCAAGACCTGAACCTGCCCCACGCCTTTGCCGACGACTGGCTCCCAGCCGAAGCCATCGGCCCCTGGGCCGTCCTCGAATCCCTCGCCCGCGGCCTTCTCTCCGCCGCCGCACCGCTGGCGCTGGAGTCGGATCCCGTCTGGCCCATCCTCTCCCTGCTCGACGACCGCCAGCCCGGCCAGCCCCCCGGTGCGGACCTCCGCAGCCCCCTGGCGCCCATCGCTTACAGAATCCCCCCATCCTGGGTCACCCTCGCCCCGCCCGAGGCCGAGCAGCTCCGCTGGGATACCCAACACGGCCGACTCCGCGCCTGGGTCGACGGCGCCTATATGCTCCTCGACGTTCCCGGGCAATCCATCGCCCCCCCGGACCAGGCCCACCTCGAGCTCGGCGGCGACCTCCACTTCGCCGCGACCCCGGCCTCGCCCGCGGAAGCCCCACCGCTGGGCACCTACGCAGGCTGGCCCATCGACCCCCTGCCCGCCCCCCTGCGGGAGTGGCTCCGTCTTGCCGGACCTTTCGTCCAATCACACCTCTGCCAACGGCTCAACCTCAAGGCACCGGCGGACCTCGTGCAGGGCCTGCTCCTACTCCCCGGGCGCCTCTACGTAACCAGCAGCCACATCGATCTGGTGACCCGCCTGGAGAACGCATCGCTCGCCATTCGTGCCGCCGGACTCGACCGCGACCCCTCCTGGCAGCGGGCATTCGGCAAGGTGATCCAGTTCCACTTCAAATGAAAAGGCCGCCCGACAGGGCGGCCAGGGGTTGACGACCGGGGGCATACCCCCGACTGCATGCACTTGGACCCGGTGGCGCCTGCCCTAGGGCCTGCCTCGCTGCCGGAGCGACTCGGCGATGGACTCAAGGGCACGTACCGCCCGGACAGCAAGCGAGAGCAACCAGCCGAGAATGGCCAACGGGATCAGTCCAACCATCAGAGACATGAAGACCTCAACGATGCCAACTCTCGACATCACGGCAGCCGCCTCCCTTTCCACGTCCTTACGAATGCTCCATCGGGGCGCCGCCCGCCGGCCGCTACAACAGCGTCCGAACTTCAAACAGCTCTGGATAGCACCGCCCCCGGGCCGAGCGATACAGGTACGCCACGCCCTGCCCCCCGGTTCCGACCTTGCTGCCAATCGCCCGCTCCGCCATGGCTGCGTGGTGGGTACGCCACATCAGCATGGCGTTATCCAGGGCGACCAACTCCTCCGAGACATCCCGCAGGTCGGGATGCGCCCCGGACTGGTACATCGTCCGGAGGGCCAGCAAGTCGGGGCGGGCGGCCGCTCCCGGCCCGGCGCCGGCAACGCCCCCGTCATCGGCCCCGCCGCCCGGCGCCCGGTCCGGCATCGCATAGCCGCACTGCCGCATCGCCCCCACAAAGGCATCCCACAAACTCGGCCCCCGCCGCCGGGCCCCAAGGCGCGCCCGCTCCGCCTCGGTAAAAGCCGGCTGCTCCAGCGGCAACTCCCGCTGATACCCCAGCGCCAGCTCCACCTCCCGGAACTGGGCGGACTGAAACCCGCTCCCACCCATCAAGTTCGGCCGAAAACGGGCATATTCGTAAGCTGGCATCGTCTCCATCAGCGAAAAGCCCTGGTCGATCACCCCGACAATCTGTACGCACCGCCGGAGCAGGCGGGCCGCCTGCCGGCAATCACCCGCGCCCAGCAGCTTCACGACCTCATCCACCTCGTGGAGGAGCAGCTTGAACCACAACTCGCTGCACTGATGGATGATCACATACTGCAGCTCGTCATGAACGGGATCGGCGGAGAACGGCTTCTGCAGCGCCAGCAACTGCTCGATGTTCAGCGCACTGCCGTAGGTGATTCCCATACAACTCCCCCCGTGTTCGCGACTGAGTCATCGTACGAGGGCGCCGCACCTGATATGCGGCCTACACCTCCCAGGCCGGCACGCCCGCCACGGCATCCAGATCAAGATTGCCGCCGCTGACCAGCGCCACGGCCGGCCCGGCCCCAGCCCGCAGCGCCGCCGCCACGCTCACGGCGCCCGACGGCTCCACCACCTGCTTCATCGTCAGCAGCAGGTACCGGCAGGCGCGCCGAATCTCCGCCTCGCTGACCAGCTGAATCTCATCGACATACCGCTGCACGATCGGGAAGGTCAGGGTGCCCGGGTGGGAGGTGCGCAGCCCGTCGGCAATCGTGCGGCTGGCGCCGATGTCGACCACCGCCCCCTGCTGCCTGGACAAGTATGTGTCGTTGGCCAGTTCCGGTTCGACACCCACCACCCGCACCTGCGGATTCGACTCCTTGATCGCCGTGGCGACGCCCGAAATCAGCCCGCCACCGCCGATGGGGACGTACACGGTCTGCACCGCCGGCGCCTGCGCCAGCATTTCCAGACCGGCAGTGCCCTGGCCCGCCATGACGAACGGGTCGTCGTAGGGCGGCACAAAGACCGCGCCTTCGGTGCGGGTGATCTCGGCGGCCCTGGCGAGCCGCTCATTGGAAGTCAGCCCGCAGAACTCCACTGTGGCGCCGTACTGCTGCATGCCCCGGACCTTGACCGGGTTGGCATCTTCCGGCACGACCACCGTCGCCCTGATGCCCAGCTGCTGCGCCACATAAGCGACAGCCTGGCCGTGGTTGCCCGATGAGCCGGTCACCACATGGCGGGCGCCTTCTTCCACCGCTTTGATCACCCGGTTGGCCGCCCCGCGCAGCTTGAAGGAGCCGGTCCGCTGCAGGTACTCAGCCTTCAGCATCAGCCCGGTACCCGTCGGATCTTCGATCACCGGCGTCCGCAGCACCATGTGGGCGATGCGCTGCTGGGCCGCGACAATATCAGGCAGTGAGATGCTCATGTCGCTTTTCCTCCCGTCAGTTGGTTCAAAAAAAGCATTTCGGAGGCGAAAGGGAGTTTCCTGCCAAATCGTCCAACGCCTTTTCTTTGCATGGAAAAGGAGGGATACGGCCACGGAATCGCCAAGTAATTTCGGTCGGCCCAGAACCTTTTTCGATCCTGGACCGCTCACTATATCAACCCATGTAGGAAGGACTGACCGTTGTTCATGATCACCACGATCGCAGCCTGGGGCGGGTTTCTCCTCTTCGTCTTCGCCATGATGGCTATCGACCTTGGCGTCTTCCATAAGAAGACCCACACCGTTAGCACGAAGGAAGCCGGCATCTGGACCGTTGTCTGGATCTCACTGGCCATGCTCTTTAATGCCGGCGTCTACTACTTCCTCGGCAAAGAACCGGCCCTCAACTTCCTGACCGGCTACCTCGTCGAGTACTCCCTGAGTGTGGATAATATCTTCGTCTTTATCCTGCTCTTCTCGTACTTCAAGGTAAAGCCTGAGTACCGGCATGAAGTGCTGGTCTGGGGTATCCTGGGCGCCCTGATCTTCCGGGCCACGCTCATCGGCGTCGGCGCCGTCCTCATCGAGCAGTTCCACTGGATCGTTTACATCTTCGGCGCCTTCCTGGTCTTCACGGGCATCAAAATGGCCCTGCCGGGCGACCACGAGCCCGACCCCGACAAGAACCCCATCGTCAACTTCTTCAAGCGTCACTTTCCGGTCGTCAACGAGTACCACGGCGACCACTTCTTCATCAAGCCCGAGGGGACGCACAAGTGGCACGCCACCCCGCTCTTCCTCGTCCTGCTGGTGATCGAAACCACCGACATCATGTTCGCACTGGACTCGATTCCGGCCATCTTCGGCATCACCAACGACCCGTTTATCGTCTTTACGTCCAACGTTTTTGCGATCATGGGCCTGCGGTCGCTCTACTTCTTGCTTGACGGTGTGATGGATATGTTCCACTACCTCAAGTACGGCCTGACCGCCATCCTCTGCTTCATCGGCGTCAAGATGCTGATCGAGTCCTTCTACCACTTCCCCATCGTCGCCTCGCTCGGCGTCATCGCCGCCATTCTCGCCACCTCGATCGTCGCCTCGCTGATTCGCAACCGCCGCGTGGCGGCCAGCGGGAATCCCGAGTAACAGAAAGGTCCTGGGGCAGTCAAATGCCTCAGGACCTTCTTCTTATTAGGAGATGTGATTACCGCACTGCCGCCTCCCGCACCCAGCCCAGGCGGGCCGCAGGCACCAGCCCGAAGTTATACAGGTTGCAGCCGTCTGCCCCGGCCCGGGCGGCGGCGGCCATGCGGGCCCGGAGCCCTTCGGCGCCGGCGGCCGCGTCCAGGCGCAGGCCCATGGAGAGGTACCCGTCGCTGCCCAGCGCCCGACCAGCCGCCGTCCGCTCCGCCACGCCCGCTTCGTCCAGGTCGTAGGCGAGCACCACCAGCCCGTCGACCTGCCGGGCGGCGGCCGCCAGGTCGACGCCCGACTGCCAGGCCCGGGCCGGCGCCCCGCTCAGCAGGTGGACCCGGGTCTCCGGATGGGCCGCCTCGCGAATCTCGCTGATCAGCGATGTGACCGGCTCGGTCCGCCACCGCAGGAAGGCCGCCACGGCCGGGTCGAACCCATCCGGCCCGTCGGGCATGGACGCCTGCGCGGGAACGGCCCGCTCGAAGGCAGCGCCGAGTTCCAGCAGCACGGCCTGCCGGGCGGCTTCCGCATCGACCCCCGCCCGCCGGGCCCGTTCGATACAGGCCGGGCAGAAGCAGAGCGAGAGCAGGAACTCTTCCTTCGCGCCGAGCCCCAGCTCGTCCTTTTCATGATGATAGCCGTGGGCAAAGCCCATGAAGGTGGGCGTCTCCAGTTCGACCGCATCCAGGCGATAGCGCGAACTCATGTCGCCGACCATGGCGGTGACGTACTCCCGGGCGTCGGGCTGGCTGGGGCAGAGGCTGTGGAAGTAGCGGTCGCCAAAGGCGTTCTGCACCGCCACATCCGGGTAAGCATAGCCCACGCGGGTGTTGTGCAGGCAGACCGTCCAGCCGTTCAGCCGGAAGGGCCGGCGCTCGCGGGCATCCGCCAGCGCCTTCGCCACGTCGCCCCGCTCCCGCACAATGTCGGCGACCTTGGGCTGAATCCGCCCGTAGCGGTTCAGGTTAGGCATAAAGTAAATGGTGCCGTCTTCCGGAAAGTAGACCTTGCGCCGGGGGTTCCGGGGCTGCACGAAGCGGCCCGCGTGGTACGACACCGCCAGGCTGATCCCATCTGCCCCGGCCACGTCAAGTATCTCGCCCATCGCCGTCTCCAGGCCAACATCCTGCACGTCCCACGGGTAAGTCCAAATCGACGCATGCATCGGCGTTTTGCGCTCCTTCTGTTTGACGTAGGGCCGGGAGGCTGGCTGCCCCCCGGCCGTTCTCATGTCTATGGCTACTGATGTGTAAGGTTTACGTGGCCGAGGATCGCCTCGGTGGAGCTGCCCGCAAAGAGCGTCACCTTCACATCGCTGGGGGGCGGCGCCGCCGGTACGTCGGGTACGGAGGACTGCACCTGCACGGTCACCTTCGGCGGCTCGGGCGCCGGGTCCGGGGGCGCCCAGTCGATCTCGGGCTGCGGGGCTGCCGTCAACTGCTGAACCAGACCCGAAAGGTCGGCCAGCATCTCCTCCAGCTTGGTGATTCGCCCTTCGAGCCGGGCCATCCGGTTGCTGGCTGCTGCCGGCACCTCTCCCCGGCCCTGGCCCGGGGCAGCCGGCCGTTGCTGCCGGTTCGTCGCCACCGTTTGGGTTCCGGAAGCGTTCCGATACGTAAAGACTTCACCTTCGTACATCCGCCGGTCCCTCCCTGCCGAATCTGCCGCTTGCGCCCTATGGTATTCAGGGCGCCACGGGAGGTGACAGGAGGCGCTGGCCCGGGGCGAGACCGTGGCTAGACCGGGGCACCGACCGCCCAGCTGGTCGACGCACGCACTACCAGCTGGCTGGGCAGAATCGTCTGCCGCGGGCCTTCCACCCGATGGCGCAGCATATCGACCAGCATGTGTGCGGCCGTGGCGCCCAGGTCGAAGACGGGAATCCGAATCGTCGAGAGCGGCGGGTCGATCAGGGCCGTCAGCGGGTCGTCATTCACCCCGATGACGGCCACCGACCGCTGCATGCCCCGGTCCTTCAGCGCCATCACGGCGCCGACGGCCATGGCTTCATGGAGTCAGTATTAGGACGTTTGGGTATGGGTGTGTCGCATGTTGTTGTTGTTG
>JARBUG010000211.1 GCA_029239785.1 Symbiobacteriaceae bacterium | reverse complement strand
CTGGTCCTTCGGTGAAAACGACTTCGGCGGGTGCGGGCAACATAAGGAACTGCACGAAATCGTCAAGAAACATCCGCAGATCAAGCTGTGGCTCTCGGGGCATGTTCATATGGGTGCCGACGTGACAGGCAACGCGGCCCGCCATGGTGGCCTCACCTACCTGGGCCTTGGCTCCACGTTCTATCAGTTCGTCGGCTCAGATGCCCCGGAAGATCAGGGGGGTTGGCCCTCAGGCGACGGGTGGAAGAAAGACCTGAGCGCCAGCCACAGCCGGATGATGGAGGTCTGGCCGGACCGGGTCGTCATCCGGGCCCGGGACCATGCAAGGCAGGTCTGGCTGGACGAACACGAGGTGACAATCAACCGGTAGAGACAGGCGCCCGGGGAGCGATCAGCTCTCCGGGCGCCTTCCTTCATGCTTCTTCAGTCTCCCCGGCATCTCCGGCCTGAAGGGCCGCCGTCACCAATTCCTCATGGTCCGGCAGCAACGCCGACTGGACCATCTCGTCGATGGCGCCGGTCAGGCGGCCGAGCATCTCCTGGTCCTCCCGCAGCACCGCCAGCGCCACGCCCACGTGGGCCAGCGCCACGAAGTACCCCGCCCGGGCATCGAACTGGGGCTGCACCACCGCCCCGGTCTGCACGATATTCCCTGCCGGGTCCCGCTGGTACATGGGCCAGAGCAGGCCTTCGGCGTCAAGCTGCGCCAGCTCTTCGACAAAGCGCTGGAGCCAGTCCCCCTTGACTCCCTTGTGGCCGGCCCGGTCCAGGAGCTGCTGAATGCGACCCACGGCATAGGTCGTCTCGCCCAGTTCGGCCAGCGTGCAGGCGGCCAGTCCCACGCCAAACCACCAGTATTCCTCGGGCGACAGTTCCCGGCCATAGACCTGTGCAGCCTGCTCCAGCCCCAGGCGCCCGGCGGTCATCATTGACGGAAAATCCTGTATTTCCTCCTGGCTCACGCTCATCCTCCTAACGGCGCATGCGGCATGAAACCCGTCCAAACCCCATGGTAGTAGGTATCAGACCACCTGTAAAGCATAGCCTCTTCCTGTCGGACTCTGTCTTCTGAAAGTTGTTGGAATCCGAGTCAAAGATTGGTAAGATATTCCTGAGACCGTAATGTGGCGATGGGGGGGATGTCGGTGACCCGGCATATGCGTACGATCCTGATCGCCCTTGGCCTGACGCTCTTTGCGGCCATGGCCGTATGGGTCAACCTGCCGTCCTTTGAGCGCTTCTCGTTCAAAATCGGCGACTTCGACATCATCAGCATGTTGAAGGAGGTCGACCAGACCAACACCGCAATCTTAAAGGCGAACGAGGAACTGATCACCTCGCTCGAAGGGGTCAAAGAGCAGGCGGGCGCCGTCGGCGGGGTCCATGCCCGGCTGCAAACGCTGGAAACGGGGCTCGGCCAGCAGGCACAGGTCATGCTCCGGCTGGATGCCATTACGGCGGAGCAGGCCCGCCTCAGCCGTGACCTGCAAAAGCTGACGGCCAGCGTGGTGCCCAGCACGGAGCGGCTTGCAGCCACCGCAGCCAGCCAGGCCGCCGCCGTCCAGTCCATGGGGCAGGCCGCGGCGGGGCTTTCGGGCCGCATGCAGGCCATCGGCCAGGTTAACGCATCCATCAGAAACAAGCTCTGGTCGGCCGAACGCCTCTCCGCCGAAGTGCTGGACCTGCTGCCGCCTTAAGGGGGTGCCTGTCATGCTCGGTCAAGTTGCCAAAGTTGTGTGCGCCGTGGTGCTGGGCGCCGCGGTCGCAAGCTCCGCCCTCATCACTCGCTATCTTACCCTGCTTGAGAACGGAATCCGCCGCGACATTGAAGCGGTCGACAAAATCGTCGCCGTCGAACGCGAGATTCAGCGACAGAACGACGTGCTCACCGACATGGTTGCCACCACGCAGCGAATCGGCACCGGGCTGGACGGCGTGCTGGCCACCACGGAGCGGATTCACAGCTCAGTGGCGGCAGTTGGCGTGGCTAACCGTTCGACGCTGGAGCTGAACACCCGGCTGGAGTCGGACAACGGCGCCGCGGCCCGGGAACTCAGCCGCGTCGTCGCATCGCTGCAGGCCATGAACCAGTCAACCACCGCCATCAACCAGTACCTCAAAGAACTGGCCGCTGTGGTTGACGACGAACTGGACGCACTGAGCGCCGTCGCCTCCAACACGGCCCGCATGAACCTGAAAACGCCGGAGGTGGACCTGCCGTGAGCGAGCTAGACCGGGTTCTGCCCCTGGAGCAACCCCACGGGAGCGAGCCCGCCCCCGAAAAACAAGGCCGGGGCTGGGTGCGCAGCCTCTGGTTTGGCTGGTGGGTCGCCATCTGTCTGGGGGTGCTGGCCTACCACACCAACGCCCAGTTGGAGGCGCAAAAGCGCATCCTCACGGCCAGCCAGCAGTTGCAGGCCAAGGTTGGTGAAGCGGCGGTGGTGTCGGCTGAAACCAACCATCAACTGGGCAAGGTGGCCGAACTTGATGCCGCCACCACGGCCATGGCCGGGACACTGCAGCACCTGAGCCAGACCAACGCCGCCGTCAAGGGCGAACTGGCCGGCATGGAAGCCACGGTCGACGGGCTGGTGGCATCGGTCCAGCGGCTTGACGGGCAGGCCGTGGCCAGCCACGAAACGTTGCTCGCCGTCGCCCGCGAATCGGAGGCGCTGCTGGCCCTGCTGCGCAGTTCGCAGGCAACTGGCGCCACGGTGAGCAGCCGGCTGCAGCAAATGGTCAACCTGCAGGTTAGTATCAACGCCGACCTGGATGAAATGAATCGCAACACGCGCGACCTCGACCGATTCCTGGGGAGGTAGGAGAGGGATGCAGCGGAGCATGATGCGATTAGGCGCCGTCCTTGGGGCGGGCCTGCTTCTCCTGTGGGCCGGGCTGCCCTACCTGCGGCCCCTGGGAAAGCTTCTGCCCAACACCAAGGCGATGGTCAGCACAACCCGTGAAATCCTGAAGGAGACCGAGGCGCTCCAGTCCGGGGTGGCTCAGGTGCAGGTCAATATTGCGAAGGTCAAGCAGCAGGATCAGCTCCTCGGCCAGCAGCATGAGCTGATGCAGCAGACCGTAGCCGAGTTGACCCGGCAGGAGCAGCTGGCTTCCCGGTCCACCACCCTGCTCGCCCAGACCCTGGAGAAGGAGCGCACTTCGGCACAGCTTACGGCACAGGCGAGCCAGGCGGCGGCGGGCACCATGGCAACGGTCAGCGCCAACGCAGCCGAGGTGCAAAAGCTGGGCGCCGCCGCGGCCCGGGTCCAGGAGGGGAGCGCCGCGATCGACCGGCAGCTAAACGGGCTCCTGGGCGAGTTGGCGGAGTCCAAGGTGAACTTCGCCGTGCTGGGGCGCATTGAAGAGGCCATCCGGCGGGCGCTTTCGAACTGGAGGTGGTGGTAGTGTTCGCCTTTCTCCGTTGGGCGCCCTGGGCGCTGGCGGCGGCGGCTGGGGTAATCACACTGCGCGGGTTTCTGGCGCAGGTTGAAACGACGGACCAGTTGAACGCCGCTATGCAGGGGGTCAAGGCGAATGTGGCGCAGGCAAAGGAACTGACGGCCGAGACGGCCAGGGTCCTGTCGCCCCTGGCCCACACCGCCGATACGCTGGCCGCCATGAACAAGGGGCTGGAGGCCACGGTGGCCGACCTGCGGGCCATGAACGATTCGATGGGCCGGGTCCTGGTGAAGCAGGAGGGGGTGCTGGCCCGGATTGACGGCCTGAACAGCCATACCAGCATCGTGGTGGCCGACCTGGCCGCGGTGGATGCGAAGAACCAGGCCTTGCTGGGCGCCAACCGGGCCATGACTTCCCAGACGGTCGGGCAAGCAGTATCCATCGAGGAACTGGCCGGGCTGACGGGCACGTCGATTACCTTCCTCAGCCGGCTGAATGATCGCTTTGCCTTCCTGTCGCAGTATTAGTAGGGCATTTTGAGGCGCGGACCCAGCCGTGGCCAAAAAATGCCTCTGTCCCAATCCGCGTAATCCGCGCAATCCGCGGCTAATAAATCTCCCGAAAAAGCACAGAATAGGGCGCCCGGGGCGAAACCCCCGGGCGCCCTGCTCGCGCGCATGTGAAGGAACCAACAAGGAAAAGATCGAACAATGCACGTCACGAAGTATCTAGACCCGTAAAGGGGGACCGCTTAATAAAGATGGCCTATATCACCGTACAACGCCACGGCGTCACCGAAATCGTCATCAAGAAGTCACGGTTTATCGCCAACGTCGCCCCGGTGACCGCCGAGGCCGACGCCTGGGCCTTCATCGAAAAGATCCGGGCGGAGCACAAGGAGGCGACCCACAACTGCTTCGCCTTCAAGGCCGGACAGGTCCAGCGCATGTCGGACGACGGCGAGCCCAGCGGCACGGCGGGGCGCCCCATCTTTGACGTCCTGGACAAGCAGGGCCTCTCTGACACCGTCATCGTGGTCACCCGGTACTTCGGGGGCATTCTCCTGGGCGCCGGCGGCCTCGTGCGGGCCTACAGCCAGGCCGCCGTGGCCGGAGTCGAGGCAGCGGGGGTGGCCCAGGCCGTCACCGCCGTCGACCTGGCCCTCGAACTGGAGTATAACCTGGTCGGCAAGGTCCAGTACCTGCTCGCCCAGCGGGGCGCCCTTACGCTGGACAGCCAGTTCGCCCAGTCCGTCACCATCTTCTGCCGGGTGCTCGCGACCGACGCTGCTGCCCTGGAATCCGACCTCGCCGAAGCATCCGCCGGGCGGATTCAGGTCGAGCGCATGGGCGAGCTGCAGGTCGGAAACGACCTTATGCCAATTCACTAAGCCATGGACACTTTTTTACCGCGGATTACGCGGATTTTCGGATTACGCAGATGACTTGGCAGTCAATATGTCCCAAATCTCCCCCACCGCACTCGACCGAATTGGATAGGGAACGGAAATTTTAGCTACCAGGATACCCAATGACTATAGCAATGACCACCATCTTTAAGGTATCTTAATAACGTTAGCATCGTGTAACAAGGAGATGACACTTCCTCCAGAAATCCAACCAGAAAGGGGGATGCGCGGCATTGCACCTCCCGAAAGCAACCCGCCGTCGTATCGTGTACGCCACCGCGGCTGTACTGGTCTGCAGCAGCACGGTGATCACCTGGAAGCACTTCGCTTCCACGCCTATCACCCCGCCTGACCGGCTGACGCCTTCCTTGGCAGCCGGGCTTCATCCTGAACTCATCACAGAGGGTCAGGATGCGCCCACTACCATGGCCGCTGCCGCCTCCACCGCAAAGGCAGGAACCGCAGAGCAGCAGCCCCGCGCCAAAGTCACCACCTACAAGGTGCAATCAGGCGACACGATTCAAGCGATTGCCGAGGCGCAAGGACTCAGCGTCGAATCCATCCTCGAAACCAACAACCTTTCCGAGGACGATCTTCTCCAGATCGACCAGGAGCTGCTCATCCCCGCCGTCGACGGCGTTGTCGTCGAAGTGGCGTCGGGTGACACCCTCTGGGAACTGGCGCAGGACTATGGCGTCAACGATACCGATATCGTTGCAGCCAATCCGGAGATTGATCCCGATAATTTGAAACTTGGCACCCAGCTGCTGATTCCCGGCGGCCGGTACCAGGGCCGGAACACCCTGGCGTCCCGCGGCATTCCCGGGCGCCCCTCGGGCCGCAAGCTGGCCTGGCCAGCCTATGCCGACCTTACCGACTACTTCGGCGACCGGATTCACCCGGTTTTCGGCACCTACCACTGGCACGATGGCATCGACATCGGCGTGGGCTCCGGCACACCGGTGGCAGCAGCCGCCGGCGGCACGGTTACCATGGCCACCTGGTACGGCGGCTACGGCAAGTCGATCCGGATCGACCATGGAAACGGTCTTGTTACCATGTATTCGCATCTGAGCGGATACGAAGTGTCGGTTGGCCAGTATGTCGAAATCGGCGAGATTATCGGCTACTCGGGGAACACCGGCAACTCGACCGGTGCCCACCTGCACTTCACCATCGTCGTGGACGGCACGCCGGCGAACCCTCTGGACTGGTTGCCCTAGCCAATCCCCGCAGAGGAGCTACCTAGTTGCGTAATGTATTACATCGCACCGTCTGGTTGATGGCCATCACAGCAGCCCTCCTGCTGCTGATGGCCTTTCAGCTTTACCAGCTGACTGGTCCGGAATCGGCCGCCTTGCAGGAGCAGGGACGGCAGCAACGAATTCGTGAGCTGCCCAGTTACGGGACCCGTGGCGCTATATACGATGCCAAAGGCCGGCCGCTGGCAACCAGCGAGCCGGCTTATGCCGCGGTGCTGATCGGGCAGGACCCCAAAGCGATCGAAGAGATGATGCCCAAGCTGGCCCTGGTGCTGGCCGACGGCAACTATGAGCTGGCCGAGGAGATTCGCACCCGGGTGCTGGCCAAGGTCTGGGCGAACAAGGAGGACCACCGGCAGTTCGAACCGCTGCCCATCCAGCGGGCGCTGACGCCGACAGCGGTGGCCAGTTTCATGGAGCGGCGCCACGAGTTCCCGGATGTGATTCTGGTGGAGGAGGCGGCACGCCACTATCCACAGAAAGCGTTGGCAGGCGCACTGCTGGGGTACGTGGGCGCCATCAGCGATCAGGAGATCGAACTGCCCGAGTTCGAGGAGTACGGTTCCAACGAATTGATCGGCAAGGCCGGTCTGGAGCTCTCTTACGAGCACTTCCTGCGGGGCACGCCCGGGCAGAGCAGGGTCCAGATCGACCCGTACGGCAGGCGGGTGGGCGGTTTCGAAGAGACGCCGCCGCAGCCTGGCAACAACATCTATCTGTCGTTGGATATGGATCTGCAGCGGTTGGCCGAAGAGTCGCTGGTCAAACAGATGGAGTGGATCAAGAAGCAGGGCAACAAGGAAGCCAATCCGACCATGGGCGCCGTGGTGATGCAGGACGTACGGACCGGCGCCGTGCTGGCGATGGCGAGCTACCCGACCTACGATCCCAACATGTTGGTACGGGGATCGGAGCGTGACTGGGAGCAGGTGCTGAGCCAGGAAGGGATCATGTTCAACTGGTCGATTACCGGCCTTTCACCGGGCAGTACATACAAGATGGCGACGGGCTATGTGGGCCTTGAAGCCGGCACCGTCTCCCGTTGGGACCCGATCGATTGTCCGGCCGTCTACTGGCGGTAT
>JARBUG010000041.1 GCA_029239785.1 Symbiobacteriaceae bacterium | reverse complement strand
TGGACCGAGCCATCGGTTCAGCCCCTTTTTCCATGGGCGTTCCCCCGGAAATTCAGCAAACGTAGCGTCAACGGTTGGTCGTGCCCTGGAACCCGCTTGCCCAGGTAAGGCACCGGAGTACCCTGGTTAGCATACGACAGGCCGCTAACAGGGCTCCGTCCGACTTGTGTCCACCGGCCCGGCAAATGCTGGGCACCATCGGACGGAGCCAGCGAAAGTTCGGCGCTACAGGCTCGAACTACCCCTTTCCGTCCGTCTGCGCCCGCCAAAGGGGCGACCAGGGTGGCAAATCTGGCCGTAAGATGCCCGCCCCAGGATGCGCAACCGGGTGCCGGAATCGAAGCAAGCTGGGTTGGCACGCGCGTCCGGTTCAGGGCCAAGGGGCTCCGACGACCTGGCGACGGGCGGCGGCATGGGGGTTACAGGAACCGGCTGTCGTACAGCAGGAGCTTACAGCAGAACGCCGAAGCAATGCCAGGCGCCGCAAAAACACCCCGGGCTCACGAAACTGCGCACACGGGTCCTGCGAGGAGTGAACGAGATGGTCCGCGGGTCACAGAAAGAACCGCTCTACAGGAAGGTAAACACCCAGACCCACAACGTGGATCATCACACTGGTGGTAACTACCGGACCGAGCGAAAGGCAGCGGCGCTCTCGGAGGCAAGCCGGACCTCGATGCATGGGAAGCAGAGGCGCGGGCTCGACTATACGCCTCTCTTCAAGTTCCTTCTCGCAAAGGTGGGCTCGGAGTGGAACAGCGTCTACAGCGAGGCCGTTGCTCGCCTGGACCGTCCTGATCCGATCTTCTGGCTCGTTGCAAGATGCGAACGCGACAGGCGTGAGATCGTGCGGCTTGGTGAGTCAAGCTATTTCAGCGGACTGTATGTGGATGACGCCGGGATTCTCCGGATCGTGAATCCAGATCTGCGGGCTGAGGATCTCACCCCGTCCTGTAGCTGTTGCACCCATACTTTCGATGGCGTGCGGTTCGGCTCACATGCGTAGTGCCGACCGAACCGTCGGAAAATCGTTCGCCAACCGTGATAGATTTTAGAATACTCCATATATAGATAATATTTATTCGACACCTGCTCACAGTTCATAGTATGATCTTCCCAGGTCGATACAGTTGGGCGACAAGGGGGAGCAACTTGTGAGTGGGGAACCCGTGAAGCCGGCAGTTACCTCGGCTGAGAAGACCCGGGCAGAGGAGATCGGTGCCGCGGCGATGAAGGAAGTCCTGAGCAAATCGATTCAGGATATCTTCCTCAACCTGAGGCCCGAGGATATCCTGGCACCGGACCCGGACGCGGAAATCATCAAGGGGAACGCCTACCAGCCCGCTGCCTGGGGCCACTCCCCCGCCCACTACGAGTTCAATGCCGGCTCGGACAATCGTCTGCTGCGGTGTGCCAAACTGGCGGGCATTCCGGGGAACCAGGTGCAGCGGGTTCATGCCCGGCTGATCAAGGGGACCGAACTGGTCGCGGTCTCGCCCGCAGACCCCAACGACACGACCGCCCTGCCGGTCAACCGCTACGCCGGCAATTCCAGCGCCTGGGTGAACCTGATCACGCTGCTGGGGCCGTACGGTCTGACCCTCGATACGGGTTATCGGGAACTGTATCATACTGCGTATATTCCCAAGGGCTCCCCCCTCTGGCCCGGCATCTTTATGGATATTGGCAAGTATGTGAAGCGGCGCAAGGAGAGCGCTGGTTCCGAAGGCGACAGCGAGGGCGGCGAGGGCGAGGGCGACGAGAACGCTGAATAGATAACCCCCGGGCGCCGCACCGTATGGTGTTGGCGCCCTGTTATATGAGGGTGCCAACACCATTGGTTATCTATGTCAATTTTGTTGTTTTCAGGAGTTGTCGACCCAGCATCGATGTTGGATCAATATTGGAAGGGTGTTGGATCGATGTTGGATCAATGTTGGAAGGGTGTTGGAAGCACCTTGCCTTCTTGTTGGATCTGGCTCTTAACCGTGAACTGACTGGGCAGCAGACAGGCAGGACTCATATAGCAAGCAGCCAGCCCGCCCATAGCGCTCGTGTAGGTAACGCATGAGAAAAGGCCGCCCGGGCTTTACTGCCCGGGCGGCCCCACGTTGCTACTTCTTGGCCCGGTTAAACCAACCGGAGACCGTCAGCCGAATCGTATCCCAGAGCCGCTTAAAGAAGCCGCCCTGCTTCACATCGTCAGCGGCCAGCAGGCTGAACTTGGCCACTTCCTTACCATCGGCCGAGTAGATCAGTTCGCCCAGCTTGTCCCCCTTCTTCACCGGCGCCGTCACCGACGTCTCCTGGTGAACCGTGGGAATCAGCTTGGTCTCCTGGCCCTTTGCCACCGTCAGCAGCACCGGACGGTCCGTCTCCAGCCCAATCTGGTTCGCGGCGCCCTTCCAGACCCGCACGGGCTTGATTTCGGGCACGTCAGGCTTGGCCGTGGTGAAGTTGGCGAAGCCCCACTGGAGCACCGCAGTGCCGGCCTCGGCCCGGTTCCGGGAGCCCTCGGCCTCGGTCTTACCGGGGGCGCCCAGAATCACGGCCACCCACCGGGTCTCGCCCCGCTTCGCGGTCAGCGCTATGTTGTAGCCCGACTCATCGATAAAGCCGGTCTTAAGGCCGTCAACACCCTCCAGGTTGCCCAGCAGCGTGTTGCGGTTGTACTGAGTGACGGGCTTCTCGCCCTGCTTGTCAGCGGGCAGATTCGCCGGCATTGGGTAAGTAAACTCGATCACCGAGTGCAGGTCGGCCAGCGCCTCGGGATGCATCTGAATGTAGCGGCGGGCAAACTCAGCAAACTCCCGGGCGGTCACCACGTTGGTGGGGTTCAGGCCGGCGGGGTCAGTAAAGCGCATGGTCTTGAAACCGAGGTCCTGTGCTTCCTTATTCATCAGCGCCACAAAGGCGTCAACGCTGCCGGAGATATGTTCGGCGATGGCGATCGAAGCGTCGTTGCCCGACGGAATCGCGATGCCCTTCATAATTTCGCCAACGGTCACAATCTGACCCGGTTCGAGGAACATCACCGACGACCCGGGCATGGTCGCCGCCCAGGCACGCTCGGAGATGCGGACCTTATCCTCTTTCTTAATGGCCCCTTCAGCGATCTTCTTGTAGGCCAGATGGAGCGTCATTAGTTTCGTAAGCGATGCGGGAGGAATCGGCAGATCGGCGTCCTTCTCATACAGAGTCTGGCCGGTCGCAAAGTCGAGCAGTACCGCAGCCTTCACGTTCAGGGTCAGGGGCGGTGGCTCGGCGTTGGCCGTGGCGGCAAAGCCGGCCAGGATGATCGAACCGAGCAGGGCAATCAGGGCCACAACCCCAAACACGCGGCGTAGTAGCTTTTTCCGTCGGAGCACAAGGTCCCCTCCCAGCGCCGTAGTTTTATGCCTGCCGGGGGCAGACAGGCTTAATGTGACGCCCAACCCTCGGGCGCCGCCCCCGTTTTGCTTCTATCAATAGCGCCCTCTGCGGGCGTTCCGGCCTCCAGCTGCGCCATGGACCGCAGCACCCCAGGTGCAGCGCCTGCCAGCACCACCTGCGCCAGGGGCCCGTCCAACCCTAAGACGCTCAGCCGGTCGAGCAGGTTGCGCCGGGCTTCCGTCATGACGTCCATAATGGCCGCACCTGCCTCCTGGACCAGGGTCTCGCTCCCGCGCATGACGGGACCGACTGGCTCCAGGAGCTGGCGGAGGCGATCCTCTGCCTCCTCATCTACGTGGTCGAGCACCACCAGGCCCCGGGCGCCGGCCGCAAGCTCATCGGCATGCCCCAGCACCTTGGCCGCCGCAAACCGAACGGCGGCATGCTCGGCAGCCAGGTCGCCTGTGAATAGATCTGGGGCCATATTGACCACCAGGGCGTTCTCGGCCACATGCGGCGTCATCTCCCGAAGAAGCGGCAGCACAGCCGCACCCGGCACCGCCAAAAAGATGACCTGACACCCCCTCACCGCGCTGATCTGGTCGGATGCGAGCCCGCCGACCTCATCGGCAACCTGGGCCGCCCCCCCCCGTTCCCGGCTGATGATCACTTTCCGATACCCGCCGGGTATACGGAACGCCAGCAGGGAGCCCATGGCACCGGCGCCGACAATGGCCACCTTATACCCGCCTGCGACTTTGTTCCCTCCCAAGACAACGCCTCCCTCAGCAAAGCAACTGGCAGCATGCACATGCCAGGTTATTCTACCCGCCGGTGCAGTCTGCCAATCGCATTAGGAGACGCCTATAGTTGGAAAGGGTCGTATCTGGGTCTGTGCCTACCAGTTTAGGTCAGTCCGACGCCCGCGTGCAAGGGATTATGAGAAACTGGATGATTATACACCGCCGCTGCCATAAATCGCGTTCATCACATCAGGGGTGACGTCCGCCATCGGCCCGTCATAGACGATGCGGCCACCGCTCACGCCCACCGCCCGCAAGCAGAATTCCCGGGCGAGCGTTACATCATGCAGACTCAGCACGGTCGTCAACCGACGCTCGACCGTCAAATCAGCGATGAGGCGCAAAATGCTGCGGCCCGTCACCGGGTCCAGGCTGGCCACCGGCTCGTCTCCCAAAAGAATCTCCGGCGCCTGCATCATCGCCCGGGCGATGGCCACCCGCTGCCGCTGTCCGCCCGACAGTTCCCGGGCCAGCTTCCGCTCCTGGCCCTCGAGACCGACCCGGGCCAGCAGTTCGCGGGCCATCGCCACATCCGCCGCCGACCATAGCCCCAGCGCTGCCCGCCAGAACGAAACCTGTCCCAGCCGGCCGGTCAATACGTTCTTCAATACCGAGAACCGGTCGATCAGATGGAACTCCTGGAAGATGACGGCCACCTTGCGGCGCACCGCCCGCAGCTCTGCACTGCCGAGCGTGATGACCGGCTGGCCGGCAACCGTTACGGCACCCGCCTCGGGCCGCACCAGGCCGTTGGCGCAGCGAATCAGCGTTGATTTCCCCGCCCCGCTCGGGCCGAGCAGCGCTACCATCTCCCCGGGTGCGACCCGCAGCGTGGCGCCCAGCAGCGCCGGCGGCTGGCCCGGGGTGTAGGTCTTGGTTACGTCCTTGTATGCAAGCACGCTAGCTCACCTGCTTTCGCACGGCGGCGCCCAGCCAGTCGGCCAGCACGACCAGGGCGATAATGCCCACTACGTCCACCGTCATCATCTGATATTGGAAGAGCTGCCGGTGCTGCATTAGCAGGGTGCCGATACCGCCGGCGCCCACCACGCCCAGGATGGCGGCCGAGCGGATGTTGCACTCGAAACGGAAGAAGGTGTGCGACAGCACCGTCGGCATCGCCCAGGGCAGAATGCCGAACCAGACCACGCCGGCCCGCCCGGCGCCCGTGGCGGCCATCGCCTCCTGGGGCCCGATCGGCGCCTCTTCGTACACCTCGCCGATCAGTTTGGTCAAAATGCCGATGTTGTGCGCCGCCAACGCCAGCACGCCGGGAATATTGCCGAACTCGGTGGCCACCACAAAGATAATCGCCCAGAGCACTTCGGGCACCGACCGCAGCATGGCCATCAGCCAGCGCAGGGGCACGCCGACCCATGGTCCGGTGATGTTCCGGGCCGTCAGGAAGGCGAGCGGAAAGGCCAGCACAAAGGCCACGAAGGTGCCCAGAAAGGCGATGCCGACCGTCTCCCCCATGCCCCGCAGCACCTGAGGCAGCACGGACCAGTCGGGCGGAAACATGCCGCGGATAAACTCCCCGGCGTAAGACCATGTCTGCATCTGATCGGGTGTGAAGCCAGTCACCAGCACCGAGCCCACCAGGCCGCCGAGCACCAGCGTCCAGAGGGCGGGCGCCCGGAAACGGTCGCTTAACCTACCGCGCAAGCGCAACACCTCCGACAAAGGTAAGAACCCGCCTGATGCAGGCGGGTCACCATACAACTTCTACTTGACCTGATAGTTCTTGAGGTCGATCTCCAGGGCCTTGGCGGCTTCACGGACAGGGTCGTACTTGGCATCATCCGTCACGATGAAAGCGTCGGCGCCGAAGGGCTCCAGGGCGTCCTTGTCCGTCACCTTCAGGAAGGCGTCCTGCAGCTTCTTCACCACGGCCGGGTCGAGGTCCTTCCGGTGCGCCCAGGGGTACTGGTAGAGCTCCATCGACTTCCAGACCACCCGGACCTTCGCATAGTCATCGGGGAACTTCTGCGAGAGGCTGCCTTCAAAGATGGCCGAGTCGACGAACCCGATATCGGCCTTGCCGGCGGCGACCGTCTTCAGCACCGCGTCATGGGCGCCGGTGAAGACCAGCTGCACGTCCTTCTGCCGGTCGAGGCCGGCATTCTTCATGGCCAGCTGCGGAATCTGTGAGCTCGAGGTGGAACCGGGGTCACCCAAGGCGATGGTCTTGCCCTTCAGGGTAGCGATGGACTTGTCGTCCAGCTCCTTGATGGGCGACTCCTTTTGGACGATGGCGTAGCTATGGTAGAAGGGCTTGCCCTTGATATTCTGCGTGACGAAGGCCTTGGCGCCGCTCTGGGCGTTGGCCACCACGTAGGTGAACGGCCCGAAGTAGGCGACGTCGGTCTTGCCAAAGCGCATGTCTTCAACGGCAGCGGCATAGTCGGTGGGAATGCGGATCTCAACATCAAGGCCGGACTCCTTGGAGAGCAGGGTGCCCAGCTTATTCATCTGCTCCTTGAACTTGTCCGAGGCCTGGGTCGGAATGACGGTCACCTTCACCTTCTGCGTCTCAGCGGCGGGAGCGGTCTTTGCGCCGCCGCAGCCGGCGAGGATTCCGGCAGTAAGCAGCAGACTCAGGGTCAGAGAGAGAGCACGCTTCATGGTGTCATGTACCTCCAGGGGGCCGATTGTTTACAAACACTATCGTCATGATATCCGATCGCTTACCAATCGACAATCCCCTGAATGGAACTTATTGGCCGATTCGATCGTCTTCATAAAGGTGCCGAAGTTTAAGCAGGAGGCAGAATTCCCAATGTCGGACGCCTTTCAGATCCGTCCGTTCGATCACAAGACCGACTACCACGGTATGGCCCAACTCAGCGACGAGCTTTACGAGCGGCATGTCACAGTCGAATCCCTGAAGGATTCGTTCTCCCGGCGTGACCCCAAGTGCGCCTTTGCTGCCTGGGTCGCCGAGGTGGACGGCGAGTTTGCGGGCATGGCGGTGTACGAGCAATTTCCAGGATCATACCACCCCCGCAAGTTCGTCCTGGATGTCGATGTGCGTGCCCCGTTCCGCCGGCGGGGCATTGGTGGAGCGCTCTACCGGCAGCTCCGGGAGGCGCTGGCGCCCCACGATCCCATCGCCCTGGGCGCCGGGACCAAAGAAAACTGGCCCGAGGCCATTACCTTCCTGGAGAACCGGGGTTTTAAGGAGAAGATGCGCACCTGGGAGTCGCACTTTGACCTGACCGGGTTCGACCCGTCGGCGCTGGGCGGCCACGTGACTGCCGCCGAGGCAGCCGGCTTCGAGTTCCGTTCCTATGCGGACCTGGCCGGGGACCCGGAGCGAGACCAGAAGCTCTATGAAATGGTCAAGGTGGCCCGCCGGGATATCCCGTCGCCAGAACCCTTGACCGATGTCAGCTTCGAACAGTGGAAGAAAGGGATTGACCGGCCCCAGTTCTTCCCTGAGACCTACATCGTCGCCATCAAGGAAGGGCAGATGGTGGGTCAGTCCAACATCTGGAAGACACATGATGCGGAGGTGCTGGAGACGGGCCTGACGGCCGTGCTGCGGGAGCACCGGCGGGCGGGCCTTGCCAAGGCGCTGAAGATTCAGTCGCTGGCGGCAGCCAAGGCTGCGGGCGGGTACCGCAAGGTGAAGACCAGGAACGCCACCACCAACGCCCCCATGCTGGCGATTAACGAGTGGCTGGGCTTTGTGCGCCAGCCGGCCTGGATTGCTTACTCTCTAGAGCTACATCCCGAAGAATAGTTCGAAGGAGGAACATATTCGCCATGCCAGATTCCTTTCAGATTCGGCCCTTCAACCCAGCCACCGACTTTCCCGGCTTGGCACAACTGATCACCGAGATCCATGACGAGCATCTGACACCGGAGTCGTTGGCTAACGACTACGCCACTCTGGATCCCAAGTACGCCTTCTCCTCCTGGATCGTTGAGATCGACGGACAGATCGTCGGCGTCGGCCTTTACCAGCAGTTCCCGGGCCGCTACCATCCCCGCAAGTTCCACCTGGACATCGGGGTCCACCCGAGCAAGCGGGGGTGCGGCATCGGCCGGGCGCTCTACCAGCATCTGCGGGACCTGCTTGAGCCGCAGGATCCCATCTCGCTGAGCGCCAGCACCCGCGAGGACAGGGCCGACAGCGTCGCCTTCCTGGAACGCCGGGGCTTCAAGGAAAAGTTGCGGAACTGGGAGTCGCACTTCGACTTGACGGCCTTCAACCCGGCGGAACTGGCTGAACACGTGGCGGCCGCTGAGGCGGCAGGCTATGCGTTCCGCTCCTATCCCGACCTGGCCGGGGACCCGGAGCGCGATCGGAAACTCTATGAGATGATGATGGTCGCAAGGCGGGACATCCCTTCGCCCGAGCCCCTGACCGACATCAGCTTTGAGCACTTCATGAAGGGGTTTGACCGCCCCACGTTCCTGCCGGAGGCCTGGTACATCGCCATCAAGGATAGCCAGTATGTGGGCGTGTCCAACATTTGGACCACGGACGAAGCGGAGGTCCTGGATACGGGCCTGACCGCCGTGCTGCGTGAGCACCGGCGGGCCGGGGTGGCCAAGGCGCTGAAGGTCAAGGCGCTGGGGGCGGTGAAGGCCCTCGGTCGCTACCGGAAGGTCAAGACCTGGAATGCCACCACCAACGCCCCGATGCTGGCGATCAACCAATGGCTGGGCTTTGTGCGCCAGCCGGCCTGGATCACCTTCTTGCTCCAGTTGAAGGCGGAAGAATAGCATCCTGGAAAGAGGCAGTTTTATGGCCGCGGATTGCGCAGATTACGCCGATTTCGGGGCAGACACTGATCTGGATACAGTTTTGTCGCCACGGATTTCACGGACTGGCACGGATTGCCCAAGGCTCGTGGGTCGGGTCCCCTGGTACTCGGTAGGAAGCCCGACAAAAAAGACCAGGGGTTCGCCCCTGGTCTTCTTCTATGCTCAATTAATTCCCAAGATAGACCACCCGGTGCGCCCAGCCCTCTTCCAGGCTGGTCTCCGTCACCAGGCGCCGGACCAGGTCCGGGCCGTACTTCGCCACGAACGGCAGAATCGAAACCTGCCGCTCCTGCAGGCCCCCGGCCGGCTGGAGCTGCGACTTCAAGCGCTCGAACTGCTTGATCGCCACCTCGCAGTTCTTGCGATGCTGCTGGCGCGCCTTCTCCTCCAGCTTGTTGATCTGCACGGCAATCTGCTTCTGGTTCTCCTCCGTGACGAACCGGAGGTTCGGGTCCAACTCCAGCACCCGGCAGACCAGTTGCTCATACATCTCGCCAAAGCTGGACCGGAAGTGGGTGAACAGCTCGGTGATGCCCAGCCGGTCCTCCCGCTCCAGCAGCTCCTGCTTCTTCTCCTCCAGGCGGTAGAAGGCGTCCTCCACCGTCAGCCCCTGCTTCTCGAGAATCCGGGCGACCGGCGGCTCAATCAGCGTCACCGACTCGCGGGGATAGACGATCGGCATCTGGCTGTCCAGCGCCCGGTAGACCTCGCGATAAAGCCCAAAATAACTGATCTCACCGGGGCCTCCCACGTAGGCCAGGTCCGGGAAGAGCACGCCCTGCACCACGGGCCGCAGCACCACGTTGGTGCTGAACAGCTCGGGGCGGGTCAGGACCAGATCGGTCAGCTCGGGCCGAATCCAGCCCAGGTCGGCCCGGTCCCGCACCCAGAACTGATCGCCCTCGGCCTGCATGGGCAGCCGCTGGCCATCCACATAGGTGAAGAGGTTCAGGTTGCCGGGCTGCCGGTCGACCGTCGCCTTGTAGCCCAGCCGCTCCAGCAGGCTGTACCCGGCGCCCAGCGCCACGTCCACGGCCTCATGCCGCGCCACAACCTTGGCAAAGAACTCCGCCTCCAGCCGGCGCAGCGCCGGGTCGGCGCTGTTGCAAATGACCAGGCCCGTCCCGGCGAAGAGCCAGGCGATCAGGCGGCCAAACCAGTCCGCCAGGGTCGGCTGGCCCCAGGTAATCGTGGGATCGAGCGCCGGCCCTTCCAGGGCCGCCATCCGGAGCCGCTCTTCCACCTCGGCCTTGAACTCGGTCTCCGCTAACTGTGCAATAAACTCATCCAGCACTCCGTCAAAGAGCGACGCCGGAATGGGCGCCAGCCCGACGCTGCGCTTATCGCCGTCAAACGTCTCCCGCAGTGCCATTCGCACGGTGGCATCGCCCGCAGGCGCCAGCACAGCGGCGACCTCCTGCCAGTCGTGGTCCTCACCGGCAATCCAGAAGACCGGGACCACGGGCACGCCCAGCCGCACGCTCTGCTGCTTGGCCAGGTGAATCGCCGTCATCGCCTTGTAAATGGAATAGGCCGGACCGGTGAAAACCCCGGCCTGCTGCCCGGTCACCACCGCCAGCGTCCCCGGCCGCCCAAGCAGCTCGACGTTCGCCAGCACATCGGCCCCGGCGCCCAGGGCCGTGTTATATGCCCGCAGGGCCGCAGCCAGCCCCGCCCGGTCGCCCTTGTAGCCGCCGCCGTTCAGGTACGCGGCACGCGCTGCAAACGACTCCTGCTTCTGCCAATCGTACTCATACGCCTCAGAGACCTTTGCAAAGTCAGACAGGAAGGCCTCTACGGCCGGGCTGCCACTCAGCCGCACGCCGGAGACCAGCGCCGTATTCATCAGGGCATCACCATAATCTTTCCGGGATGGTCCGCCACCACTTCCCCGATAATCGCCGACGACAGCGTTCCCTTCGCCTGCAGCGCTGCAGCAAGGGCTTCCGCCCTGTCACCAGCCACGCAAATGAAGAGTCCGCCCGACGTGACGGCGTCGCACAGAATCATCTGCTGCATCTCATCTACGGAAGGATCAAAGGCCACGTACTCCCGGCCGGTCAGGAACTTATAGTTGTTCCGGCTCCCGCCCGGGAAGATGTTCTGCGCCGCATAGGTGTAGGTCGAAGGGAGCACCGGCACCTGCGAGGCAGAAATCCGCATGCCGGCCTTCGACTCCCGGGCCACCTCGGAAGCATGGCCCAGCAGCCCAAAGCCCGTAATATCGGTCAGGCCGCGGACTTCGAAGGGCTCCAGCACATCGACAACGTTATTGAGCGTCGCCATGACCTTGATCGCCTCTTCGGCATGCTCCGGCGTGCAAACGCCCCGCTTGACGGCGGTAGTCACCACACCGATGCCAATTGGCTTGGTCAGAATGATCTTGTCGCCGGGTTTGGCGCCCGCCTTGGCCCCGATCTTCGAAGGATGGACCGTGCCCGTCACGGCCAGACCGAACTTGGGCTCCGGGTCATCGATCGAATGGCCGCCGAGGATCACCGCACCAGCCTCCAGGCACTTGTCGGCCCCGCCCCGCAGAATCTCGGCAAGATGCCGCTTATCAATCTTGCTGACGGGGAAGCCGACCAGGTTCAGGGCGGTAATCGGGCGCCCGCCCATGGCGTACACGTCCGACAGGGCGTTGGCCGCCGCGATCGCACCGAACCAATACGGGTCATCGACAATGGGCGTAAAGAAGTCGACGGTCTGGACGATGGCCACATCATCACTGATCTTATAAACGCCCGCATCGTCCGGCGAATCCAGCCCGACGATCACATTGGCGTTGCTCACAGAGGGCGGCAGGAACTTCAACACCTGACTCAGGTCCTCCGGACCGATTTTGCAGCCTCAGCCGGCCTTCGATGAGTACTGCGTGAGACGGATAATCTGTTCGTCACTCACGGGCTGCACCTCCTTACCTAGTCTTAGACGATGGCGCGCTCCATGGCGGATACGACCAGCGCCAATTCTTCGGGCCAGAGCGTCCGGGGATCGATCAGAATCTGCCCTGCGCCGATGCGCACCATAACCGGCGGGTCCTGCTGCCGAAGGCGCCGCTCCACTTCGTGGGGCGCCGGGTGGGCGATCGCCACCAGCTTCGTCGGCAGGTCGGTGCCGGGCAGCGAGCCGCCCCCCGCCTGCGACATGCCGTCGATTACCTGCGCATTGAAACCGTGCGGGGCCAGGACGGGCTCCAGCCGCTGCGCCAGTTGGACAGCCACCGGCTCGACCGCAGCCGCCGACAGGCTCAGCATGCGCAGTGTCGGAATCCGCTCCACGGCGATGGAAGGCTCCAGGTAGAGCTTCAGGGTCGCCTCAATGCCGGCCAGCGTCAGCTTGTCCACCCGGAGGGCCCGGGTGAGCGGGTGCTTCTTGCACTTTTGCACCAACTCTTTCCGACCGACGATAAACCCGCCCTGGGGGGCACCCAGCAATTTATCGCCGGAGAAAGTGACCAGATCGGCGCCGTCGGCGATCAGTTCATCCATCGTCGCTTCGTGACGAATGCCGAATCGTTCGAGGTTGACCATCACGCCGGAGCCCCAGTCCACCAGGCAGGGCAGGCCGCGCTTATGGGCGATGGCCGCCATCTCCTTTGTGGTCACCTCTTCCGTAAAGCCGATGATCTGGAAGTTGGAGGTGTGGACCTTCAACAGGGCGCCCGTCTCGGCCCCGATGGCCCGCTCGTAGTCCCACGGATGGGTCTTGTTGGTCGTACCGACCTCGCGCAGAATCGCGCCGCCCTGCTCCATCACTTCCGGCACCCGGAAGGAGCCGCCGATCTCCACCAGCTCGCCGCGGCTGACAATGACCTCCTTACCCTGGCACAGGGCGGAGAGCATCAGCAGGACTGCGGCCGCGTTATTATTGACCACCAATGCGGCCTCGGCGCCGGTGATGCGGCAGAGCAGTTCCTCCACGTGGGCGTAGCGGGAGCCCCGCTCGCCGGTGGCTACATCCAGCTCCAAGTTATTGTACCGGCTGGCGATCGCCGTAATCGCCGCCACTGCCTCCTCGGCGAGGGGCGACCGGCCCATATTCGTATGCAGCACAACGCCTGTGGCATTAATCACCCGCTGCAGGCGTGGTTTGAGCTTGAAGGCCAGGTGCGCCGCCACTTCATCGCCAATTGCGCCCAGTGACAGGTTAAGGCCAGCCACCTCTGCTTCTTCAGTCGCGCCAAGGATGCGCCGACGCAGGGCGCCCACCGCCTCGCCGACGCTGCCGACCACCAACTCCCGGGCATGGGTCTCCATCAGCCGGGCCACGGCAGGCGCTGCAAGGATCGCGTTCACGGGTGGAATCGCACGTACTAGTTTTTGCTGCCAGGGCAACATGCTCACGCCTCCTGACGAAAAGAACGGGCCATGGAACATTATACTATTTGGCATTGCTCGGAGCAAACCAGAAGGGCAGCCGCCCGCCGTCCGCAAGGCCGCCACCCGAAGAAATGCACCCGTCGGAAGGATGACCACCCCACCCATCCGGACCGGTGGCAGACCACCCGTTAGCACCCCCGCGCATCGGGTCCCTGCTCTAGACGCATAGCACTACTCAGCTTGTGAAATTTGGCACAAACTCGCCCACCCGATAGTACCTCGGCTTCTGTTGCGTCTCTATGCAGAGTTGTATGATTGAGCTGGGATTGTGAATGATTTCACATCAGTTACGTTTCGGCCCAATTCGAAAAGGTGGTGTCTGCGTATGTCTACCTGCTGCTGCGGAATGGGCGTCACCACGGACGATCCCCGCTTCGCCGAACTGGATGCCTTCATGGCGTCTGTTCGTGAGCAGCCCGGTTCCCTGATCTCCGTCCTTCATAAGGCCCAGCAACTCTTCGGCTTCCTGCCCGAAGAAGTGGAGAGCCGTATTGCCCATACCATGTCCATTCCCCTGACCGATGTCTATGGCGTCGTCACCTTCTACAACCTCTTCAACACCCAGCCCGTGGGCAAGTATGCGATCAGCGTCTGCATGGGAACCGCCTGCTACGTGCGCGGCGCCGGCCGCATTTTGGACCGGTTCGCCGAGGAGCTTGGCGTTCAGGCCGGGCAGGTGACTGACGACCGGCTTTTCAGCCTGGAAGTCTGCCGCTGCGTCGGCGCCTGCTCCCTGGCCCCCGTCGTCGTCGTTGACGGCGAAGTCCGCCAGCTGAAGGAAGCCGACGTTCCTGCAGTCGTCGCCGAACTCCGGCAGCGTTCTGAACTTGAAGCGCTGTCGCAACCCGTGTCCGCCAGGAGCTGATATTCATGACAACCATGCGCGTTCCGACCCGCATATCATCGCTGCTGGAACTGGAGGCCGTCCGGGCGGCCGGGGCCGATGTGATCGCCCTGCGCCAGGCCATGGAGACCCCGATCACCGAGGCGCCGGAAGTCCACCTGCTGGTCTGCGGCGACACGGGCTGCCGGGCCAACAAGAGCCCCCTGACCCGCCGGACCATGGAAGAGCTGGTGGTCGAACACGGCCTGGCCGACCGGGTCAAGGTCGTGCAGGTTGGCTGCTTTGGCTTCTGCAAGGCCGGCCCCGTAGTCGTCGTCTACCCCGGCGGCACCTTCTACTGCCACGTCAAGCCGCAGGACTGCGCTGAGATCCTCCTCCGCCACGTCATGGGCGGCCAGCCCGTCGAACGGCTCCTCTTCACCCCAAACCCCAAGGAGAAGGTCCGCTTCCACACTACGGTCGATCTTCCGTTCTACCAGGGCCAGGTCCGGCGGGTGCTCAAGAACTGCGGCCTGATCAACCCCGAGTCGATCGATGAAGCGATTGCGGCTGACCGCTACTTTGCGCTGGCCAAGGCGCTTCTGGAGATGACCCCGGACGAGGTCATCGCTGAGCTCAAAAAGTCCGGCCTGCGGGGCCGGGGCGGCGCCGGCTTCCCCACCGGCCTGAAGTGGGAGCTTTGCCAAAAGGCCGTCGGCGACGTCAAGTACGTCGTCTGCAACGCCGACGAGGGTGACCCGGGCGCCTTCATGGACCGCTCCATTCTCGAAGGCGATCCGCATGGGGTGCTTGAGGCGATGGCCATGGCCGGGTATGCGATTGGGGCGCAGCAGGGCTATATCTACGTGCGGGCGGAGTACCCGCTGGCCGTGGAGCGGCTGAAGCTGGCGATCCGGCAGGCCCGGGAACGCGGCTTACTGGGCAAGAACATCCTGGGCACAGGCTTCAGCTTCGACATCGACATCCGGCTCGGGGCCGGCGCCTTTGTCTGCGGCGAGGAGACGGCCCTGATCGAATCGATCGAAGGCAAGCGGGGCATGCCCCGGCCGAAGCCCCCCTTCCCTGCCACGGCGGGCCTCTGGCAAAAGCCAACCCTGAACAACAACGTCGAAACTTACGCCAACATCCCGCAGATCGTCCTGTTTGGCGCCGACTGGTTCCGCCAGCTCGGCACCGAGAAGTCGCCGGGCACCAAGGTCTTCGCCCTCGCCGGCCAGATCAACAACACCGGCCTCGTCGAAGTGCCCATGGGCACGAAGCTGCGTGATGTCGTCTTCACCATCGGCGGCGGCGTGCCAAAGGGCCGGGAGTTCAAGGCGGCCCAGACCGGCGGCCCCTCGGGCGGCTGCATTCCCGCCGAGCACCTGGACACCCCGCTCGACTTCGAGTCGCTGCCCGCACTGGGCACCATGATGGGATCCGGCGGCCTGACGATCATGACCGATACGGCCTGCATGGTCGACCTGGCCCGGTTCTACCTGGAGTTTACGCAGGATGAGTCCTGCGGCAAGTGCCCGCCCTGCCGCATCGGCACCAAGCGGATGCTGGAGTTGCTGGAGCAGATCTGCGAAGGGAAGGGCACCCATGCCGACATCGACCAGTTGGAGCGGCTGGCGGTGGGCATCAGGAAAGGGTCGCTCTGCGGCCTGGGACAGTCGGCGCCCAACCCGGTCCTCTCCACCCTGCGCTACTATCGCGATGAGTACCTGGCCCACGTGGACGACCACAAGTGCCCGGCCGGCCGCTGCAAGGCGCTGACCGAATACCAGATCGACCAGGAACTGTGCAAGGGGTGCGCCCTCTGCGCCCGTTCGTGCCCGACCGATGCGATCGTCGGCGAAGTGAAGCATCCGTTCTCGATCAAGATCGATCTCTGCATCCGCTGCGGCAACTGCTACGACGTCTGCAAATTCCACGCGGTGGTGCGTTAAAGGGGGCGACAGCATGATCAACCTTACGATTGACAGGGTCCCGGTCAGCGTCGAGCCCGGCACCACTGTGCTGGAAGCGGCCCGCCAGCACGGCATCCGGATTCCGACGCTCTGCTATTTGAAAGATATCAACCAGATCGGCGCCTGCCGGATGTGCCTGATCGAAGCCAAGGGCTACCGGGGCCTCCAGACCGCCTGCACCCTGCCCTGCGCCGAAGGCATGGAGGTCTCCACCAACACCAAGGATGTCCGGGAGACACGCAAGCTGATCCTCGAACTCCTCCTCTCTGATCACAACATCAGCTGCCCGACCTGCGTGCGGCAGGGCAACTGCGAGCTGCTCCGCCTCAGCCAGGAAGCCGGCATTACCGACTTGCCGATCAAGGGCGAGCTGCATCAATCCGCCATCGACCACTCTTCGCCGGCCATTTCGCTGGATGCGACCAAGTGCGTGCTGTGCCAGCGCTGCGTCGCCGTCTGCCGTGAGGTGCAGGGCGTATCGGCCATCGGGCTGGTCAACCGGGGCTTCGAGAGCCGGGTGGCCCCCTTCTTCCAGGCGCAGCTGAACGCTGCAGCGTGTGCCAACTGCGGGCAGTGCACCCTGGTCTGCCCGACCGGGGCGCTGACCGAGCGGGACGACACCGCCGCTGTGTGGGAAGCGCTGCACGACCCGACCAAGCATGTGATCGTCCAGACCGCTCCGGCCATTCGGGTCGCGGTAGGCGAGACCTTCGGCCTGCCCGCCGGTTCGATTTCGACCGGTCAGATGGTGACCGGCCTGCGCCGCCTGGGCTTCGACCGGGTCTTTGACACCACCTTCACGGCCGACCTGACCATCGTCGAAGAGGCGTCGGAACTGGAGGAGCGGCTGACCCACGGCGGCACGCTGCCCCTGATCACCTCCTGCTCGCCGGGCTGGGTCAAGTACGCCGAGCATTTCTACCCGACCATGCTGCCGCATCTCTCCACCTGTAAGTCGCCACAGCAGATGTTCGGCGCCCTCGCCAAGACGTACTACGCCGAGAAATATGGGCTAGACCCGAAGGATATCGTCAGCGTGTCGATCATGCCCTGCACGGCCAAGAAGTTCGAAGCCGGGCGCCCGGAGATGAACGCCTCGGGCTACCAGGATGTCGACCATGTTCTTACCACCCGCGAGTTCGGTAGGATGTTACGCCAGGCCGGCGTCAACCTCAAGAAGCTGCCTGACTCCGAGTTTGACAGCCCCCTGGGCCTCTCGACTGGTGCCGGCGTCATTTTCGGGACGACCGGCGGCGTGATGGAGGCGGCCCTGCGCACGGCAGCCGAGTGGCTGACCGGGAACCAGCTGAACGGCCGGGTCAAGTTCACCGAAGTCCGGGGCGAAGTGCGGGGGATCAAGGAGGCGACCGTGGTCGTTGGCGGCAACGTGCTGCGGGTGGCCGTGGCCAACGGCCTCGCTGCGGCAGCGCGGATGCTGGAGAAGATCCAGGCCGGCGAGGTGCAGTACCACTTCGTGGAGATCATGGGCTGCCCGGGCGGCTGCATCGGGGGCGGCGGCCAGCCGATACCGCCCGACGGGCCGGAGGAGCTGGACGAGGTCCGACAGGCCCGCATCCAATCGCTCTATACGATCGATGAGATGTCGACGATTCGGCGGTCGCATGAGAATCCGGCGGTGCAGGCGCTCTACCGGGAGTTCCTGGGCGAGCCCCTTGGCGAGAAGTCGCATCACTTGCTGCATACGCATTACCAGGTCCGGCACCCTGCGGGGGTGCGGACCGGGCGGTAAGATTGGCAAAGACCAGGGCGGGTAACCCCCCCTGGTCTTTCCGCGTTCTGTCCGGGATGTGGTGGCAGGTGTTTCAAACCAGAAGGAAGAAACTGCCAATTCGGAGCGAAAGGGGTGATCTGGCCGATGGACCCAGTCAACCCAGACGACCTCAGGGCAGACCTGCATCGGCTGGTGGACCGCCTGTTTGACGCCCCGCCGGCAGAGCTGAAAGCGGCGCTGGCGCGCCTGGTCCGCGTGGCCCGCCTTTCGGCGCAGATGCGGGCCTATCAAGCAGGGCGGGCCATGTTCGTGTCGGAGCCTGCGCTTCCGCCGGCCGAGCCCGAAGCCGCCCCGGCAGCGCCCGTGTTGGAGGGTCGATTCGTCCGCCTGCTCGCCGGTGGGAAACTTCTGCTGCCGGACGGCGAGCACCCGATCTCCGAGGAAGCCGCCATCTCCGCACGGCTCCAGCATGGCGACCTCGTCATCGCAACGCCCGATGAGGAGGCCGGTTACATATACAAGGCCGTGTCGGGACCCGTGGTCGATCAGGCGGCCGTCCATACCTGGGGCCATGTCAAGCCGCTCGACGAAGATCTGGCCGTGGTTCGCTCGACGCAGGACGTGGATGTCACGGTCGCCTGGCACGACATGAAGTCCTTTGGCGCCACCCTCGACGATGTGCTCAAGGTCGCCTACCTGCCCGAATCCGGGCCGTGCAAGCGCCATCTCGGGCGCATCCTCCAGGTCCACCGCGTGATGGCCGAACCTGCCGACACCCAGCAACCCCCCGCCGAGCGAAAGGGCCGCAGGCGGGCCACCGGGCCCCTGCCCGGGGCCAGGCAGACGGAAGGCCCCCGGCCCCAGTTTCTCCCCAGGGGAAACCGGAGGCCGCGGGTCGTCATTATCGGGGGCCATCCGCCCAGCCGCGTCAAGTTCGCCGAAATCATCGCCGACTATGGCGCCGACCTGCACTGGCTGCCTTACAGCCCCAAGGTCAAAAAGGTTCGGCACGCGGTCCAGAAATGCGACATCGTCATCGGCATGACCCATTGCTGCCGCACCGGCCACTGGGACAGCGCCAAGGAGAGCTGCCGCACCTACGACAAGCTGCTCTTCTGCGGTGACAGCGAGAACGAAAAGGGCCTCCGCCGGCAACTGGAGGAAGATATCATTCCAAAGTGGAACGAGCGGAGCGCAGCTATGGCTGGTACCACGCCACCGGGGCCGTGATTTGGCCGTAGTAGATCTGGTCCGGCTCCTCGATGCGGGCCAGTTTCACCGGGGCGCCGCCGTCGATGGCCAAGTACCAGAGCGCCCCGTCCCGGGCGTAGAGCAGGTGCCTTCCGTCTCTGGCCCACTGCGGCGAGTAGACACCGCCACCCGCCCCGGCGACCTCCACCGCTCCGCCGTGCCCGGTGAGAGCCGACGTCCACAGCCTCCGCGTCTCCATCCAGCCCTCGGGACTGGCGATTGGCTCGCGGGCCTCGGCCTGCACAAAGGCAACCTGGTCCCCGGTGGGCGCCCAAACCCCGTCCAGCCAGACGGTCCCCGCCGGCCGGGCCTGGACACCGCACCCCTGCGCGCCGCAGATGGAGAGGGTCTTGTCCGCCCAGGCCTGGCGCCCGGCGCCGGTCACGGCCAGGAACTTCTGGCCGTCCGGCGCCCAGGAGATCCAGCGTGGGTTCAGCAACATCGTCTCCAGGTGATTCGAAGCGCCGGTCGCCAGGTCAAGCCGCCGCAGCGGCAGCCCGTCAGCGGCGATGGACGCCGAGTGCCCCGGCGCCAGCCAGTAGAGCAGGCTCTGGCCGTCGGGCCACCAGTCGGCGAGGATGATGCCATTCTCTTCATCACGCATGACCTGGACCGGGCGCCCGCCCGCCACCGCCAGGGTCCAGAGCGTATCGACGGGCGGGGGCTGCTCCCTGAGCTCGGTGGTCACATAGGCAAGCCGGGCGCCGTCCCGGGCCCAGGCCAGGCTGGAGATGGACCGGGCCTGATCGGCCAGCCCCAGCACCGTGCCCGTAGGCCGGGCGAGCACCAGCCCCTTCTCCGTGCCCACGGCGAGCACGGTGTCCGTGGGGGACCAGGCCAGGCGCCAGTTGTCAGCCTGCAGGCCAGGGAAACTCACCTGCCCGGTGCCGTCCGCCTTCACCATGCGCAGGCCGGCGGGCCCGCCCGGGGTGTCGCTGCCCACATAGGCCAGCCAGGCGCCGTCATGCGACCAGAGGGGGGTACGGCCGAACCCCACCTCCCGCTCCCGGCTGCCCTCCAGGATGTAGACCTTGCCAGCGCGTTCGTAGGCCAGGCGCCCCGGGAACCGGGCGCCCGTACTGGGCCGCCCGCAGCCGGCGGCCAGCAGCGCCAGGCAGAGCATGAAAAGAGCCAGGCGTCGCATGCTGCATCATCCCTTTCTGGAAAGGTTGCGTTGACCAGAACTTTCCGGCACGGCCAGGCGTCAGAACGTACGTAAGATGCCGCCTGACAGGAGGGTTCCCATGTATCAAGTGCGCCCACTTAGTCTGCCCGATGACTACCACCGCCTTGCCGAAATTCTCAGCTGCGGGCGCCCCGAACCAATCACCGTCGCCGACCTGCAGGAAGACGACAGCAAGATACCACCGCCCCCCGCCACCGTCCGCTGCGACGACCAGGGCCGGCTGGTCAGCCACTGCCGCGACCGGTTCGCTGCCATCGACGAGACCGGACGGATGGTCGGCTACGCCGACGCCTGGCGGGCGCCCTGGACCACCCCGGGCGAAATGATCTGCAGCGCCGTAGTCGACCCCGCCCACCGGGGCAGGGGCGCGGGGCGCATGCTCCTCGACCGGGTGGAATCCACCGCACGCGAAAAGGGCGCCGCCTACATCAAGGCCGCGCTCAAGGACTCGGACCCCGCGGCCCTGGCCTGTGTGACCGGGCGCGGCTACACCATCGACCGCCACCTCTTCCAGTCGACGCTCGACCCCGATGCGTTCGATCCTGCGCCGTTCACCACCGAAGCGGCGGGCATTCGCTTCTTCACCCTGGCCGACGAACCCGGTGAGGCGACCGAGCACAAGCTCTACGAACTGGAGCGCGTCAGCCAGCGGGACAACCCCGGCTCCCCCGGCGAACTGATGCCGTACGACCAGTGGCGGCTCTGGGTACTGGAGAGTGCGCGGGTGCTGCCCGAGCTCTTCCTGTTCGCCGCCGATGGCGACCGCCTGGTGGGCACCACCTACATGCACACCGTCGAAGGCGGCGGCCTGCATACGATCTACACCGGCGTCGACCCGGCCTACCGGGGCAGGGGCATCGCCCTGGCGCTCAAGGTGCGGGCGGTGGCCGCGGCCCGGCGCCACGGGGCGCCCTACATGCGAACCGACAACGACTCGCAGAACGGCCCCATGCTGGCCGTCAACCGGAAGATGGGCTACAGGCCGCTTCCCGGCGACTACATCGTCATCAAGCGGCTGAAGCAGCAGTGAGCAGAAAAAGCAGTACCTCTCCCCCGCGGTTCGCAGGGAAGAGGTACTTTTTTCGCGGGCCCGGTCCTACGGCAGCGCCGCAAGCACAGCGGGCAGATCAGTCCGCACCCTGCTCGCATCGGAATGGAAGCGCTGCTGCTCCATCCAGACCAGCACGAGGAAGATGCCCCGGTAGGCCAGGGCGCGGACACGGGCGGACTCCGACTCATCCCGGGCGCCGTACCCTTCCCAGTAAGCCGGCTGCTGGCTGCCTAACTGGTAGGTCCACTCAAACATGGGGTCGCCCCACATGGCCCGCTCCGAGTCCAGAATGCCCACAATCTCCACCCCGGCAGCGGTGCGCCTGACCAGCACGTTCTGCGGCCACAGGTCGCCGTGGCAGAGCACGGGCTGGCGAATCTCATCAAACAGCGCCCGATGTGATTCCACCCAGGCCAGCAGTTGGCCCGACCCGACATCGTCCAGACCGGCGCCCGTCACGTTCTGGTGCATGCCGCCCAGGAAATCGATCAGCGCCCCGCTCCAGGTGGCAAACCCCGGCTCCGGCGATGGGAAGCCGAACCGCTGCCCCTGTACCGAGTTGATCTGACGGGCGATGGCGCCCAACTGCCGGCGGATCGCGTTGTTCTCGGCATCTGACAGCGAGTCGCGCACCTTCCCCCACGTATCGCCCTCGATAAAGGACTGGAAGACGAAGTCGCGGTCGATGACGTTGTGCGTGAAGTCTGCCCAGACGGTCTTGGGGACCAGGGGACAGACGGGCGCCAGGAAGGGCTGCACCGTGTACTCACGCCGCATCTGGAACCGTTCGTTTGGAAAGATGGGTGCGTCTTCCGCAGGGGCCACCCGCAAGATGAACCGGGGCATGCCCGCGATCTCGACGATGTAGGTCGAGTTGAAGAAACCGGAGGTCAGTTCCTGTGCGAGCAATACCTCAGCCGTTGCCCCAAAGGCGCTGCGGCAGACGGCCTTGATCTGGTCTGCGGTGAGCGATGCCTGAAAATGTCCCGGTGTGCGATCGGCTGCGATGAATTGCAACGTACATCATCCTAACCCTGACGTAGAGAGTGCAAACAAGTACTGTGCTGTGAAGTATGTACCCATCACCAGTATATCGCGGTATGGAACGGAGCGGACGAACCGATCCCAGGCCAGTACCGAATCCGACACGACGAACAGACTGGACCCCACCACGACCATCCAAACGGACACCGGCAGGTCATCCAACCCGATGAGCCCGTTTGCGCGCCACCACATGGCACCGATTACCGACGCATAGACCACAACGGGCAGAAGTAGCCGTTTTTGCCCCCGTTCACGCAATCCGGCACTAATCGCTTTCAGCAGAAAGCCCACCGCAAGTGCTGGTATCAAAGCTCTCAGAAGATCAAGAATGCCCAACGGAATCGACAGCGCACCCCAAAAGGCATAGATATAAAACAGGTGCGCCACCAGAAAGGCAGAGAGCCCATAGATGAACCGATCCTTCGGCAGCATCAAAAAGACGTCTCCCACGACTGACGCGACCAGCGCTGCCACCACCCAGATGGCGTACGAACCCGCTACCCCGCTCCGGGCGCCGATTACAGCCAGTGCGATGATCAAGAACATCGTACCCGGCTTCAAAATGTAGAGCACCGTCCGCCACCCTTTCGTGGCGGCCCACAGGTAGACCAGCCCACTCACCCCAATAGCCACGGATAACACAAACACCACCCCTTCGGGTGGTAATTCCCTTCCTCCGCCCGTTCTCCTTCCACCCCCGGTCCAGAAGGGGCCGACCCCTACGGTCGCAGCCGGTTACCCGCGATCTTTCGGTTACAGTAATTCCTACTCCACACTCGGGTATGCACCGTAGACAGGCGCGAAAAGCCCCTAGACTTTCGACCTTGTGAACCCGTTCACAACCAGCCCTATGCTTCACGACTTCCTGTGAATACCTTTGTAAAGGTGTTTGAATTAAGATTAGGTCATGAAGAACTCCTAGTAGCCCCAATCACAACAAAGGTGGTGCCACCACACATGTCCTGCAACTGCTGCAAGGGTATGATCACCGAAGACCCTCGGTTTGCGGAGCTGGATGCGTTTATTGCGAGCGCCAAGAGCACCCCGGGATCCCTCATCTCGGTTCTCCATAAGGCTCAGCACCTGTTTGGCTTCCTGCCCGAGGAGGTGCTCCAGCACATCGCTGCCGGCCTCCAGATCCCGCCTGCCGAAGTCTACGGCGTAGTCACCTTCTACAACTACTTCAGCACCGAGCCCGTGGGCAGGTTCCCCATCAGCGTCTGCATGGGAACCGCCTGCTACGTGCAGGGCGCCGACCGGGTCCTGGCCAAGATCGAATCCGAACTGGGCATCAAGACCGGCCAGGTGACGGACGACGGCCTCTTCTCGCTCGTCTCCTGCCGCTGCGTCGGCGCTTGCGGACTGGCACCGGTCATCACCATCGGCGGTGAGGTGCATGGCAAGCTGACCGAGCACGATGTGCCCAAGCTGCTCGCCGAAATTCGGCAGCAGGCGATTGCCGACGGGCTGGTCGAAGCCCCCGTGCAGGAGCCTGTCGCCGCAGGGAGTGACAAGTAATGACCGCCATCAATACGACGACGGCCCGCATCAACCACTTCGCCGACCTGGAAGCCCTCCGGCAGGTCAGCGCTCAGACTCTGGCCGTGCGGACGGCCGAATCGGTCCGGCTGCCGGATGCAGAACAGATTCAGATTCTCGTCTGCGGCGGCACCGGCTGCCAGGCCGGCAAGTCGGTCGCCACCCGCAAGGCGTTTGAGGTGGCCATTCGTGAGGCCGGCCTCTCGGACCGGGTCTCCGTGCACCAGGTGGGCTGCTTTGGCTTCTGCCGCATGGGCCCCGTGGTCGTTATCTACCCGGGCGAGACGTTCTACTGCGAAGTAGCGGCCAAGGACGTTTCCGATATCATCACCCACCATGTGATGGGCGGCAACCCCGTGCAGCGGCTGCTCTACGCCCCCAGCCCCAAGGAGAAGGTCCGGGTGCAGACCATGGCCGCGAACCCCTTCTACAAGGGGCAGCAGCGGGTGGCACTGAAGCTTTGCGGCCACATCGATCCCGAAGATATTCGGGAATCGATTGGCGCCGGCCGGTACTTCGCTCTGGCGAAGGGCCTGCTGGAGATGACGCCGGCCTCGGTCATCGATGAGATCAAGCGGTCCGGCCTGCGGGGCCGTGGCGGCGGCGGCTTCCCCACCGGCAAGAAGTGGGAGTTCGCAGCGGCATCTGTCAACGACGTCAAGTACGTGCTGTGCAACGCCGACGAAGGAGACCCCGGCGCCTTTATGGACCGTTCGGTGCTCGAGGGCGACCCCCATGCCATTATTGAAGCGATGGCGCTGGCGGGCTATGCGATCGGCGCGAAGCAGGGTTATGTATATGTCCGGGCCGAGTACCCCGTGGCGATTCACCGCCTGGGCATCGCGATCCGGCAGGCCCGTGAGGTCGGGCTGCTGGGCGAGAAGATCCTCGGCACCGATTTCTCGTTCGATATCGATATTCGCCTCGGCGCCGGCGCCTTCGTCTGCGGCGAGGAGACGGCCCTGATCGCCTCGATTGAAGGCGAGCGCGGCATGCCCCGGCCCCGTCCCCCCTTCCCCGCTGTCAGCGGCCTGTGGCAGAAGCCGACGCTGAACAACAACGTGGAGACGTACGCCAACGTGCCGGATATCATCCTGAAGGGCGCGGAGTGGTACGCCGCCATGGGCACGCCCAAGTCCACCGGCACCAAGGTCTTTGCCGTGGCGGGCAACATCATGAACACCGGCCTGGTGGAAGTGCCCATGGGCACCACGCTGCGGGAGATCGTCTACGGCATGGGCGGCGGCATTCCGAAGGGCAAGAAGTTCAAGGCGGCGCAGACCGGCGGACCATCGGGCGGCTGCATTCCGGCTCAGCTGCTCGATACACCGATGGATTTTGACACCCTGGTTTCGCTGGGCTCGATGATGGGCTCCGGCGGCCTGATCGTGATGGACGATTCGACTTGTATGGTGGACGTCGCCCGGTTCTACCTGGAGTTTACGCAGGAAGAGTCGTGCGGCAAGTGCCCGCCCTGCCGGGTTGGTACCAAGCGGATGCTGGAGCTGCTGGACAAGATCACGACCGGCGAAGGCACCCTGGAGGACATCGACAAGCTGGAGGAGCTGGCTGCCGGGATTAAGGCGACGTCGCTCTGCGGCCTGGGCCAGACGGCCCCGAACCCGGTCCTCTCTACCCTGCACTACTTCCGGGATGAGTTCATCGCCCACGTGGTGGAGAAGCGCTGCCCGGCCGGCAAGTGCCAGGCGCTGACCGAGTTCCGCATTGATGCCGAGCTGTGCAAGGGCTGCGGCCTCTGCGCCCGGAAGTGCCCGACCAACTGCATCTCCGGTGAGATCAAGCACCCGTTCGTGATCGACGCTTCGGCGTGCGTGAAGTGCGGTAACTGCTCTGATGTTTGTAAGTTCGGTGCAGTGGTTCATTAGGGAGATTTTATCGCCACGGATTTCACGGATTACACGGATTTTCGGGACGACGGGTAGGCGTTTCCAGGTCAATATTTATGTATATTTACCAGGAACACTACCCTAGGTATGCATTTCATAATCCGTGAAATCCGTGTAATCCGTGGCGAAGATATAAGACCCGCAGGGGCCTTCCCAGAAACTCCGTAACCCCAAGGGGGACTCGTAGATGATCAACCTGACGATCGACCGCAAGCAGGTGCAGGTGGAGTCCGGCACGACTGTGCTGGAGGCCGCCCGGAGCATGGGAGTCAATATCCCTACGCTCTGCTACCTGAAGAATATCAATAAGATCGGCGCCTGCCGTATGTGCCTGGTGGAGGTCAAGGGCGCCCGGGGCCTGCAGACTTCCTGTACCACGCCCTGCACCGAGGGCATGGAAGTGACCACCAACAACACAGCCGTGCGGGCGGCGCGCAAGCTGGTGCTTGAGCTGCTGCTCTCCGACCACAACATGGAGTGCCCCACCTGCGTGCGGGCCGGCAACTGCGAGCTGCTCCAGCTCTCCCAGGAGCACGGCGTCTCCGGCATCCGGTACGAAGGCGAGAAGCATGCCGCCCACTGCGACTGCGACTCTCCGTCGCTTTCCATCGATTCCTCCAAGTGCGTCCTCTGCCAGCGTTGCGTCGCCGTCTGCCGTGAAGTGCAGGGTGTCTCCGCGATCAGCCTGGTGGGCCGTGGCTTCGAAAGCGCCGTCACTCCGTTCTGGAAGACGTCGATCGACGCCGCCGCCTGCGCCCTGTGCGGCCAGTGCACGCTGGTCTGCCCGACCGGCGCCCTGACCGAGAAGGACGACACCGAAAAGGTCTGGGCCGCCCTCATGGACCCGACCAAGCATGTGATCGTGCAGACCGCTCCCGCCACCCGTGTCGCCATCGGCGAGATGTTCGGCATGCCGCACGGCGCCATCGCCACCGGCCAGATGGTCGCGGCGATTCGGTCCCTGGGCTTCGACCGGGTCTTTGACACCAACTTCAGCGCCGACCTGACGATCATGGAAGAGGCGTCTGAACTGGTCAGCCGCCTGCAGAACGGCGGCCCGCTGCCCTTGATTACCTCCTGCTCGCCGGGCTGGGTCAAGTATGCGGAGCACTTCTTCCCCGATCAGCTGGACCACCTCTCCTCCTGCAAGTCGCCGCAGCAGATGTTTGGCGCCATCGCCAAGACCTACTACGCCGAGAAGCAGGGGATCGACCCGAAGGATATCGTCAGCGTTTCGATCATGCCCTGCACGGCCAAGAAGTTCGAAGCCGCCCGGGATGAGATGAACGCCAGCGGCTACCAGGATGTCGACTACGTGCTGACCACCCGTGAACTGGGCCGTATGATCAAGCAGGCCGGCCTCAACCTGGCCAAGCTCCGGCCCGAAGAGTACGATGTGCCCCTGGGCATCGGCACCGGCGCTGGTCAGATCTTCGGTACAACGGGTGGCGTCATGGAAGCGGCGATGCGGACGGCGGCGGCCTGGCTTGGCGGCACGGATATGCCGAGGTTGACGTTCCAGGAAGTGCGCGGTGAAGTCGCCGGCATTCGTGAGGCGACGGTCGTGATTAACGGAAACGTCTTCTTCCTGGCGATTGCCAACGGTCTGGCGGCTGCGGGCCGGATCATGGAGAAGATCAAGGCCGGGGATACCCGGTACCACTTCGTCGAGATCATGGGCTGCCCGGGCGGCTGCATCGGCGGCGGCGGCCAGCCGATTCCGAGCGAGGGTCCCGATGCGCTCGAAGAGGTCCGGCTGGCCCGCATCAAGTCGATGTACGCGATTGATGAGGCGCAGACGATCCGGCGCAGCCACGAGAACCCCGCGATCCAGGAGCTGTACCGTGAGTTCCTGGGCGCCCCGCTGAGCCACAAGAGCCATGAACTGCTGCATACCCATTACCACGGGCGGGGCCCGGCGGGGGTGCGGAAGGCTGCTGCGGCCTCGGGTGTGAAGAAGTAAATCGGTCCGGGGCCGGCGCTCAGGTTGGGCGCCGGCCCTTCTTTGTTTGCCGCGGTGATGGCAGGGGGATCAACCTTTCGCGCTGAATTCCATTTCATCAGTTTCTCCGAAAGGAACCTAGCCCATGAGATTCAGACACCTTGGCAGTCTGTTGTTGCTGCTAGCGCTGCTGCTGGCGGGCTGCTCCCGGTCCGCACCCGCGGACCTGACGCTGAAAGTGAAGGAAGGCGACTCACTCAGATACGAAGTCAAGGAGACGATGACCGCATCGGTCGTGGGGGAGCCGGACCCGCATTACGATGGCAGCGGCACGTTTGATGTACAGATCAGCATTGGTGCGGTGGACGGGAGCAAGGCGAACGCCCTCTGTGTCGTGACGTTCCCGAATGGGAACCAGTGGCCGGTTCCGGTCGTCCTCGATACCCTGACAGGCAAAACCACCATGCGGGAACACGCTCTGGGGTTGAGGCCGGCCGACCTGGACGTGATATACGACCAATACATGCTGGCGCTCGGCGCCAGGCCGGGTGATACGAGGACGGCTGTGGGCGACCGCTGGAAGGGCGAGATGCGTCAGCTGCCCCTGGGCGGCTTCGCCCTCGACCCGGTCCCGCTGCCGCTGAACCTTGAGTTGGTCGAAGTGAAGGACGCGCTCGCCACGGTCAGGCTGTGGGGCAAGCGGAAGCTGGACTGGGTGGCCGAAGGCAAGACGCCGACCAGGTTCACGGGCACGATGGAGGCCACCGGCACTATGGTCATCGACCTTGGTGTTGGGCTGGTTGAGAGCAGCGAGGTCGAGGTGGTCACGAAGCTAAAGAACTCCGACGATGACCGGGAGACAGAGGCCACCAACGCCATTACAGTCCGGCGGGTGAGGCCGGCGTACTAGCCCCGGGGGGCCTAGGGGCGGTCGGCTGGACTTGTCCGTGGTCGATCAGGTATCTTGATTAGCAGAGGGAGATGATCGTGATGAGCACGGATCAGCATGTCAACGCCTATGCCCGGAAGCGTTATACCGTTCCGCCGGAGCGGGTCTTTGCTGCGTGGCTTGAACCGAAGCTGATCGGGCAGTGGATGTTCGGCCCGCGGCTGCGGGAAGAAGAGGTGCTGCGGATTTCGGTAGATGCCCGGGTTGGGGGCAGGTTCTCGTTCCTGGTGCGCCGGGATGGCGAGGAGCTTGACCACGTGGGTACGTACCTGGAGATTGAGCCGCAGCAGCGCCTGATTTTCACGTGGGGCATCGGGGAGCCGGACGGCAAGAGCCGGGTGATCGTGGAGTTCGTGCGGACGCCGGATGGCGGGTGCGAGACGACGCTGACCCACGAGATGGACCCGGAGTGGACGGAGTACATAGACCGGACCGAGAAGGCCTGGACCAAGATGATGGACGCGCTGGCTGAGCTACTTTAATGTGACAGACGCGACGCAGCCAGGGCAGGGCGCCCTGGCTGCGATTCTTTTCAGCTGATGGCCGAGTGCTGTGCGCCACAGTAGGCGCAGAAGTTGCCTTCCACCGGTTTGCCGCATGAGGTGCAGAAGCCGCTGGTGAGCGATG
>JARBUG010000210.1 GCA_029239785.1 Symbiobacteriaceae bacterium | reverse complement strand
GGCAAAAAAGTTGTCCGGAATCCCGCGCCAGCGCACCCTGGGCTTGCATATCGATACGGCCTTATGCACGCTCGAACATTTTGTCAGCAACCTGGCGGCCCTCGCACCCATCGGTGCGAGGGCCGTGGCATTTTGTCGCTCGGCTTCTCCGGCCAGCCCTGCTCCGACATTGGTCCGTTTTTGTACAGCCGATTCCAGTTGCGGGGACAAGAACGGACCGATGGAGGCCGCAAACGCACAAAATGGCCTCCCAGTCCCGGGCTTCCCCGACGCCAGAACGAGACTTGTGCATTTGCGGGCCTCATCGATCCACCTTTCACAGCGCATGGCGAAGACGATGTACAAAAACGGACCGATGGCCGCTCGCCCCCGGCCCAGGCGCCCCGGCCCAGGCGCCCCGGCCCAGGCGCCCCGGCCCAGGCGCCCCGGCCCAGGCGCCCCGGCGCCCTCGCAGAGGGGTGCATTCATTCACCGTCCCCGTCCCGGGCCCAGGGAATCTCAATCTCCACCACATCGCATCCCTTTGCTTTGTACATCACAATCGGCCCGGCCAGGGCTGTGCGGAGCAGGTCCCGCTTCTGCTCTGTCGTCAGCATCCCCAGCCGTTCCCAACCAGTCAGCCGCTCCAAAGCGGCTTCCATCCCCTGAAGTCGGCCCCCGACCTCGGCAATCCGCCCATCCAAAGCCGCTGCCCGCTCCCCGACCTCGGCCCGGTCGGCCTCAATCCCCTGCCGCAACGACCGCAGCTCCGCAAAGTCGATCTTCCCGGCCCGGGCCGCCCGCATCACCCGGTCGACCTCTCCATCCAGAGCCGCCAGCCGCCCGGCAAGCGCCGACCGCTGCGCCCTCAGCCCGGCGGCGTCGGCCTCTAGCTCCGCCGCCGCCCGCACGAGCCGGTCATCCCGGGCGCCTTCCTCGCCGTACATGGCCCAGAACTGGGCGAGCACCACCTCGTCAGCCCGGGCCTGGGGAATGTACCCCGGCGAAAACCCGCACCGCCCGCCGCGGTGGTTGTGGCAGAAGTAGTGCGCACCGTTCCGCTGCCGCCGCGACACCAGCGTCCCCCCGCACCGGCAGCGGGCCAGGCCCACCAGCAGGTTCCGGCTCGACAGGCTCCGTGACCCATAGGCCCGGCGGGCCGCCCGGTTCCGCCCCAGCTGGGCGCCGGCCTCGTCAAACAGCGCAACAGAGACCAGCGGCGGAGCGGCCCGGGTCGCCGTCTGCACCGTCGGCTCATCTTTATGTACCCTGACGACCCGGCGCGGCTGGTCACCCGCCCCGACGGTGCGCACCGTCGACCGGCCGTAGACCGCCTCCCCGATGTAGAGCCGGTTGTGCAAAATCCACAGAACCGACCTGATGCTCCAAGCCTTGCCCGCCCGGGTCCGCAACCCTTCTCGGTTCAGCGTCCGGCAGACGCTGTTGGCCGACTGCCCCCCCGCCGCCATCCGAAAGATGCGTTGCACCAGCATCGCCTCCGCCGGATTCTCCTCCCACTGCCCCTTGACGCCCGAGGGTTGGTAGCCAAACGCCGCCTCTCCGTGCAGTTGCACGCCCTCGGCGATTCGCCTCGTCTTGCCGCTCTGCGTGCGGTCCCGAATCTGGCTCCGCTCAAAATCGGCAAACATGGCCAGAATGCCGAAGATCACCCGCCCCAGGTCGCTGCCCGTATCGATTGGCTCCCGCGCACTCTTAAAGTAACAGGTATCCTTCCATTCATTCAGGACCAGATCCACCGCATCGACGATGTTGCGGCTGAGCCGGTCGACTTTCAACACGACCACGCAATCGACTGCGCCGTCCTTGACCAGCGTGCGGAGCCTGTTCAGCGCCGGCCGGTCGGTGCTGCCGCCCGAGTACCCATCGTCGATGAAAGTGAGGGCCTCCTGCGGCGTCCAGCCCTGGCTCAGGGCGTAGTGCCGGCAGCCCTCCAGCTGGACATCGAGCGTGGTGCCGTCCGTCTGCTCCTCCGTGGACCAGCGGACATAGATCGCCACATGATCAGGCCGGATCTTCTTCACGGGCCCCACCTCCTGGCAGCACCACAACCTTATGCGGGGTCGTTTGCGGTAATCAACGTTGATCGATGTGCTGGGCAGCGACCCCGACGTGGTCCCCGAGTTGGTCGAAAAGCGGCTGGACGAAGGGAAGCTCCGCGAAAAACTGAAGAACCTGGGCGGCAAGGAGCGCCAGGTCCTGGAACTCCGCTACGGCATCTCTGGCGGCCCCCGCAAGACCCAGCGCGAAATCGCCCGCATGCTGGGCATCTCCCGCAGCTATGTCAGCCGCATCGAGAAAAAGGCCGTTCTCAAGCTCTGTCGGGAGCTCTTCGAAGAAGGGCCGCCGAGTTAATCGTCCGAATGCCCCAACCAAAACGGGCTACTGTTAGTAGATCATTGGTCTATGCGCGAACGGTACCAATGGGGACGTGTAACTCCGTCAGACTTGCGCTACATTAATGGTGGAAGGAGCGCCGGGGCGAAGCACCCAGCCGAATGGTGATAGGCCGAAAGGATCCAAGAATCGTTCGTTTGGGTGATAGATCGGCCCACAGTTCCCGAGAACAGGCTCCGTCCCGCCGGATCAAATGGACCCGTAGATCCAGGGTGGCAGAGCCCGGCGTTCCATTCCGGGCGGGGTTATTGGACCAGAGCCAGTACGCCGGGGCGTCCCGGGTATCCTGCAGATGATCGGATATATGCTCTGGTGGGCAAGACCCGTAAACCAGTAACCTCGCAACCCATGAAGCCCCGTTTCCTCATGTGGAAACGGGGCTTTTGATTTGCGCAAACCGGCACTTATCGACCATACAGGTATAGTCAGAAAGGTTTACACATCTGCACAATTGGCGGACGGGCCGCTGGTGGCGGGTGGCGGCAATAGCACGGGTATGGTACAATGAACGCCTATGCGGAGGTGTGGCACCGTGCGCCTGCTCAGACCGTCTCAGTATCACAAGTCGATCTTTGACATCGACCTGGACAAGCTGCAAGCTCAGGGCTACCGTGCGATTATGCTCGATCTGGACAATACGCTGGTCAAATGGAACCATCCCGACCCGACCCCGGGCCTGCAGGAATGGCTCCAGCGGGTCGGCGCGCGCGGCTTGTCCGCCTGCATCGTCTCCAACAACAGCGGCCCGCGGGTCAGCGAGTTTGCCGCCAAAGTGGGCATTCCCTTCATTTCAAACGCGGCCAAGCCCCGCCGGAAGGGGTTTCGCGAAGCCATGCGCCGCTTCGGCGTAACGCCCCAGCAAACGGTCGTCATCGGCGACCAAATTTTCACCGATGTGCTGGGCGGCAACCGGTCGGGCGCCCATACCATTCTGGTCGTGCCGATCGACCCCCGCGAGTTCTTCCTCACGCAAATCGTGCGGAAAGTAGAGCGGCGGGTGCTCAGGTATCTGGACCGGAAGGGATTGCTGCAGCGGCCATAAGCGTGCTGTAAGCGTTACTGAAACTTCATATTTCATCAGCGTGATTCGACAAAATCCTCCCTTCTCATGCGGTACGATAGGATTGTGCATCGTGGGGATGCACACGGGCGCAGGGGTGGGGGGATTACGCTATGATCCGGCTCTTTTTGGCCGACGATATGCCGGCTGTGCGCGAAGTGATTCGCACGGGCCTGGCGGCCGCCGGACGGTTTGAGGTGGTAGGCGAGGCGGGCGACGGCCGCACCGCGCTCAGCGCGATCGAGGGCCTCGCGCCCGACGTGATTATCTTGGATATTGACATGCCGGGCATGAGCGGGCTTGACGTGGTACGAATGCTGCGCCAGCGCGGCAACTGCGCGCCGGTCATTCTCTGCAGCAGTTCGGAGGGCCCGGCCGACAGCGACCTGCCGGGCGGTGTAACCGAGTACCTGCGCAAACCCTTTCATTTTGACTCGCTCACCCGGGCCGTCGAACTGGCGGTCACCTGTCTCGTGCAGCAGCACTAACCGTACATGTCACAAACCCGGCGGAAACCTTCCGCCGGGTTTTCCTATGCCCGCTCCTGGCAGGAGATTCATGGGTATAAGGGCGAACATGTAAAGTCTCAATGGCACCGCATGTGGATGGGGAGGGTGGGAATCATGACGCAAACGGGACCGCTGGGCAGCCATCCCCGGCAGTTGGGCCTCATCGGCCATCCCGTGGGCCATTCGGTTTCGCCGCAAATGCATAACGCCGCCTTTGCCCAGCAGCGGATGAACTGCCAGTACACCGCCTGGGCGGTGGAGCCCGCCAGCCTGAAGGACGCGGTGGCTGGCATTCGCGCCCTGGGCATTTTGGGTGTGAACGTCACCATTCCCCACAAGGAAGCGGTGATTCCCCTGCTGGACGAGGTGGCACCGACAGCTGCCCAGGTGGGGGCTGTCAATACCATCGTCAACCGCGGCGGGCGGTTAATGGGCTACAACACCGACGGCTGGGGCTTCCAGAGCAGCCTCGAGGAGGCGGGCGTGAAGCTGCCTGGCCTGGAGGTAGTGGTGCTGGGCGCCGGCGGGGCCGCACGGGCCATCGCCCTCGGCCTGGCCCGGTCGCGGGTTGCCCGGGTGGTCATCAGCAATCGTACGCCCGAGCGGGCCGAGCGCCTGGCTGCCGACATTTCTGCCCTTGTGCCCGAAGTGCCCGTTTCGGCCGTGGAAGCCTTATCGCAGGAGGAGCGGTCTGCCCTGATCGATGCCGGTCTGGTGGTGAACTGCACGCCCCTGGGTATGGCTGGCGCTGGTGCCGGTCTCTCAGCGGTCTCCGATATCAACCTGCTGCCGCAGCTGGCCGTGGTCTACGATACGGTCTACACGCCGCAGGAGACCCGGCTGCTTAAGGAGGCCCGGCAGCGGGGCCTGCGTACGGTCGGCGGCCTGGGCATGCTGGTCCATCAGGGCGCCTGCGCCTGGGAATACTGGTTTGGCCGGCGCGGTCCCGTCAGCGTAATGACGGAGGCCGCCAAAGCGGCATTGGGGGGCGGCGCATGATCATCTGGCAGGTGGTGGTGGCGGCGCTGCTGGGCGCCGCAGCGGGCTACGGCGGCGGGCGGCTGGCCCCCCGCTGGCTGGAAGAGCGGCCGATGCAAAACTTTGAACCGTACGTGCTGGCGGCGGTCAACGGCCTCGCCTGCGGCTGGCTGGCGGCGGTCCATCCCTTCGGCGGCTACTTCTGGCAGCAGTTCGTCTTCATTTCGGTGCTGACCACCGTCTCGCTGATCGACCTGCATGACCGGATCATTCCCAACGAGATGGTCCTCTTCGGTCTGGCGGCGGGTGTACTGATGCTCTTTGTGCTGCCATATCCCGAAAAGGGATGGGTGGAGGGGCTGGCCGGCGGTGCGGGGGCGTTTGCGCTGCTGCTGATCATCGCCCTGATCGTGCCGGGCGGCATGGGCCTTGGCGATGTGAAGCTGGCCGCGGTGATCGGGCTCTTTTTGGGCCGCTGGTCGGCCATGGGCCTGCTCTTTGCGTTCTTTGCCGGCGGGGTGATCAGCGGGCTGCTGCTCGCCTTCAAGATCGTCGGGCGGAAGAGCCATATTCCCTTTGGGCCGTGGCTGGCGCTGGGCGCAATCATCGCCGCCATTTACGGCCCGCAGATCTGGAACTGGTATATGTTGAGTACGCTGTATTGAAAGCGCAGGCGATGGGGATGCTTCGTTACTTGACGGCCGGCGAATCGCACGGCCCGGCCCTGGTGACGCTGGTGGAGGGCTTGCCCGCCGGCGTGCCGGTCGATGTGGCGGCGATTGACCTTGATTTGGCCCGGCGCCAGTCCGGCTACGGCCGGGGCGGCCGGATGAAGATTGAGAAGGACCAGGCACGGGTGCTGAGCGGCATCCGGCATGGGAAGAGCCTGGGCAGCCCGGTCACGCTGATGGTCGAGAACCGGGACTGGGTCAACTGGACAGAGGTGATGTCGCCCACGCCCGTGGCCGAGTACTCTGACGTGCGGGCGCCCCAGAAAGTGCGCACCCGGCCCCGGCCCGGTCACGCCGACCTGGTGGGGGCCCTGAAATATGACCATGCGGACCTGCGCAACGTGCTGGAACGGGCCAGCGCCCGCGAAACCACCATGCGGGTGGCGGCGGGCGCCCTGGCCAAGCAGCTGCTGGCGCCCTTCGGCATTACCGTGGTGAGCCATGTGGTCTCGATCGGTGGGGTCACGGCGGCTGCGCCCGACCCGGCCTGGTCGGCTGCGGAGGTGCGTGAGCGGGCCGAGGCCAGCGAAGTCCGCTGCGCCGACCCGGTAGCCTCGGCCGCCATGATCGCCGAGATCGACGCCGCCAAGCGTGACGGCGACTCTCTGGGCGGGGTCGTTGCGGTGATCGCCACCGGCCTGCCCCCCGGCCTGGGCAGCCACGTGCAGTACGACCGCAAGCTGGACGCTGCCCTTGGCGGCGCCCTGCTCTCCATTCAGGCGGCCAAGGGCGTCGAGTTCGGCCCGGCCTTTGAAAACGCCACCCGCCGCGGCTCCCAGGTCCACGATGAGATCGGCTGGAGCCCCGCACAGGGCTACTACCGGCTCTCCAACCGGGCCGGCGGCCTGGAAGGCGGCATGACCACGGGCATGGACCTGACCGTGCGGGTCGCCTTCAAACCCATCTCCACGCTCTACAAGCCCCTGCGGTCGGTGGAGATCGACACCCATGCAGAGGCCGCAGCCGAAATTGAACGGTCCGACGCCTGCGCCATTCCGGCGGCCGCGGTGATCGCCGAATGCGTCACCGCCTTTGAACTGGCCCGGTTCCTGGTGGAGAAGTTCGGCGGCGATTCTTTGCGGGAAATGCTGGCCAACTACGAATCCTACCGCAGGCAGGTGGCAGCGCGATGAATCTGGTGCTGATCGGCATGATGGGCTCGGGCAAATCAACGGTGGGCCGGCTGCTGGCGGGTGCGCTGGACCGGCCCTTTTACGATACCGACACGCTGGTGGAACTGCAGGCCGGCAAGCTGATTCGCCAGATCTTCGAAACCGAAGGCGAAGAAGGCTTCCGCCGCCGGGAGGTGGCCGCAGTCCAGGAGGCGACAGCCGGCGATGACCGGGTGATCGCCACCGGGGGCGGGGCGGTGCTGAACCCCGCCAACCGGGCGCTGCTTCGCCTCAGCGGCACCGTCATCTGGTTAGACAGCGACCCGGAGGAGCTTTACCGCCGGGCGCTCCACCAGGGCGCCGCCGCCCGCCCCCTGCTGGCCGGCCCCGACCCGCTCGGTACCCTG
>JARBUG010000209.1 GCA_029239785.1 Symbiobacteriaceae bacterium | reverse complement strand
TACTTCCCGTCATTCAGCAGCGAGATGCCATACGGAATGTTCCGCTCCTTGATACTCCCCGACAGATCAAGCCAGTTCTGCCCCGGGTCCTCCTCCCCGTTGGCCGCCCGCTCGATGTGGCCGTAGGCCGTCTCATAGGTCACCTTCGGGAAATGCAGGTTGGTGGGGAAGCGCAGTTTCAGCACCTTGAACTGCTCCCGCCAGTCCACCGTGACGTGAACGTCGATGCGATTCAGTTCCTGATACATGGTGAACTCCTGCGCAATCGTCGACTGGCCGTACTCACTCTCCACCCGAATGACGCTCTTGACCGGCCCATGCTCCGTCAGCCGCACCCGCCGGGCGGTGAAGGCGCCGATCACCTTGTGGAAGTAGGTCTCCCCGTGGCTCCAGGTGTCGGTGCGGTCCTCCAGCACTTCCGGCCGGGCCGCGCCGGCGCCTGTAAACAGCTCAAACGCCAGATCCTTATCAAACAGGCTCTTCACGTACCCGGTCGACGGGTCGATCTCCAGGCGGTAGCGGCCGTTTTCGATGACCGAATCGGATGCGGACATCGCGGCGAACTCGATCGGCGGTGCGATGTCCGCGACAGGACCCGGCATTGCACCGGCGGCGCCTGCGTCACCCTGCGGTGGCGGCGTCAGCACCCGATAGGTGCGATACCCCATGGCTGGCAAATCGGCGACAAAGCTGATGCGCGCCCGTCCCCCACTCACCGTGGCCAGCGACCGCACCACCTGCATCGGCACCTGCCGGCCCTCATCATCGATCAGGATATCGGTCGCCCTGAGGCCGCCGTACTCCATCTCCACAATCTGCCGGACCGGCCACGTCAGCGGATTGAAGATGACCACCGGCTTCATGCCGCGCGCCGGCTCGATGCCGATCCGCCACGAGATCGCCTGGATGGCGTGGTTCAGACCCCGGCTTGCGATCGACATCGCCTGGCCGTACAGGTCCCGGGCGTCCTCATACGCCGGCTCGATGCTGGTGCCCGCCAGGATATCGTGAAACTGGTTGAAGAGCACGTTCTTCCAGGCCCGGTGGAAGTCCGCCGGGTAGGGCTGCCCGGTCACCTTCTCGGCCAGGGCGCTCCACTTCTCCGCCGCCACCAGCAGGTTCTCGGCCTGCCGGTTCCACCGCTTGATGGCCGAGTGCGCGGCATAGGTGCCGCTCGCCACGTGCTGCAGGTCGGTGTGAACCACCGGAAGCGGTTCGGCAATCGCCGCGAAGAACTCGTCCGTTCGGGCGCAGACCATGGCCGGGTAGGCAGGGTCCTCATGCAACTGGTGGATGGCCTTGATATTCGCGATGGTCGGCCCGCCCCCGTGGTTCCCCACGCCGTAAAAGCACATCAGCGCCGTATGGGGCGCCCTGATCTCGCCCGCAACCCGCCGGACATGGCTGTCGATCTCCCCGGGTCCGGTCAGGTATTCGAAGGGGATGCGATAGGCCAGCACCCGGGAGCCGTCATCCGACTCCCAGTGAAAGAGCCTTGCCGGCAGCCCCTTCATGTGGGGCAGCGGGCGCATGAAGATGTAGAAATCCATGCCGCTCTTCTTCAGAATCTGCGGCAGCATGCCGGTGTGGCCGAAGGAGTCGGGGCAGTAGCCCACCCGGGCAGTGACGCCCAGCTTCTCCTTGAAGTAGCGCTGCCCGTAGAGCCCCTGGCGCACAAAGGACTCGCCGCTGGGATGGTTGCAGTCCGGCTCGACCCACCATCCGCCCACTACTTCCCAGCGCCCCTCGGCGACCCGCTGGCGGATCTCTTCAAACATGGCCGGGTCGTTCAGCTCCACCCACTCGTACTGTGCGGCGGAACTGGCGGTAAAGATGAAGTCCGGGAACTCCTTCATGCGGTCCAGGGCCGAGCGGAAAGTCGCCTTCACTTCCTGGAAGCCTTCCTGCCACTGCCACATCCAGACCGGGTCGATGTGGGCGTTGCCGATCATGTACAGCTTTTTCTGCTTCATGGCGTTACTCCTCGCTGTCGGTGACCAGGGCGGGTTGGGTGCCGGTGAGGGCGCCCGGGGCCTCGCTCGACCCAGCACCCTCCGCCGCCTCCAGCAGATTCGTCTGCGCCAGCCGCCCCCAAAACCGGGCGCTATCCTTCGGCATCCGCCGCTGCGTCTCATAATCGACATAGACCATCCCAAACCGCTGCGTATACCCAAACGCCCACTCGAAGTTATCCATGAACGACCACGCAAAGAAGCCCTTCACGTTGCACCCCGCCGCGATTGCGTCATGCACTGCCCCCGCGTGGGCGCGCAGGAACTCGACCCGCTCGGGGTCATGAACCTCGCCATCCGGGCCGATCTCATCCTTACAGACCCGCCCATTCTCCGTAATGTAAATGGGGATATCGCCATAATCCGCCTTCAGCCGGACCAGCAGCTCGGTCAGACAGTGCGGCACGATCTCGCTGCCCGTTACGGTGGTGGGCACCCCGGGCATCCGGTCATGCACCCGGTAGCCCATGTCCATGGTCGGGTCAGCCTCAATGGTCCGCCGACGGTAGTAATTGACGCCCAGGAAATCGGCCGGGGCGCCCATCGCCTCCAGATCGCCGGGGCGAATGAAGTCCAGTTCTCCAACCATCCGTGTATAGTCCGCCAGCATATCCGCCGGATAGCTCCCCTTCAGCACGGGATCCAGGTACCACCGGTTGGTAAAGCCATCGGACAGGCGGGTGGCATCACGGTCGGCGGGCGAATCGGTCAGCGGGTAGGCCGGCAGCAGGTTGGGCGCCATGCCAATCTGCCCGGGCAAACCGCGCCGCCGGTACTCCGCCACCGCCCGCCCGTGCGACAGCATCATGTGGTGGGCCGACATGATCCCCAGGCGCAGATCCTTGAAACCGGGCGCATGCACACCCCGGAAGTGGCCCAGCATGGAGGCGCACCAGGGCTCGTTATGGGTAATCCAGAACGGCACCGTGTCGCCCAGGGCGTCAAACATGATCGCCGCGTACTCCCCGAACCGCTCCGCCGTGTCGCGGTTGCACCACCCGCCCTCATCCTGCAGCGCCTGGGGCAGGTCCCAGTGGTAGAGCGTCACCATCGGGGTGATGGACCGCATCAGCAGCCGGTCCACCAGCCGCCGGTAGAAGTCGAGCCCCTTCTGATTGGCTACCCCCCTGCCCGTGGGCTGAATCCGGGGCCAGGCCACGGAGAAGCGGTACCCCTTCAGCCCCAGGTCGGCCATCAGATCGACGTCGGACTCGAAGCGGTGGTAGTGGTCGCAGGCGACATCGCCGGAGTCGCCGTTGACCGTGTTGCCGGGTGTACGGCTGAACCGGTCCCAGATCGAATCGCCCCGCCCATCTTCGTGGGCGGCGCCTTCAATTTGATAGGCTGCGGTGGCAGCGCCCCAGAGGAAGCCATCGGGAAAGCGCATGGGGTTCCCTTCCTTCGACTTTGTATACCGCCCAAACTAAGCTACCACTATTCTTCCCTGTGGCGCCCGGAAATCCTCTCTGCGGCCCATGACAAAGGACCCGCGAAGCGCTCGCGGGTCCCTCATTTTCACCGACAGTCAGTAAGGCCCGCCGGTTCGTTGCCTGATGCCGTATAGATGATCTCCGATACCTTCCCATTCCTGCATACATAGAGCAGGCGGTCCTTCACGTCCTCATCCACTTCGGCCTGGGGGCCGTAGACCATCTCCCACAGCGCAACGGGGCTGCCCACTTTGACGCCTGAGCCCGAGGCCCCGGTCTTCATGGAGAGGAGCTTGACCCTTCCCCGTGCATCGAAGCGGACCTGAATCTGCCGCCGGTGGTAGGCAAAGACCGTCTCTGATCCGTCCGACGTGATCGTGTCAGGCGGACCCAGGAACCCCTCCACTTTCTCTGGCACCGTTACCCCCGGCTGTATGGAGAAGGGCGGATCAAAAACAAGCCCGGACTTGGTCCACGTCGTGTCCACAAGCTGGGTAACCCAGGTGCCACCTTCTGTGAAGTTCTGGATCTTCCACAAACCCTGCACCTTTTGCAGCCGGATACGCAGGGTGCCGAACTTCCCTTCGACCAGGTCTTCGGAAACAGGGGTGGGTGTGATCTGAGCGGTGGCGCGCCACCACGGGTCGCGCTCTTCCTTGAGTTGCCAAGCCCGGTACATGGCCTGGATCCGCTCAGACTCCAGCGCGTAGCCGGTCAACACTTGAACTGCCCAGGGGCCGGTGGCATGCTTGGCTACGCGAACCAGGGCGATGGCCAAATCAGGGGTCAGATCACCGCTCTGGCCCGGGAGCTCTTTGGCGGGCTCCTTCCAGGCGCCGTCCAGTCCCTCCGCATGGCTCCTGACCTGCCATCGGCCATCGTTGCAGACGACGAGAAACCGGTCGTGATACCGAGTGTAGAGACCATGTTCAAGGTCGACTAGATAGGTCTGATCCGGCTGCGCTTCGATGGTCAGTCCATGCCAGCCGTTGCCTACCCACGTGTCCGCCTCCGGCGGCCAACCCGAGCGCTCCAGCGCCATCCACTGTTTCTCGAGTTCAAGCGCGGGACCCGTCAAGTGTTCCAGTGGGGCGTAGGTGGAGAGACGAACCAGGAGGTCGTACATCTCATCTTCGGTCGGGACGATGCCGTCATTGCAGGGCAGCGGTTCGGCCAGGGGGTCTGGGGCAGGTTGCTGCCTTAATGCCTCGATCGCGTTGTCCGTGGTTATTGAGTTCCCCCCAGGCTCCATGCTGGCCGCCTGAGGGTGGTTCAGGCTGCAGCCACTGCCCAGGAGTACGAGCGAGATGAAGGAGACTGCGATTCTCCCCCACACCAAGTAGCTGTATCGGCGGGTCTTTGTCATCGCCGCCAGTTGATTCGGTTTAGTGAACTTGAATCTCCACGACAACGCCGCCCTCCACTTTGAACGCCAACGACTGCCCTCCGCGCAAATCATAGACAAAGTTGCTGGACGGGCCATGGATCGTCCTCACCACCTCAGCAGGAGTTCCAATCAAGATGCCTGACTTGCTCCCGCCGGAACGGATGCTCACTGCCTGAACCCGGTCATCTGAACCGAAGCGTATCTGCATCTGGCGAAGATGATATTCCACGGTTCGATTTTCTGTTTCAACGCTCTCCGCATCGGGCTCGCCCAAGACCCGGCCCCTCCCGCGGGTTTCGTCAACCAGCCTGAGGGCCAACGATTCCGTGAGCGGGCCGTCCTGTCCCTCGACGCTTGCCAGGGGTCCTTCGAACGGGCCATTCTTCCCGCTTCGCCTGACGCGCCACCTTCCCTGGTCGCAGACGGTTTCGAACTCCCAGGTCTGCTGGAGGGAGGACGATCCATACCGGAGACGGGCCAGCCGTTGGCAACAAGATTGGCCCATCCTTGTGCAACGGCTTTGGCGTCACCGCGAGCGCGCTGCCGCGCCGCTCGACGCCGTTTGCGCATCGCAGGAAACGGGGGGCGTCGCTTCCGGGGCCGAGACTTCGGTCGCGGCTCGGTCAACTGGCACTTCGTGCGGTGGCTCTATGGCACCCGGAGAACAGCCAGCAAGAGCGGCAGCAAGCAGTAGTACGGTGGCTCCGCGCCGACTTCGCCGGTGGAGCGAAAAACCCCGCGGCGAACCGCGGGTGTGGGTGGCAGGCAATGGGCGCCCCCAGACTCCGGCGGTCCCACTACCACGGCTCCGCCCGGTGGCGGAACTGTAGGCCGGTGACTTTGCGTCCCCCGAGGGATCTTCAGCGCCCGGGGCCGATCCCCCTTTCGGAAATCACCAAATAGTTACTTACCACGACTTTTAGGCTAGTCGCACGAGAACGTCGACGGCGAGGGGCGTCTAGAAGCAGGCCCAAGCACCCGACGAACAGAACTACCTGACTACCTGAATCATCCGGAGGTACCAGCCATGCCTGAAGCCGTCGCCACCCTCCCCGCCGTCGACGCCCTCTTCGCCGAATGGAACCGGCCCGACTCCCCCGGCGCCGCCCTGGCCATCATTCACGAAGGCCAGATCGTCTACCAGCAAGGGTACGGCTCCGCCAACCTGGAGTACGGCATCCCCATCACCCCCGCCACCATCTTCCACGTCGCCTCCCTCTCCAAACAGTTCACCGCGGCCACCATGGCCCTGCTGGCCCGCGAAGGAAAGCTCTCCCTCGACGACGAGATCCACACCCACCTGCCCGAACTGGCCGACTTGGGCCACCCCATCACCATCCGCCACCTGATCCACCACACCAGCGGCCTGCGCGACCAGTGGGAACTCCTGACCATGGCCGGCTGGCGCATGGATGACGTCATCACCCATCACCAGATCATGGAGATCGTAAAGCGCCAGCGGGAACTCAACTTTCCCCCCGGCACCGAGTGGCTTTACTGCAACACCGGCTACACGCTGATGGCCGAAATCGTCCGGCGGGTGACGGGTCAATCCCTCCGTCAGTTTGCCGACGCCCGCATCTTCCAGCCCCTCGGCATGACCTCCACCCTCTTCTTCGATGACCACGAAGAGATCGTGCCGAACCGTGCCTACTCCTACAGGCCCAACCAGCAGACGACCGGGTTCAGAAAGAGTGTGCTCAGCTACGCCAACGTGGGCGCCACCAGCCTCTTCACCACCGTGGGCGATCTGGCGAAATGGCTGATCAACTTCGAACGCCCCGTCGTTGGAGACGAACAGCTCATCCGGCAGCTCCAGGAGCCATACTTCCTGACCAGCGGGGAGGATAGCCACTACGCCTTCGGCATGTGGCACAAGAGCCAGAACGGCATCCCATACGTCGGGCATGGCGGCGCCGATGCCGGATTCCGCACCGTGGTGCTCCGGTTCCCGACGCTGCGGCTCGGCGTCGTCATCCTCGCGAACCTGTCCACCTTCGCGCCCCAGTCGATCGCCCTGAAGGTGGCCGAGGTCTACCTGGGCGATTCTGTCCAGTGGGGTCCCACCCCACCGCCCCCTGCTTCTCCGGCTCCGGCTGAGCCGATTGCCATCAGCAGCGATGAACTGCACACCTTCGCCGGCTCCTACTACAGTGACGAGTTGGACATTACCTATACGGTTACAGTCGCCAGTGGAGAACTGCAGGTCTCACGGCGCCGGCTGGAGGATATTCGCCAGGCTGGCCGTGTAGCACTTGGGCAGTCCGGCGGGCCAGGAACTGAATGCCGGACACTTGACACGAAAACGCCTGCTGTCATCTGTACAGCAGGCGTTTTCGCGATGTTGATGCGGGCGTTACTACTTGAACCGCACCACCTGCTCCCGCAGCTCCTGCGAAATGGACAGCAAGGTCTGGGCGTAGGCCGCCACTTCCTGGGCCGAGGCGCTCAGCTGCTGCACCCCCGCCGACCCGGCCTCGGTGGCATTCGCATTGCTCTCTGACGCCGCCGCAATCTGTGCCACCGCCTGGTCGACCGTCGATGCCCCGGCGCCCATCTCCGCCATATAGAAGGAATTCGCCTCGATGATGCCCACGATCGAATCGAAGGCCTCCACGACCTGCCGGGCGTCCCGGGCAGTCCGGTCGGCCAGCTCTGCAATCCCGGCCCCTGCCTGGGCCGCCCGGTCCACCGTCGCCAGAATCTCACGCAGGGCAACGCCCGCCTCTGCGGCCAGGCGGCTGCCTTCTTCCACCTTGACGGTCCCCGCCTCCATGGCTGCCACCGACTCCGCCGTCTGCAGCTGGACCGTCTGGACGAGGGCCGCGATCTCCCTGGCCGACGTGGCCGACCGGTGCGCCAGCTTGCCCACCTCATCTGCCACCACCCGGAACCCCCGGCCCTGTTCACCGGCCCGGGCCGCTTCAATGTTGGCGTTCAGGGCCAGCATGTTGGTCTGCGCAGCGATCCCTGTCATGGTGGCCGTAATCGCACTGATCTGGGTAGAGAGCTTCCCAAGCTCGGCAATCGCGGCCGCGCCCTGCTCCACAACGGTGCGAATCGCATCGATGGAGGCCACCGTCTGCTCCAGCACCTGACCGCCGGTCCGGGCGATCGCAAGCGTCCGGCCTGAGCCCTCAGCCACATCCCGTGCCGAAGCAGCCGTCCGCTCAATCGCCGACGACATCTCCTTGATCAGCCCGCTTACCTGCTGGACTTCGGTCACCGCCCGATTGGAGTCGTCGGCGTTCTGCTGCACCGTCTCCTGGAGCGAGTGGACCGTCGCACGGATGTCGCTCTCAGACCGGGCCTGCTCCTTGACGTTCTGCGCCACGCCGGCCACAGCCCGGGCTACATTGGCCGAAGCCGCTGCCGCCTGCCCCGAGGCCGACGATAGCTGATCGGATGCGTCCACCACCGCCCGGGTGTTGCCGTCCAGCGCCTGGACCATCTCTCGCAAAGCCGCCCCCAGGCGGCTCAGTTCGGCGCCCAGTTGGCCCAGCTCATCACGGCCAACGGCGGCGATCTCCACCGACAGGTCACCGTCCGCCAGCGCCCTGCCGGCTGCCAGTAACCGCTGTACCCGGCGGCTGAGGGCACGGGCGGCCAGGGCGCCCGCGGCAGCAGCCACCGCCAGAAAGGGCAGCACCAGCAGCAGTCCGGTGCTGGGCGGAAGGTATGTAAATGCAAGGTAGATGCCGGGCGCCGCAGCGATCAGTGCAGTCAGTCCAAAGGCGGAGGCAAGTTTTGTGAAGAGTGTCAGGCGCATGACCAGCACACCTACTTTATCTGTGTGTCGTGACTAACTTCGTCTTCAGGTAGACGCCCAACGCCTTATCTTCCTTGCGAATGTGGTTGTTCAGCCACTCCACAATGCGCTTTTGCATCTGAAAGAGCACGGCCAGAGAGGCGCCTTCCCGGTCGATCTTCTCCTTGGTCTTGACGAATTCGGCCACAAAGTCGGCGTGCTCTTTCTTATGGATGCGCGCCGCCGGGTAGTCGAATCGGTCCATGTAGCGCTCTTCGGTCCCGAAGTGATCGATGACGTACTTGCCCAGGAAGGTCAGGGTTCGGTTCAGTTCCTCCATGCCGATCCCTTTCTGGGATGCTTCAAGCAGCCGGTCAGCCTGACGGAAGAGTTCCTTGTGCTGCGTATCGATGTCGTCAATGCCGACCGCGAGCGCTTCTGTCCACTGAATGGCCATCGTTCTCACTCCTCCTTTACGCGTTTCAACTCCGCCTAAAGTATAAGTCTGTCAGAGAGATGACCGAATGGTCGAAAAGCACTAATTACCTGGGTCAAAGGCATCATCGCGCCCGCCGAGACCCCTCTTGCCCCCCGCCAACCTCTCCCTGTCACCCCGCCCACCTTCCCCTCACATCCCGCCGACCTCCCCCTTACATCCCGCCCACATCCTGTTCGCATCTCCGCCGC
>JARBUG010000208.1 GCA_029239785.1 Symbiobacteriaceae bacterium | reverse complement strand
CGCCACCCGCCTGAACGGGCTAAAGGTTCCCCCGCCCCAGCGGGCCGAGAAATGGGCCACCTGCTCCATCCGACACATCATCAGCAACCCCGCCTACACCGGGTTGCAGGTCGTACATAAGTACAACACCGAGGGAACTCACAAGAATCCCCACCTCCCCAAGGAGCAGCGCAAGTCCGCCACGATGCGTCCGCCCGAGGATTGGATGACGATTCCGATCCCTAAGCTGGTGGACGAGCGCACCTGGGAACTCGCTCAGGAAGCTCTGGTTGACCGCCGCCGTAAATACGCCGGCAGAGAAGCCAAGCACTTCTTCTTGCTCAGCCGTGTGGTTGCGTGCGGTATCTGTGGTGCCTCACTCTATGGAATGCACTTGAACCGCAAAACGAACAACCGCTACTATCGCTGCACCAGTCATACGATTGAGCGCCGGACCAAGTGCGCTCTCCCGCACATGCCTGCAGAAAAGCTGGACGAAGCGGTCTGGGCAAAGGTAGTCGAGTGGGCGACATCGCCTGTGAACCACTTCAAAGCCGTTCAAGAGGCTTCACAGCAGGCAAGGCCAAGGGCAACGAGCGCCGACGTCAAACACCTGGAGAAGCAGTTGGAAGAGGTCAAGCAGGAGCAGACTCAACTGCAGGCCTTGGTCGCCAAGGGGCTGGTTAAACTGGAGCACGTGAGCAGCGCCATCCGAGAACTGGGTGAGCGCGTGGCGAGCCTGACGACGATGCTTGACGAGATCTCCAAGGAAAACGCCCTACTTCCTCACTGGACCCCGGAGCAGATCACCCCGCTGACCGAGGAAGAACTGGACAACTATCCCCCAGAACAAAAACAAGCGGCCGTACGCCGCTACATCGAAAGAGTCTACGTACATCCTGACGGCAAGCTACGCGTGATTCCGTGCATCAATCCGGCTGTTGTAAATTAGGACCTTGTTAGGGATCACCTCGGCGGCGACGTCCTCCACCCGGGCCTGAATCTCCTGGATTTTGCGGGCCGGCCGGTTCAGGTCGGCCGCGTTCTCCACGAGAATCTGGCGGGAGTTGGTGGAAATCACCCGGGAAGCCATCACCTGCGGCCCGTTGGCGTCCTCCGCCACGTTCAGCTCACAGGTGCGGGTCACCTTCACAAAGACCGACAGGACGATGCGCTGCCGCACCTGCCGCCCGTTCGAAAGGAAGCGATCGACCCGCAGAATCTGCGCCTTCAGGCTGACGTTGTCGCCCGGCTCGGCGCCGGCCACTTCGACCATCGCCGAGAACGGAACCCGCTCTTCCTGATAGAACTCGACATCATCTTCCGAGATGTAGAAGATCGACTTGACGATGACGCCTTGCAGATGGACCTGACCGTCGGATGCCTCCGCCTTGACGTGCTCCAGGGCGACCTGGACGTCGCGGATCTTCTTGGCCCGGCGATCAAGATCGACCTCATTCTCGACCGTGACCGCCCGGGTGGTCTCGCCGACGACGCATTCGGCTTTGACCAGGGGGCCGTTGGGGTCGAGAATGGCGTTCACCTGGCAGTCCTCCGTCACCCGGACAACGAACTGCAGCACCGCACGCTGGCACAGTTCCTGGCAGAACTCCAGGGTATGGGTCAGCTTGACGATGCGGGCCGAGACCGTGGCGTTCTGGCCAGTGACGGCCCCGGGGCAGTCGATGAACACGGTGAACGGAACATCTTCCGGGACATGATGTACGTGATGATCCTCGCCCACAAAGAAGATCTGTTTGTGCAGGACGCCGCTGACCATTACCTGGCAGTCGATCACTTCCGCACACAAATCCACGACGCGGGCCTGAATCTCGGCGATTTTCTTCGCCTTGCGCGGCAGCACGAAACGAGACTCGACGCAGGCCTCGCCGGTGCTCTCGCACACCAGGCAATCCAGCTTCAGAAGCTGGGTGCACTGATCCGCCACGTGCTGGTTCCCCCTTCCTAAAACGACGCTTAGGGTCCTCCGGCGGCTCCGCTGCGTGCAGGTATGTGGCGGACCGCTCCCGAGTGACCGAGGCGACGGTAAAACTCCGTCTCCTGCTGGTCATGATATGTAGAGGGGGGAGCGCAGGTGCCAAAGTTGCCGCCATGTATGGCAAGAGGGCGGCGTCTCCGGACGGTCGGCGTCCGCAGGGCGAGTGTAACTGGGAGCGCCGTGCCGGCGGTGCGGGCACAGCCCCCGAGGACAGCGCCCCCGGCCTACCTCGCATCCGCTCTTCTGCCCGCTTGAACCCCGGCAAAGTATGTGATGCTCTCCCGTTCCAGCAGGTCGACCAGCGGCGCCTGACCGTCCAGAGACCGCATCGGCAATCCACTCCGGCCTACCTTGCGGAGCATGCCCTGCAAGGAGAGGTCTTCCGGGAAGAGAACGACCAGCAGAACTTCTTCGTATAGGCACCTCCCCGCCTTCATGAAGTCGCGCACGATTTGAGATTCAACGGAAGCCTGGGGAAACCGCTCCGTCGCCCGGTGGTGCTGGTCGCCATGATACTCGAAGGCAACCTTCTTCGAGATGTAGAAGCGGTCCAGTTCGAGCCGCTCGCCTGTCAGTGGGTTGACCAGCCAGCCGGGTTTGATGTTGTCGGCAAAGTCAGTACAGTCGACTAGCAGCGAGAGATACTCCTGCATGAGCGCCTCGCCGCGGTTCTCGGCCCGCTCGAGGCGCCTGGCGGCCGCCTCCGCTTCGGCAGCGGCGCGCCGCACTTCCGGGGTTCCGAGTCTGAAAGAGATGGGTGTGAGCCGGTTCTTCTGCCGAAGGCGAATCCAGTGGGCACCTGCCAGTTCGCTGATGGCCCGCCGCAGCGTAGTGAGGCTCCACCCAGTCAAACTACGGAGAGAGGCATAAGTGAACCGACCACCGTAACTACGGGCGCCGGGGAGTGTCTGTATGAGCCCATAGAGCACCTTGGCCTGGTCGCCCACGGTCGGCTCCGCCAGGAGTGCGGCAGACACCTTGACCCGGGGTTCGAGGCGGGGGGGCTTGTAGCCCTCCAGTGCGGTAAGGCCTCTGAGGATGGTGTGCCGGGAGAGCCCCGTCAGGGTCTGGAGTTGGGCCGGGCGGGCCTCCGGGGCCAGGCGGAGGGCCATCCAGATTACCTTCGCAGAGGCAGGTTGTTTTGGGTCGAGGAGCAGCGGTACAGGGGCATGGACGAGCCGGTTGCTCACGTGCGAAGACCTCCACAAGTGGATTCCGCTGGAAATTCGTGGGAACCGTCGCCGATTCCTGTTGGGTTACGGGAATAATTCACCCGCCGGGCTCTGAGGAGACCCGGGCGCCTGGGCACGTGGTGACCGGTGCCCTTGCCCTGACCTGGTGACCAAGGAAACCGGCACCTGCGGCTCCTTTTGCATATCAGTGCCTGGCTCGGCATGCAAAAGGAGTCCGAGCGCGAGAAAAACCCCCGATTGAGGCCTGTATCGAGGGTCTGTCGTGATCTCGGAGCGATTATGCATGGGTCTGGGTGCCACAGCATGCAATAAGAGTCCCAGGGCGCCGACGGTGCCCGTGGCCCAGGGCCTCAGCTGCGGGGGTCGGCCGATCGTCCGGAGCATGCCTAAAGGAAAGGGCTTACTCCCCAATAAACTGCTGGGTGACCATCATGCCGTAGCGGCCGCCTTCGACGATGCCGATGCCGACCTTGGTGAACTTAGTGCTCAGGATGTTGGCCCGATGTCCAGAACTCGCCATGAGCGCCGTGTGGGCGGCCTGAACGCTCTGGTTGCCGGCGATGTTTTCGGCAGCCGCCTGGTAGCTGATGCCGGCGGCCCGGATCTGGTCGAAGGGGGAGCCCAGGGTCGGGGAGTTGTGGTCAAAGTAGTCGCCGTCGACCATGTCCTGGCTCTTGGCACGGGCCGTGGCGATCAGGCGAAGGTCGGCGGTGAGGGGCGCCAGGCCGGCCTTGGCGCGCTCGGCGTTGATGAGGGTGAGCATCTGCTGCTCGGCGGTGGTGAGACCGGGGGCCGGGGCGGGCTGGACCGGGACAGGGGCAGGAGCAGGGGCCGGGGTAGGCTTAGGGTTGGGGACAGGAGTCGGCTGGGGCTTAGAATCAGGAGTCGGGGCAGGCTGGGGCTTGGGGGCAGGAGTCGGCGCCGGGGTGGGCTCAGGTTTCGACCCAGAGTCCGGCCCCGGCGCAGGCTGCGGCTTCGGCCCCGGCGCCGCAATCGGATGCTTCGCCTCCTCCGCCCCGGGCTCGTACGCCGCCGGCTCCTCCGGCAGCGCCCCCGGCATAAACGCCGGCTCCTCATCAGGCAGCGCTCCCTGCTCCCCTGCAACCTCTTCTTCCTGCACTACCACCGGTTCCTCCGCCTCAGCGGGCGCATCCTCCGACAGCCCCGGCAGCGGCGTCGCCGCCCGGGCCAAGTAGGTCGGCGGCACGGCAATCCCGGCGGCCCGCATCTCCTGGTACTGCACCCACGGCAGCCCATCTACATACAACCAGAACGAAACGTAATCAGCAGTCATCTGCAGCGGCGCTGCCAGCGCCTGCGGCACAGTGGCAATCCGCAAATCAAACCAGGGCGCCCCCGGCACAGCAGCCCGGGCAGCAGGCCCTGTAACAGCAACAACAGAAAGAGCGGCGAGCACCCCCGCCAGCCAACGCATTTTCTTTACGGTCAACGAAGGATCCTCCTCCGAGATGATATAAACCTATGCCATATCAGTTTACGTTGTGTAAATCCCGAACATCAAACTCCGGGCGTCTCAACTACCGCGCACGGCGCCCAACCACGGCCGAAAACCGCACCAACCATCCGTCCTGCGCCCGAATGCGGTTACCTGGGCAATCGGGCCAACACACCATCCATTCGGATGAGTTATTTGCCGCACAATGGCAGTAACGGTAGCGCAGAAGGGCTATTTGGCACCCGCGCCTCTAGGAAAGACTATAGAATGTGGGTATTATGTTGAGGGACAAAGTGCCAGCAGTTTGAGCCGTTGCAGAGTAGGAGAGTGACACATGGCAATTCGTACTTGGGGTATTATCGGAACCGGTCTGATGGGCCGGGGCATCTCCGAACTGGTAGCCTCCAAGGGTTTCGATGTGATCGTCGTCGGTCAGACGCCGGCGGAACTTGAAGCCGCCCGCCGGGCCCTGGACCTTGCCCTTCAGCACCAGATCGAGCACTGGGCCATCACCGAGGCCGAAAAGAAGGTGACCATGGCCCGGGTCCAGTACACCACGGATATCACCCAGCTCGCGCACGCCGATTTCGTGCTGCACGCACACATCGCAGAGATCGAGGAAGACAAGCAGATCTTCCGGACCCTCGACCAGATCTGCCGCAAGGATGTCATCCTCGCTTCCAACACCTCCACCCTCTCCATCACCGAGATTGCGGCCGCCACCTACCGGCCCGACCGGGTCATCGGCTGCCATTATGTCACGCCCTACACCAAGACCCGCGTGGTCGAAATCGTGCGCGGCCTGAAGACCTCCGACGCCACCGTCGCCGAAGTCAAGGCGCTCGTTGACGCCCTCGACCGGACCGGCGTGGAAGTCTACGAAGCCACCGGCTACGTGACCACCCGCCTGATCGTGCCCCTCATCAATGAAGCCTGCGCCGTCCTGATGGAAGGCGTCGCCACGGCCGAAGATATCGACACCGCCATGCGGCTCGGTTTCGAAATGGCGCGCGGCCCCCTGGAGACCGCCGACCAGATCGGCCTCGACACCGTCCTGGTCATGTGCGAGCGTCTGTGGCGTGAGTACGGCGAAGTCCGGTACCGCCCGTCACGCATTCTGAAGAAGCTTGTCCGGGCCGGCCAGCTTGGCGTTGCCGCCGGCGAAGGCTTCTTCAAGTACGACACGAACGGCCACCGCATCAAGAATGGAGGTGCCAGATAGCCATGATGGTCCTCGTTCTGAACTGCGGCTCCTCTTCGCTGAAGTACCAGCTGCTCAACATGGAGACGGAGCAGATGCTGGCCACCGGCCTCGTGCAGCGCATCGGTATGGAAGATGCCGGTTTCGAATACAAGGTCCCGGGGGGCAAGGAGATCAAGGAGGTTACCTCCATCCTTGACCACACCGCCGGTATCAAGAAGACGCTGGCTGCGCTCACGCACCCCGAATATGGCGTCGTCAAGTCGATGGACGAGATTGCTGCAGTCGGCCACCGCGTCGTGCACGGCGGCGAAGCCTTCACCAGCTCTGTCCTGATCACCGATGAGGTCAAGTCGACCCTGCGGGCGCTCTTCGACCTGGCCCCGCTGCACAACCCGCCCAACCTGACGGGCATTCTGGCCGCCGAGGCCGCCCTGCCGGGCAAGCCCCAGGTCGGCGTCTTCGACACCGCCTTCCATCAGACGATGCCCCGGACTTCCTTCCTGTACGCCCTGCCCTACGCCATGTACAAGCGGCACAAGGTCCGCCGGTATGGCTTCCACGGCACGTCGCACCGGTACGTCTCCGAGCGGCTGGCTGCCAACCTGGGCAAGTCGCTGGACGGCCTGAAGGTGATCACCTGCCACATGGGCAACGGCTCTTCCGTGGCCGCCATCCTAAACGGCAAGTCGTTTGATACCTCCATGGGCTTCACCCCGCTGGAAGGCCTGATCATGGGCACCCGGTCGGGCGATGTCGACCCCGGCGCCCTCTTCTACATCATGCAGCGTGAAGAGCTGACGGTGCAGGAGCTCAACTCCATGCTGAACAAGCATGCGGGCATGAAGGGCATTTCGGGCATCTCCAGCGACGCCCGGCAGATCGAAGAAGAGATGGAGAAGGGCGAGGCCCGGGCCAAGGAGACCTTCGACATGATGGAGTACCGCCTGCGCAAGTACATCGGTGCCTATGCGGCGGCGATGAACGGCGTGGATGCGATCATCTTCACGGGCGGCATTGGCGAGAACTCCAACCTGCTGCGGGGCGCCGTTTGCCGGAACCTGAGCTACCTGGGCGTCGAGCTGGATGAGGAGATCAACAACACCCGGTCCAAGAAGGAGCGGACGATCTCCACCCCGAGCTCCAAGGTCCAGATTTGGGTAATTCCGACCAACGAAGAGCTGGTCATTGCCCGGGACACGGTGGCTGTGGTCAATGGGGGATCGCGCTAAGGAGCGGCGATCCGGGTCCGGCCAGGGGCGTCGCGTTCTGCGGCGGCGGTCGGGCCCGGCCAGGGGCGTCGTCGCGGCGCAGCGGCTTACACGTCGGTATCATCTTTGCTACCGCAAAGATGGTGAACTAACGCTGCGATGCTCCTCAACCCCTGACCAGACCCGACC